>JAOTWJ010000045.1 GCA_029862925.1 Gemmatimonadota bacterium
CTTTGGTGGCGTCCTTGATGGCCTGTTCGCAGCTGCCGTCGCCGCAGAATCCGGCATACGCGAATCCGCCCGTTCCCTCCATCTGGGCGATCAGTGCCGCCTTCGTCACGCCACGCACTGAGTTGGTTTCGCGCCGGTCGCGAGCCGCCGCCAGCATGCCCGCCTGGAGTTCGTCGAGCACGCGCGGCACCGTCGCCGTGAGGTCGCCGAGCGCGAGAGGAGTCTTGCCCCCGGTCCGGCGCGCGGCCATGACCTGGCCCTGGGCCACGTCCCGAGGGCCGAGCTCGAGACGCAGGGGCACGCCACGCTCCTCCCACTCGTAGTACTTGGCGCCGGGCTTCATCCCTTCCCGGCCGTCCACCCCAAGCCGAATTCCGCGACCGCGCAGCTCGGTCTCGAGACGCGCGGCCACCTCCAGCACCGTGGCCCGCTCCGCGTCGCTGCGCCAGATCGGCACGATCACCACCTGACGCGGTGCCAAGCGCGGCGGGCAGACGAGGCCCACGTCGTCCCCATGCGTCATCACCAATCCGCCCACGAGCCTGGTGGAGACCCCCCACGAAGTACTCCACACGTAGTCCATGCCGCCCTCGGCCGTCTGGTACTGCACGTCGAACGCCCGCGCGAAATTCTGGCCGAGGAAGTGGGAGGTCCCCGCCTGCAGGGCCTTGTTGTCCTGCATCAGTCCCTCGCAGGCATACGTGCGCACCGCGCCGGCGAACTTCTCGGCATCCGTCTTTGCACCGGTCAGCACCGGGAGCGCCATCCATTGTTCCATGAACTCGCGATAGACCTCCAGCATGCGACGGGTCTCGGCCTCGGCCTCCTCCGCGGAAGCATGCGCCGTGTGACCCTCCTGCCAGAGAAACTCGGTCGTCCGCAGGAACAGGCGGGTCCGCATCTCCCAGCGCACCACGTTGGCCCACTGATTGAGCAGCACCGGCAGGTCGCGATAACTCTGCACCCATTTGCCGAGCATCGCATAGATGATCGTCTCCGACGTCGGCCGGATGACCAGTGGTTCCTCGAGCTCCTTCCCCCCACCGTGCGTCACCACCGCCGTTTCCGGCGCAAACCCCTCGACGTGCTCCGCCTCGCGGCTGAGGAAACTCTGCGGGATGAGCAGGGGGAAATACGCGTTCTGGTGCCCGGTGGCCTTGAACATGTCGTCCAGCGCCCGCTGCATCAGCTCCCAGATGGCGTAGCCCCACGGCCGAATCACCATGCAGCCCCGCACGGGCGAGTAGTCCGCCAGTTCCGCGCGCATGATGACGTCGTTGTACCACGCGCTGAAATCGGTGGCGCGGGGGGTAATGGCCTTCGCGGCCGCTTTGCGGGTCGTCTTCTCTGCCGTCATCGGCCTGGTCCCGTTTCCGAGTCCGGGAATGCGCGGTGAATGAAGAACTCGGTTCGCGGTGGCGCCGCGCGATCGCCGGCGGATCGGACGGCGGAGATCGCCGGCACGACGTCGGCCAGCCCGGTCTTGGCGTCGAGGGGTCCGAACGCGAATCCCACGACGCGGATGGTCGGCGGGGCAGAATCCGCGGTGCGGACGCTGTCGATCAGGTGCTGCAGGGTCGCCCGGGCCACCGCTTCGGTGATTCCCGTGGGCAGCATCACGTGCACCTCGCGCTGGCGTGCTGCGGGGGGCCTCGTGACCCAGTCGCTGTGAATGACGAGAACGGGCACCGGCTCCGCCGCTGCCTCGAACGAAAACGCCGCCCGCGGTGGGGCGTCGCGCTCGCAGGCCGAGAGCACCAGGGCCGTCGCCAGAATCCTACTGCTGCGCCAGAACATCGTTGAGTCGATCAAACGCCACCCGCGCTTCCGTTCCGGTCCCGAGATCGCGCACCAGCGCTTCGCCCGCCGCGCGCTCATCCGGTCCCACGATCACCGCTCGCGGTGCGTTGCGCGCCGCCGCCAGCTTCAACTGCTTGCCCACACTCTGCGCCTTGAGTGCGAATTCCACGCGGATCCCGGTGTCCCGCAGTCGGTGCGCCAGGGCCAGGACGGTCTCGGTGTCCTCCGCCGTGACGCCCACCAGAAACGCCTGCAACCCAGCCGCCCCCGCGGGGTGGATGCCGCGTTCCGCGAGCAATTCCCCGAGCACGACATCGCCCATGCCGAAGCCGACCGCCGGCAGGTCGGGACCGCCCAGCGCGGTCAGCAGCCCATCGTACCGGCCGCCTCCACAGATGGCGCGCAGCGACCGCCCGGCGTCAAACAGCTCGAAGACGATCCCCGTGTAATACGCGAGCCCGCGGACGATGGAGAGATCCACGTCGACGAAGGCGCCCAGCTGCATGGCGTCGAGCGCCGCGACGCACTCGACGAGGGGGTCCGCCACCTCCCCGCCGTCAGGCAGGCTCGCGAGCGCGGCGCGAAACGGCTCGCGGCCCCGCACGTTCCCCACGGCGAGCGTCGCCGCGATCACCGGCTCGGCGAGACCCAGCTTGGCCAGCCGAGCCTCGAGTACCTCACGGGGCTCGCGGTCGATCTTGTCGATCGCCGCGTAGGCCGCCGGGAGCTGCGGATCGCTGACCCCGGCGTGGGCCAGCAGGGCCCGGAGGACGCGCCGATCGGAGAGGCGCACGCGCACCGCATCGGGGCCGAATCCCAGCGCGCGCAGCACGTCCAGCGCGGCGGCGATCACTTCGGCATCAGCGAGCGGACCCGGTTCGCCGAGCAGATCCATGTTGAGTTGAAAATGCTCCCGCAGCCGCCCGCGCTGCTGTCGTTCATAGCGGAACAGCTGGGGGATGGCGAACCACCGAATGGGCTTCTTGAGCGCCTGCGCGCGCGACGCCACCATGCGGGCCAGCGTCGGTGTCATCTCCGGCCGCAGGGCGACCCGTCGTCCGCCGCGGTCTTCGAACTCGTAGAGCTGTCCGACGATCTCTTCGCCGCTCTTGTCGGTGTACAGCTCGAGCGCTTCCAGCGGCGGCCCGTCGTACTCCTCGAAGCCGTAGCGGGAAGCCACCTCGCGCCAGACCGCGAAGATGTGTTGTCGGAGGGCTGCCTCGGCCGGGAAGAAGTCGCGAAACCCAGGCAGCGCTTGCCCTTGCATCGCGAGAATCTACCCGAGCGGCGCGAGTCCGGGCAAGCGGGCCATGGCGTCACCGACTGTGTGGAACGAGCCACAGACGAGCACCGTGCGCGCGCCCGAGGAAGCCGCCGCCAGGGCGTCGTGCAGCTCGGGCTCGACGTGCACCGCGGCCCCGAACGCGCTCGCTACGGCCTCGAGGTCCCACGCCCGGGCGGGCGGGGCCGTAGGCGCATTGGTGACCCAGAGGGCGTCGACGGCGCCCAGGAGCGCGTCCAGCATCTGGCGCCAGTCTTTGTCCCCCAGGATGCCGATCACCGCGTGCAGCGGGCGGGGCGGCGGTTCCGTCGCGATGGCGCGGAGCAGCGTGGAGATGCCGTCGGGGTTGTGGGCCACATCGAACAGCCAGCGGCCCCGCCGGTCGAGCCGACCGGGCAGGCGCGCCCGGGCGAATCCCTGGCGCACGGCGGCCGCGGGCGGCCGCTGCTCCGCCGGCAGGGCCTCCAGGACGGCCTGCGCGACGGCGGCATTCCGCCGCTGATGCCCGCCACGCATCGCCAGCGGTCCCTCGTAGCGCGCCTCCCGTGGGACGACGTGCACCGGCGCACCGCAAGCCTCCGCCACCCGGCGCAGGTGTTGCACCAGTACCGGGTCGGATTCCCCAACGACGAACGGGACGCCGGGCTTGGCGATCCCCGCCTTTTCCCGCGCGATGTGCTCGAGCGTCGGCCCCAGGTAGTCCGTGTGCTCGAGGGCGACACGGGTCACGGCGCTCACGAGCGGCGTGAGCACGTTGGTCGCGTCGAGGCGGCCCCCGAGTCCCACTTCGATCACGCTGAGGTCTGCGCCCCGCGCGGCGAAGTCCGCCAGCGCGATGGCCGTCGTGACTTCGAAGAAGCTGGCGTCGGTGCGGACGGCGTCCGCGAGGAGCCGCTCGGTCCACGCGGCGAATGCCGCCGCGGGAATCGGACGCCCGTCGACCAGCATCCGTTCGCGCACGTCGACCAGATGCGGGGACGTGTAGAGCCCGACCCGATGACCCGCCACACGCAGGGCCTCCGCCACCAGGACGGCGACGGAGCCCTTGCCGTTGGTGCCCCCGATGTGCACGGCGGGCACGTGGGTGTGCGGGTCGCCCAGGGCGGCCAACAACTCGGTCGTGGGGCCCAGCGACCACGTGGTCGCTCCCCCCGTACGGGCGAACAGGAGGCGACAGGCCTCCGCGAACGTCAGGGTCAGGAGCTGGCGGGGAGCGGCTCGCGCCGCAGCATCATCCGGAGGAGGCGCGCGATCGTCGTGGCCAGCTCGTGCCGCGCGACGACGATGTCGACCATCCCGTGTTCCAGTAGGAACTCCGCCGTCTGAAATCCGTCGGGCAGGTCCTGTCCGATCGTCTGCTTGATGACCCGCGGTCCCGCGAACCCCACCACGGCCCCGGGCTCCGCGATGTTCACGTCCCCCTGCATGGCGTAGGACGCGGACACGCCGCCCGTCGTGGGGTTCGTCACGACCGAGATGAACGGGATGCCGGCCTGCTTGAGCGGTGCGATCGTCACGGAGGTCTTGGCGAGCTGCATTAGACTCATCGCGCCTTCTTGCATCCGCGCCCCGCCCGAAGCCGACACGATGATGAGCGGGACGCGCTCCTCGAGCGAGCGACGCGCCAGACGCGCGATCTTCTCGCCAACGACGGCGCCCATGGACCCGCCCATGAAGCCGAACTCCATGACGCCGAGGTTGATCGGCACGCCGGTGAGCGTCCCGTGCCCGGTGAGAATGGCGTCCTGCGTCCCGGCCTTCCGTCGTGCCACCGCGATTCGCTCGGGATAGCCTTCGAACCCGAGCACGTCGACGGATCCCAGCGTCCCGTACAGCTCCGTGAAGCTCCCGGGATCGGTGAGGATGGCCACATAGCGGCGCGAGTCGATGCGGCGGTGGTGCCCGCATTCCATGCAGACCTGCAGGTTGCGGTCGAACTTGTCGCGGATGTCAGTGTGTCCGCACTGATCGCACTTGTCCCAGGCGTCGGCCGGAATCTCCAGCCGCTGCCGCGTCGTCGTACGTTCGCGCCGTTCTTTGCGAAACCACGCCATGCGATCTCCCCTCCCTGCCCCCCGCGCGCCGCGCTCCACAATCTGCCCCCGGTGGCCGGTGGGCGCCACCCTGACACCCGTGCGCGAGGGTGGCTCAGCTTTCGGCGTAGCTCGAGACGCGTGACTCCTGCGCGACCCGTAAGGCGATCCCGAGGGCGAGGCAGCAGGTGAGGAGGAACGAGCCGCCGTAGGAGAAGAACGGGAGCGGGATCCCGGTGATGGGCATCAAGCCGACGGTCATCGCGACGCTCTCGAGGACGTGCGTGAACAGCATCCCGGCGATCCCGAACACCGCGAGACTGGCGAACGGGTCGGACGCCCGTCGGGCAATGCGGATGAGGCGGGTGATCAGCCACGTAAAGAGCACCAGCGTCACCAGAACGCCGAGAAACCCGAACTCCTCGCCGACGACGGAGTAGATGAAATCGGTGGCCTGCTCGGGGAGGAATGCCAGCCGCTTCTGCGAGCCCGCGGTAAACCCCTTCCCCAACAACCCGCCTGATCCCACCGCGACCTTCGACTGGATGATGTGCCAGCCGGTGGCGCGCGGATCGATCTCTGGGTTGAGGAATGACAGCAGGCGGTTCTGCTGGTACGGCGCCAGCCGGTTCCAGAGCGAAAGGGCGATCACCCCCATCCCCACGTTCGTGAGCCAGACGGTCAGCCCCTCGAGCACGTACGGGCGGAGCCAGAGCAGCAGCAGCGTGAGGGCGACGATCCAGATGCCCCACGACAACGTGGAGAACGCCAGCAGCAGGCTGAGGATGGGGGAGGCAAGCAGCAGCAGGAGCCAGGGGCGGACGCCGGCCCA
Source organism: Gemmatimonadota bacterium (assembly GCA_029862925.1). Taxonomy (GTDB): domain Bacteria; phylum Gemmatimonadota; class Gemmatimonadetes; order Gemmatimonadales; family GWC2-71-9; genus JAOTWJ01. The sequence continues at coordinate 5,948 of JAOTWJ010000045.1, forward strand.
GTACAGCATGGAGAAGAGGATGCCGAGAAAGACGATGGCGCTGCCGAGGTCCGGTTGCAGGCCCACGAGCACGAAGGCGATGCCGACGATCACCCCGGCGGGCGCGAGTTGCCACAGGGTCGCGGGCGGCTCCCGCCGCGCTCCCAGGTGGCGGGCCAGCATCAGGATCACACCGAGCTTCGCGAGCTCGGTCGGTTGGCCAAGGCGAACGCCCCCGACCGCGAGCCACGACCTGGTGCCGGCGGCCGTGCCGGCCCCGGTGCCCACGAGCAGCACGGCGGCGAGCAGCGCGATGCCGATGCCGTACAGCAACGGCGTGCTCCACTCGAGGAGCTGGGGTGAGACGCGGTACGCGAGCGCGGCCCCCACGACGCCGAGCGCGAGAAACACGAGCTGCCGCTCCCAGAGGCGTTCGGCCGCCGACGGCACGTCGGTCTGGCCGGCCGAGTAGAGCACGGCCAGGCCTACGGCGACGAGGAGCGCCGCCGCCACGAGGAGTCGGCTATCGAATCCCGGGTCGGCGGCCCGCACGGCTGCCTTCCTCCGGGACAATGGGCACGGGAGCCGGCGCGGAGTCTTCCGGCACCACGATCTTCGCCCCGGTCCACTGGACGGCATCGGGACCCCGCAGATGCCGCGCGATGATGCGGGTGACCATGGGTGCCACGGCCGAGCCGTGCTCGGCGAACTCCACGATCGCGGCCACGACCACGCTCGGCGCCTCCGCGGGGGCGAACGCGATGAACCACCCGTGGTCGGCGCCGTGGGCATTCTGCGCCGTGCCGGTCTTCCCGGCGATGTGCAGGTCCGCGATGCGGGACGCGGTGGCCGTGCCGCCCTCGACGACCGAGATCAGCGCCGTGCGGAGGTCGGCCAGCTCCGACGCCGACAACTGCAACTGCCGTTGTGCAGCGGTGGTCCGGGGCGCGACCACGTGCGGGGGCGGCGTGCGCCCCGTGGGGCTGGCGAGCATGGCGTAGAAGTACGCCATGTTGAGCGGCGTCTGCACGTTCTCGCCCTGGCCGATGGCGAGATTCAGGGTCACGGCACTCGTCCAGCCCCGCGGTCCGTACCGTCGGTTGTAATACTCCGTCGACGCGGGCAGGAACGAGGCTCGTTCGTTCGGCAGATCCACGCCCAGCGCCTCGTGCATCCCCAGCGCGCCGGCTTCCTGAAGCAGCGTGGGGAGGCCGAGCCTGAGGCCGAGCTGATAGAAGTAGACGTCGCACGAGTACTTGATCGCCTCGGTGAGCGTCAAGTCCCCGTGTCCTTGCAGCTTCCAGCACCGGAAATACCGACTGTAGTACTGCAGCCCCCCGCGACACGGAATCGGCATGCGGCTGTCGGCTTGGACGATGCCGCGTTTCAGCGCCACGGCCGCGACGAGCAGCTTCCACGGCGACGCCGGTGGGTAGGCCGCCTGGATGGCCCGGTCGATCAGCGGGTGGTCGTCGGCCTGCGACAGGTCCCGCCACAGGGCGGGGTCGATGCCGCCGATGAACTCGTTCGGGTCGAAGCTGGGGGCGGAGAACATGGCGAGGAGCCCGCCCGTGCGGGGATCGAGCACGACCACCGCCCCTCGGCGGTTCGCCGGGAACACCTCGGCGACGAAGCGCTGCAGGGACACGTCGAGCGTCGTCCGGATGGTCTCGCCCTGGACGGGATCCAGCGGCGGCGCGACCCCCTGATCGCGGACGGTGCGTCCCAGGGCATCGACTTCGACGAACCGGAGGCCGTCCTTCCCGCGGAGACGCGCGTCGTATTCGCGTTCCAGGCCGTCGCGCCCCACGAGCGTCCCCAGCCGAGCACCGGGGAAGGCATTCTGCTGCAGCTCGGGCTCGGTGATCTCAGAGACGTATCCCAGCGTATGCGCCAACAGCGGGCCGAACGGGTACCGCCGTTTCGGCTCCATCTGGATCACGAGGCCGGGAATCAGGACCCGTCGCTCCTCGAGGGCGGAGACCGTCTCGAACGACACGTCACGCCGGACGGTGACCGGCTCGGACGGCTTGAGGCGATAGCGCCGCAGAACGTCGGGGATGTCGTCCACCCGCACGCCGAGGAGCGGGCCGATGCGCTGGAGCACCGCCGCGAGCGAATCGGGCGAGGCGGCGAGCAGGGCGACCGTGTAGCCCGGCACGTTTTCCGCGAGGACCACGCCATTGCGGTCGAGCACGAGCCCCCGTGGCGCCGGCAGCGGAACGGCGCGCAGCCGGTTCTGCTCGGACGCGAGCTCGTACCGACTGGAGGCGAGGATCTGGACGCGGAAGAACGCGGCGAGGAGCACTGCGACGACGCCCCAGACCACCCATTGGGCCATCGTGGCCCGGCGGTCAACGAGGTGAGGGTGAAACCAGTTCATTCGGCCAGCCGCACGTGGAGCCAGTTCCGGAACACGACGAGAATCAGCAGTCCGACGAGTGCGGTCGTGAGGCCTTGCAGGAGCGTCCACACGCCCAGCTGCCACAACACGCTGGCTCCCTCCGCATGCCCGCCCCACACGAGCACCAGGACGTCGCGCACGAGCACGCCGCCGAAGAAGAACCCCGCCGCCACCACCGGGTTGTCGGCGAAGAAGACGGCCTTGCCCCACGCCGCCAGGTAGCCGACCACGGTATACGCGAGCATAGCCGACCCGAAGGCGTACGGGAAGCCCGCATCACCGAGCAGGCCGACGAGAAAGCCGACCATGGCGCCGCGCCCCGGCCGGGCGCGGATCGCGTAGACCATGAGGGCCAGCAGCAGGAAATCGGGGGCGACCCGCGGGCTTCCGAGCCACGGGCGCAGCCCGAAGTGGAGCACGACCAGGAGAGCAACGACGGCCCCTAGCCGGAGCCGATCCCCGCGCGCCGTCACTGGCGTCCTCGCGAGAACGCGCCGGCGATGTCGGCATCGGGATTCACGAGAACGATCACGTGGGCGGCAGACGCGGGATGGACCGCGGCGCGGACCAGATAGGTGCGGGAGACCCCTTCCTGTTCTTCGGCGACACCCACCACCTCGCCGATCGGAATGCCGCGGGGATACACACCGCCAAACCCCGAGGTCTGGAGCGGCGTCCCCGCGGGAATCACGTCGCGGTACGGGACCCCGCTCAGCAGCATGCCCATGGCGTCGGCCGGCGCCTGTCCCCTCGGCGCGATGAGGCCGAACACGCTGCCGTCCGGCGTCATCGCGCTGACGCGAAAGTCCGGGTGGGTCCAGAGCACGGTCACCGCGTGGTCCCGATCCACGCTGCGCACGACGCCGAGCAGGCCGTCGGGGGTCACGACGGGGGACAGCGCCCGCACGCCCTGCGCGGTACCCGCCGACAGGGTGACGGTGAACCCGCCTGCCGGCGTGACCTGACGCAGGATTTCCGCCGACACCGCCGCCCCGGGGAGGCGTTCGCGCAACCCGAGCAACTGGCGCAGGCGGGCGTTCTCCTCCGCCAGGGTCTCGGCGTCAATCGCCGCGATGGCGGCGGCATCCCGCTCGGCCACCAGGGCGCGAAGGCGGGTCTGCGAGCTGCGCAGCAGCTCGGTCTGGTGCTCGAGCGCGAGGAGCGGGGCGAGCAGCGTGCGGCGGACCAGGCCGGCCACGGCTTCCTGGGTGGACTCCGGCATCGCGCGGGCCACCAGCGCCACCAGGACGCAGGCCACGAACGCCAGCGTGTCCCACCGCGACGTGAAACGATCGGCCACGACGGCCACGCCCTTACGTCATCAGCACGGTGCGGTACTTCTCCGGATCGTCGAGGATGCGCCCCGTGCCACGCACCACGCACGTGAGCGGGTCTTCATCCACCCGAATCGGCAGGGAGGTCTCCTGGGAGAGTAGCACGTCGAGTCCGCGGATCAGCGCACCGCCGCCGGCCATGACGATGCCCCGGTCGACGATGTCGCTCGCGAGCTCGGGTGGCGTGATCTCCAGCGCGCGCCGCACGGCGTCGACGATCTGCTGAATCGGCTCCTGGATGGCCTCGCGGATCTCACTCGAGTGGGCCCGCACCACCTTGGGGATGCCCGACACGAGATCGCGGCCCTTCGCGTCCATCTCCTGCTCCTCGCCGACCGGCGCGGCGGATCCGATCTGGATCTTGATCGACTCCGCCGTGGGCTCCCCAATGAGCAGGTTGTAGTTCTTGCGCATGAACTGCACGATCGCCTGGTCCATCTCGTCGCCGCCGGTGCGGATCGACGTGTCGCTCACGATGCCCGACAGCGCGATCACCGCGATCTCCGTCGTGCCCCCACCAATGTCGATCACCATGTTGCCGGTCGGCGTCTCGACCGGGAGCCCCACCCCGATCGCGGCGGCCATAGGCTCGGCGACCATGTACACTTCTTTGGCCCCGGCCGACATCGCGCTGTCGCGCACGGCCCGCTTCTCCACTTCCGTGATGCCCGAGGGCACGCACACAACCACTTTCGGCTTCACCCGGAAGAAGTGCTTGGCGATGATGGACGACAGGAAGTACCGGAGCATCTTCTCCGTCACGTCAAAGTCGGCAATCACGCCGTCCTTCAGCGGCCGCACGGCGATGATCCCGTCGGGCGTCCGCCCGAGCATGCGCTTGGCCTCGAGCCCGATGCCCTTCACCTTGTTGGAGCTCCGCTCCATCGCGACGACCGAGGGCTCGTTGAGCACGATCCCCTCGCCCTTGACGTAGATGAGCGTGTTCGAGGTCCCGAGATCGACGGCGATCTCGTTGGCGGGAAGCAGCTTGCCGACGTTCCACTTGGGCCAGCGCATGAATGGTACCGAAGCTAAGTGACGGGAAGCCCCGAGCGGCAGCTCGCGGCGTTGCGCGCGCGCCTCAACATAACGGGCGCCCTAAGTTCAGACAAGACTAGGAGTTAAAAGGGGCCCAGCCCCGCCACCCTCGAGCCCCCGTTTGACCGTCCACCGCACCGCTCTCCGTGCCCCTACAGCACCGCCTTCAGTTCGTGCAGGTGGAGGTTGAACGCCTCGGCCACGCCGGGGTAGACGACCTTCCCATCCACGACGTTCAGACCGAGGGCGAGTGCCGGGTCCGCCTCGCACGCCGCCCGCCAGCCGCGTTTGGCCAGCCGACGCGTGTACGGGAAGGTGGCGTTCGTGAGCGCGAGGGTGGAGGTGCGGGGCACGGCACCGGGCATGTTCGCGACGCCGTAGTGGACCACCCCGTCGACCATGTAGGTCGGCGCCTCGTGGGTGGTCGGCTTGATGGTCTCCACGCACCCGCCCTGATCCACGGCGACATCGACGATCACCGAGCCCGGTTTCATCAGCTTGAGGTCGCTTCGCTGCACGAGGTTGGGCGCCTTCGCCCCGGGCAGGAGCACGGCTCCGATGAGGAGATCGGCTTTTGCCAGCTGCTCGAGCAGCGTGTGCCGATCAGAGTAGATCAAGTCCACGTTGGCGGGCATGACGTCGGAGAGGTACCGCAGCCGGTCGAGGTTCACGTCCAGAATGGTGGTGTGCGCGCCCAAGCCGGCGGCCATCTTGGCCGCGTTCGTACCGACCACCCCGCCCCCGATGACCAGCACTTCCGCCGGCATCACCCCGGGCACCCCACCGAGGAGAATGCCACGTCCCCCGTGCAGCTTCTCCAGGTACCGCGCCCCCTCCTGCACCGCCATCCGGCCGGCGACCTCGCTCATTGGCGTGAGCAGCGGAAGCTCGCCGGACTCGAGCTGAACCGTTTCGTACGCGATCGCCACGCACCCCGAGCCGATCACGGCCCGCGTCAGCGCCTCGTCCGCGGCGAAGTGGAAGTAGGTGAAGATGACCTGACCCTTCCGCATCCGGGGCCACTCCACCTTGATCGGCTCTTTCACCTTCACGATCATCTCGGCCCGGGCCCACACCTCGTCGACCTTGGCCACCACCGTCGCCCCGACCGCCTGATATTGGGCGTCGGTAAACCCGCTGCCGTGCCCCGCCCCGGCTTCCACCAGCACGGTATGGCCCTCGGACCCCAGCGCCTCCGCGCCGGCGGGGACCAACGCCACTCGGTTCTCGTTGGTCTTGATCTCCTTCGGCACGCCTATGATCATGGGACTTCCCAGTGTGGTTGGGGTTACTGTGGCCCGAGCCAGACCGCGGCCTGGCGCTCGGGATCCAGAAACTCGGCCGCCACCGCCGTGATATCGTCCGCCGTGACCGCCTCGATCTCGGCCACGGTCTCGTCAATGGTGCGGTACGATACGTCGTGGAGCGGCACGCCCGCCAGCCGATACATCCGCGCGGCGGGACTCTCCAGGGCGAGCGTGACCTGGCCTTTGAGCTGCTGCTTCGCTTCCGCGAGCGTGTGGGCATCCAGGCCCTCACGGGCCACACGGCCGAGCTCCGTCAGAATGGCCTCGACCGCCTGCGCCGCCGTGTTGGGGTGGGTGCCCACGTACACGCCCGTGACCCCGCCGTGACGGTAGAACGACTGGAACGCAAAGACCGCATAGGCCAGGCCCAGTTCCTCACGGACGCGTTGAAACAGCCGGCTCGACATGCCGCCCCCGAGCACGTTGTTCAGCAGCAGCAGCGCGTTCCGCCGCGGCTCCCGGTAGGGGAAGGTGTCGGTTCCGATCACGACGTGGGTTTGGGCCCCGGCGCGCGCCACGCGGCGGGTGACCTGGCGCGCGGCGGGCGACATGGGCACGTCCGTCGGCTCGGGTCCCGGCGGGAAGGTGAACCAGCCGAGACGCGTGAGCAGCCGGAGCAGGACCTCGTGGTCGAGGTTGCCTGCCGCCGCAATGACGATGTGGCGGGGGTGGTAGGCGCGCCGATGGAGGACGCGCAGGTCCTCGGCGCCGAGCGCGCCGACCGTTGCGCGGGTCCCGAGGATCGGGTAGCCGTAGGAGTGGTCGGGCCAGAGCGTCTCGGCGTGCAGGTCGAAGACCAGATCGTCCGGTGTGTCCTCGACCGTGCTGATCTCCTCGAGGACGACCCGCCGCTCCAACGTCAGGTCCTGCTCCCGGAGACTCGGCGATCGGACCAGATCGGTCAGGATGTCCAGCGCGCACGGCAGGTCCGCATCCAGCACGCGCGCCTGATACACGGTATGATCGCGGGCGGTGAACGCGTCGAGCGACCCGCCCCGCACCTCCAGCGCGAGCGCGATGTCCCGCGCGCTGCGCCGCTCCGTCCCCTTGAACACCATGTGCTCGAGGAGGTGCGACACGCCCATCTTGGCGGGCTCTTCGTGGGCGGAGGCGCTGCGCACCCACATGCCCGCCGCAACGGAGCGGACGGTCGGGAGTCGCTCGGACAGCACGATGACGCCGTTGTCGGCGTCGGTGCGGTACAGACCCTCGTCCAGGCGAACGGTCCGCACCGGGTCAGTCCTGCTCGAGCAGCGCCTTCCGAGAGAGCCGCATCTTGCCGCGGCCGTCGACCTCCAGGAGCTTCACGCGCACATGGTCGCCTTTCTTGACCACGTCCTCGGTCCGCTCCGTCCGGCCGTGCGCGAGCTCGGAGATGTGGAGCAAGCCTTCCGTCCCCGGCAGGATCTCCACGAACGCCCCGAACGCGGTGGTACTCTTCACGACGCCTTCGTAGACCTTCCCGATCTCGGGCTCCTGGACGATGGCGGCGATCATGTCCCGGGCCCGCTCGCCGGCGGCGCCGTCGATCGCGGAGATGGTGATCAGCCCGTCGTCGTCCACGTTGATTTCCGCGCCGGTATCCTCTTGGATGCTCCGGATCACCTTCCCCTTGGGGCCGATGACGTCCCCGATCTTGTCCGGCCGGATCTGGATCGTGATGATGCGGGGGGCGTAGCGCGACAGTTGCGCCCGCGGGCCGTCGAGCGCCTTAGCCATCTCGTCGAGGATGTGCAGGCGGGCGTCCCGGGCGCGGCTCAGCGCCTCGCGCACGATGTCGAGCGAGAGTCCCTTGATCTTGATGTCCATCTGGATGGACGTCACGCCGTCCCGGGTGCCGGCCACCTTGAAGTCCATGTCCCCGAGGTGGTCCTCGCTGCCGAGAATGTCGGTGAGCACCGCGACCCGGTCGCCCTCCTTGATGAGCCCCATCGCGACGCCGGCGCAGGGGGCCTTGATCGGTACCCCCGCGTCCATGAGGGCGAGCGATCCCCCACAGACGGTCGCCATCGACGACGAGCCGTTGGATTCCAGGATCTCGGACACCAATCGGATCGTGTAGGGGAACGAGTCATACGACGGCAACAGCGCCTGCAACGCCCGCTCGGCGAGCACCCCGTGGCCGATCTCCCGCCGGGAGACGCCGCGAATGGGGCGTACTTCGCCCGTCGAGAACGGCGGGAAGTTGTAGTGCAGCAGGAAGCTCTTGCTGGTTTCCTGCACGACATCGATGCTGTCGATCCGCTGCTCATCCGACACGCTGCCGAGCGTCGTGCTGACGAGCGCCTGCGTCTGCCCGCGGGTAAACAGGGCGGACCCGTGCGCGCGCGGGAGGACGCCCACGTCGCAGGCGATCGCGCGGACGGTGTGCAGATCACGACCGTCGACGCGCTCGCCCTGCTCGAGTACCTGATGGCGCATCGTCTCGTACTCGATGTCGTCCAGGACGCCGAGCACATGCTTGAGATGGTCGCTCCATTCCGGGGTCACCTCCTCGAGCACGGCCGCCCGCACCTGCGCCAGCGCCTCGGCCCGGGCAGCTTTGTCGGGGTGGTTCAACGCGTCCCGCATCCGGTCCCCGGCTACGGCGCGCACGCGGGAGGGAAGTTCCGCCGGCGGTGCCTCTGCCGTCCAACTCATCTTGGGGCGCGCGGCCTTGGCCATGATCTCCTGTTGGGCGGCCACGAGTTCGGCGATGCCCCGCTGGGCGAAGCCGAGGGCCTCGATGAGATCTGCTTCGGACAGTTCGAGCGTGCCTCCCTCGACCATGACGATGGAATCGGCCGAGCCCGCGACGACCAGATCCAAGTCGCTCAATTCGAGCTGCTGGAACGTCGGGTTCAGCACCCACTCCCCCTCGACGCGACCCACCCGCACCGCGGCGATGGGCCCACCCCAGGGCACCGTCGAGAGCGAGAGCGCCAGCGAGGCGGCCGTCAGCCCGATCACGTCGGCATCGTTCTCTTGGTCGGCGGACACGACATACAGAAAGACCTGTACCTCGTTCTTGAACCCTTCGGGGAAGAGCGGCCGAACGGAGCGGTCCGTCAGGCGAGCGGCGAGAACCTCGTCGTCGCTCGGTCGCCCCTCGCGCTTGATGAACCCGCCGGGGAACTTGCCGGCGGCGTAGGTCTTCTCGCGGTACTCGACGGTGAGTGGGAAGAACGGCAGCTGCGACAGCTTGTCGGACACGGTGACGGCGGCGATGACCATCGTGTCCCCGTGCCGCACGACAGCACTGCCGGCGGCCTGCTTGGCCATTCGCCCGGTCTCGATCACGAGAGGCCGGCCGGCGAATGTCCGCTCAATTCGATGTTCCATGGTGTTCCTTCTCGAGCACAGACGAATGCCCCGAGGCGTCCGGAGTGCTCTGCCCGGACGCCCCTCGCCCGCGCCGCCCCGCTAGTGGCGGAGCCCCAGCTCGTCGATGAGCTGCCGGTAGCCCGCCAATTCCGTCCGCCGCAGGTAGTCGAGCAGACGGCGGCGCTTGCTGACCATCGTCAGCAGGCCGCGGCGGGAATGGTGGTCCTTGGGGTGCGTGCGGAAGTGGTCGGTCAGCGCATTGATCCGTTCGGTGAGCAGAGCCACCTGGACCCGGGCCGATCCCGTATCGCTAACCGCCTTCTGATGCTTCTGGATCACTGCGAGCTTGTCAACACTCATCAAACGCGTATCCTGATGGGAGCGCGGGCGCGCTCGGTCGCAAAATCACGTATCTCTCACAATCCCTTAACTTAGACGGGACCTCACCCTCTGTAAAGCCCGCCATGTCGCTCGACCCTGAGGCCCTGCTCGGCCGCCGCATTGGCCCCTATCTCGTGGACCGGATCCTGGGCGAGGGGGGGTTCGCGTGGGTCCTTGCCGCCCGTGCGGCCGACTCCGGCGACCCGGTCGCGCTCAAGGTGCTCAAGCCGCGCTACGCCGGCGATCCCGCGTTCGCGCGCCGCTTTCGGCGTGAAGCGGAGGTGGCGGCGCGCCTGGACCATCCCCACATCGCCCGGATTCGGGAGGTCCGGGCGGACGGGGACCTCACGTACCTTGCCATGGACCTGTATCCCGATTCGCTGGCAGCGGTCTTGGCCCGGGAAGGTCCCCTGTCCGAGGACCGGCTGCTGGCGATCGCCATCCAGATCGCGGAGGCGCTCGACTACGCGCACCAGGCCGGGGTGATCCACCGCGACGTCAAGGTCGACAATGTCCTGCTGCGGGCGGACGGGACCGCCGTGCTGACGGACTTCGGGATCGCCACGGCGGCGTCCGGCGTGTCCACTTCGACGGGGGTCGACATGACGATCGGCACCCCGCATTACGTGTCGCCCGAGCAGGCGCAGGGGCGGCCCCTCGACGGACGCAGCGACGTCTATGCCCTGGGCGTCACGCTATATCGGGCGGCTACCGGAGAGCTCCCGTTCCGCTCCAGCGCCTGGTTCGAGCTCGCCCGGATGCACGTCGAGGACGCCCCCCCCCCACCCTCCCGCCGGCACGCCGGGCTTTCCCGGCGCGTGGAACGGGTCATCCTGCGGTGTTTGGCGAAGCATCCGGATGACCGCTACTCGTCCGGCGGGCAGTTGGCCGCCGCGCTGCGGGCCATCGCGGCGGGGCGGCGCCGGACCTCGGCCCTGCGTCTGCCCCGGCCGGGGCGACCCGGTGCGTTGACGGGCCTGGCGCTCCTGCTCGTGCTGATGGCCGTGGCGCTGATGCTCCTGCTCGCGCGCCGTTAATGGAGCCCGAGAACCCGCAGCACGTCGTTGTACATCACCAGGAGCACGAGCGCAAAGAGCAGCGCCAGACCGACCTGGGTGAACCGAATCCGCACCCCGGCGGGTACGGGTTTGCCGCGCAGGCCCTCGAGGACGAGAAACACGAGGTGGCCGCCATCCAGCACCGGGATCGGAAGCAGGTTGAAGATCGCCAGGTTGATCGAGATGAACGCCATGAAGGCCAGGAACGGGACGGGCCCGGCGCGGGCCGCCTCCCCGGAGAGCTGACCGATGGCGATGGGCCCGCCGAGTTCCTTGGGTGAAATGCGGCCGAACACGAGGCCGCGCACGGTCACCAGGACGAGGCGCGTCTGGGCCCCGGTCTGGCGCAGTCCCTCCTTGAGGGCGCCCGCCGCGGTGAACTCGACCCGGCGCACCGGCTCGGCCACGTGGACGCCCAGCCGCCCCACACGGACCCGCCCGCCCGTGGTCGGATCCCGGTCCTCGGTCGCGTCGGTCTGCACGGGGACGGTCCGGACTTCGTCTCCCCGCACCAGCGTCACCTCGACGAGCGCCTCGGGCCGCGGCCGAACCAGCGCCACCAGCTCGTCCCAGTAGCGCACCGTATCGGCGTTAATGCGGACCACCAGGTCGCCCGGCTCGATCCCGGCGGCCGCGGCGGGCGACGCCGGCTCCACCCGGGCCACGCGGGCCTCCCGCAGGTTGTGCAGGGCGTTCCGCAACCGCAGGCGCGCTTCCACGGCCGTGCCCGGGATGTGGACGATGACCGGGTCGATGCCGCCGGCAAAGTCGAACCGCACCCGTTCGCTCCCCAGATCGGCGACGGCCGCAATGACGTCGTTCCACGACGTTACCGTATCGCCGTTGACGCGGGTGATGGTGGTGCCGAACGGGACCGTGGCAAGGTCGCGGGCCTCGGCCGGGGCCACCGTCGTGTCGATCTCCGCGAGACGGGTGATCGGATCCACCAGCTGCCCGCCGCCGAGCGCGATGCCGGCATACACGCCCCACGCCAGCAGGACGTTCATGATCACCCCGGCCGAGAGCACGAGAATGCGCGCCCACAGAGGCTTGTGCTCGAAGAGGCGGTGGGGCGGAAACTCGGCGGCGCCCCCGCCCTCGATCGACGACACGCCGCCTTCCTCCTCGGCAGTGGCCATCTTGACGTACCCCCCGAGCGGAATCCACGAGAGCACGTACTCGGTTTCCCCGTAGCGGAACCGCAGTGGCGTCGGGCTGCCAAAGCCGATGGAGAACCGCGGCACCCCCACGCCGACGGCCTTGGCCGCGAGAAAGTGACCCAGCTCGTGGACGAAGATGACCACGCCCAGGACCACCAGGGCCGCCACCAGCGTCGTCACTGGCCCGCCTCCACGTGGGCCCGTGCCCAGCGGTCGGCTTCCAGGATGGTGGGGAGGTCGACGGCGGGGATCGCCGAGTGCGCCGTCAGCGCGGCGTCGATCAACTCGGGAATGCGGCCGAACGCGATTCGGCCGGCGAGGAATCCGGCGACGGCAACCTCGTTCGCGCCGTTGAATACCGCCGGCATCGTCCCCCCTGCCCGTCCGGCCTGGACGCCGAGGTCGAAGGTTGGAAACACGTCGCGGCGGACCTGTTCAAAGGTGAGCGGGCCCGCGGCGACGGGATCATACCGGGTGACGCCGTGGTCGGGGAGCCGTTCGGGGTGCGTGAGGGCGTACAAGATCGGCAACTCCATGGTGGGATACCCGATTTGCGCGAGCATCGACCCGTCCGAGAATTCCACGAACCCATGCACGATCGACTGGGGATGCACGACCACCTCGATGGCGTCGTAGCCAAGCCCAAACAGATAGTGCGCCTCGATGACCTCCAGCGCCTTGTTGGCGAGCGTCGCACTATCCACGGTGATCTTCCGCCCCATCTGCCAAGTCGGGTGCCGCAGGGCCTGCTCCACGGTCGCCCCGCGGACCTTGTCGGCGGACCAGTCTCGGAACGGTCCGCCCGAGGCGGTCAGGATCAACCGCGCCAGCGCGTCTGGATGGCCGGTGGTACACTGGAGTACGGCGCTGTGTTCGGAATCGATCGGGACGACTTCGCCGCCGCCCGCGGCCGCCGTGGCCAGCACGAGGTCGCCGGCCATCACCAGCGACTCCTTGTTGGCCAGCGCGACCCGTTTCCCCGCGCGGAGCGCCGCGAGGGTCGCGTTCAGGCCGGCCGCGCCGACGACTGCGTTGACCACGACGTCCACGTCCGGATGCGTGGCCGCCTCCACCAGACACTCGGGTCCGCGGCTCTCGACCGTCGCATGATAGGGCGCCCCGAACCCGGCCGCCTGCCGCGCCAGCTCGTCGCGGGCGACGCGCGCCGTGAGCGCCACGAGGCGAAACCGGTCCGGCTGCCGCCGGAGGACGTTCAGCGTGCTGCGACCGATCGAGCCGGTCGCACCGAGCACCGCCACACCGGTGGTCACAGAATCCCGTAGAGCGCCAGCAGGGCGGCGGCCCCGGGCAACACCCAATAGAGCGAGTCGAACCGGTCCAGGACGCCCCCGTGGCCCGGGAACACGGTCCCCGAGTCCTTCACGCCGGCTTCCCGCTTGAAGAGGGACTCCGCCAGATCCCCCACTTGACCGAGGGCGGACAACAGGATGCCGAGGAGCACGAGCTGCACGACTCCCGGGTGCAGGTCGTGCGGTCGCAGCGCGAGCCAGCCGTAGACCGGCGCCACGAGTCCCGCGGACACGGATCCCGTCACGGTCCCCGCCCAGGTCTTGTTGGGGCTCACGACGGGAGCGAACTTCGGCCCTCCGATCAGCGCCCCGCCGGCCATCGCCATCGAGTCACACACCCAAGTGACGACGAGCGGCAGAAACACGAGCCAGGTCGCCGCCCACGGACTCGCGGCCGCGTTGCCGTGTCGAATCACGAGCAGAAAGCTGGGGAGCAGCCCCGTATACGCGGGCGCGAACACCGTGACGGCCACCGCAGCAAGCGGACCGCTCGCGGGTGGCCGCCGGAAAACGGCGCCGGCCATGATGGCGATGACCCATGCGATCGCCGCGTAGCCGATCCACAACGGTGGCAGCAGCCGGTCATTGAGGATCCCGAACAGGGCGAGCGGGGCGAGGGCGGCGGCAGCGTAGCCCAGCAGACCGAGGGGACGGACGTCCTTCGCGCGCGCGAGCCGGAAGAGCTCGTGGGTGCCGAGCACGCCCACGACCGCCAGCACGGCCGCGAGAATCCAGCCACCGACGTAGACCAGGCCCAGCGCTGTGGGGATGCCGACCGCGGCAACCGCGATGCGGCGCGGAAGGGAACTCGCCATGAGACCGCCGCCCGGCAGCCGGCTAGACCTCCATGATCTCGTCTTCCTTGCCCTTGACCACCGCCTCCACCTGATGGATGGCGTCATCGTGCAATTTCTGCACGTCTTTGTCGGCCCGCCGCTTGTCGTCATCCGAGACGTGCTCGACCTTCTTGATCTTGGCAAGCGCGTCGGTCCGGGCATGCCGGATCCCGATCCGGCCCTCCTCAGCCAGCTTGTGCACGACCTTAACGAGCTCCCTCCGCCGCTCCTCCGTCAGCGGGGGCAACGGCACGCGGATGATCGTCCCGTCGTTCGCCGGATTGAGTCCCAGATCGGACGCGAGGATCGCCTTCTCGACCGCGCCGATCAGGGACTTGTCCCAGGGCTGCACCGTGAGCAGGCGCGGCTCGGGGGCGCTGACGCTCGCCACCTGGTTGAGCGGCAGTTGTTGCCCGTACGCCTCTACCCGCACCACGTCGAGCAGGCTGGTCGTGGCCTTGCCGCTGCGGATGGTCGAGAGCTCGCGCTTCGTGTTCTCGACCGCCTTGAGCATCGCGTCCTTCGCGTGCTTTTCGATATCGCCGAGGGCGTCAGTCGTCATCGTACGAGAGTGCCGACGCGCTCGCCCTGAAGCACACGGGCGATGGCGCCGGTCTGGTTGACGTTCATGACCACAATGGGCAGCGCGTTCTCCTTGCACAGCCCGAACGCGTTGGCATCCATGACGCGCAGGCCGCGCACGATCGCTTCCTGGAAGGTGACCTCGGGCAGGAACTCCGCCCCGGCGTCTTCCTTGGGATCGGCGCTGAACACGCCGTCGACGTTGGTGGCCTTGACGAGCAGCTCGGCCTCGATCTCGAGGGCCCGCAGCACGGCAGCCGTGTCGGTCGAGAAGTAGGGGTTGCCCGTTCCACCTGCGAACAACACCACGCGGCCCTTTTCGAGATGCCGCTGTGCCCGCCGCCGGATGTACGGCTCGGCGAGTTCTTCCATGCGGATGGCCGTCATGACCCGGGTCTCGATGCCGGTGCGCTCCAGAATGTCCTGCATTGCCAGCGCGTTGATCACCGTCGCGAGCATCCCCATGTAGTCGGCCGAGACGCGGTCCATGCCCTGCTGGCTGGCCACGGTGCCCCGCACGATGTTCCCGCCGCCCAGCACGAGGCCAATGCTCGCGCCGAGCGCGTGCACACCCCGGATTTCCTCGGCCAACCGCCCGACGACGCCGAAATCGAGGCCGAAGCCCTTGTCCCCCGCCAGCGACTCGCCGGAGAGCTTGAGCAGGAGCCGCCGGTAGGCGAGTTGTCCCACCTAGTCGCCTCCCACCTCGAACCGGACGAAGCGCCGGACCACCACGTTCTCGCCGAGTTTGCCGGAGACCGCCTTGACGAGGTCGCCCACCTTGAGGCTGTCGTCCTTCACGTATGTCTGCTCCAGCAGCACGCGCTCTTCGAAGAACTTCTTGAGCTTGCCCTCGACCATCTTAGCCTGCAC
>JAOTWJ010000190.1 GCA_029862925.1 Gemmatimonadota bacterium
GGCGCTCTTGAACAGTTTGTGCTGCAGCGACTGCACGTGCTGCCGCGGGTAGGCCCGCAGCAGAAAGTCGCGGAAGAACCGGGCCGTGGGGCCCTCGTCCAACTCGAACATGTACCGCTCGGGCTGTCGGATGACGTAGTTGGCGTTCCCCTTGACGTCGGTCTCCTCGATGGCGTGGCACACGATGCAGGAGACGCCCTCCTGATAGCCGACGAGGTTGGTAAGGTCCTCCGTGAAGACGTTCTTGGTGCCGGAGAACAGCGAGATGGGGTCGTGGCAGCCGCCACAATACCGGGTGGATTCGGCGCCGTTCTGTTTGGCCATCACCTCCTGCACCGACTGGAACGCCGCGTCCATGGCCGAGTAGCGGTGCGCGCTCACCTGCCACTCATCGTAGATCTGCTCGTGGCAGCGCGACGTGCCGCACGACTCCGAGCCACTCATGGTGCGGGCGTCGAACGCCGCGCCGGTGTTCGTGCGTGCGAGGCTCGGCGCGAACGGCCGGTCCGCCCCATAGAGGTAGCTGTAATCGTCGGGCAGCGTGTTCACCAGCCGGGGCGGCTCGTACCAGTACGCCACCAGCGCCACGGCGACGAACAGCGCGGCCATGAGCACGAGCGACCCCACACCGCCTCGCTTGGCGGCCGCGAGGACGGGCCCGCCGCTGGCGGCTTCGGTGGCGCGGGTCGCCCGCACGATCAGCACCACCACGTGGGGGACAGCCGCGGCGATCAGGGCGAACGTGGCCACAATGTGGACCAGGTCCCACGCGTAGCTGATCCGTGTGGCCCAGAGCGCCTGCACGGTGAGCACCACGCCGGACACGAGGGCGACAATCGTCGCCACCATGGCGAAATACCCCGTGAGCTTCACGTGCGACATGCGGAGCGGGCGGTAGAGCAGCCAATGGCGCAGCTGATACCAGGCGAACGGGCCCAGGAACACGATGCCCACGGCGGTGTGCAGCAGCACCATGACCTGGTTGGACACGGAGAACGGGAGCAGGAAGATGGAGAGGCCCGTGAGCGTCTCGAACAACAGCAGGCCGGAGACGGCGATGAGGAGTTTGTGCCGCCACTCTTCGGTGCGCGGGCCGTTACGACGAGGCAGGGTCATGGTCACTCCTGAAGGACCGTGAGGAGCATGTCGGCGGTGTTACGCCACCGCATGGCGACAAACACGAATCAAGTTGTCGGGATTAGACGGTCACTGCTGACATGGAAGTATCGGGGCGGACTCGGGTGGTGTCCAGGTCGGGGGAGGGGGGCCACCGCACGGTTCGCAGCGATGTGCAAGGGTAAACGTGCGTGAACCACTCCACGACTGCCGCGGGGGGTTGGGTACCGCAGGACGCGGCCTGGGCCGCCCTCCGGCGCGGTCGGTGGGGCGTTGAGCGAAGCGGAAGCTCTGGCGAAGGTTGCTGGTGCCACGCGGCGCTGCCAAAGCCGAGCTTGGCTCACGCCGCGCCGACCCGTGCGCTGGAGCCGCTCGACGCCCGTCGGTGAAGGGTCTCGTCCACCCAGCGCCCCAGCGCCCCACCGGCATGCTTGTCCGTCCCGGTCACCATTCCGCCACGGAACTAGCCGCGATGCGCCCGGCGTCCTATGGTACAAATGGGATCAGCGCGGGTGAGGGAGCATGGAGACGCTGGTGAATCGCCTCGCCGAGGCCTTGGCTGACCGCTACGCGATCGGGCGCGAGTTGGGCCGCGGCGGCATGGCCACGGTCTACCTCGCACAGGACCTGAAACACGATCGCCAGGTCGCGATCAAGGTCCTCAAACCCGAGCTGGGCCAGGCGCTTGGGGCGGACCGGTTCCTGCGCGAGATCCGACTCACGGCCAACCTGCAGCATCCACACATCGTCGCGCTGTATGACTCTGGCGAAGCCGATGGCCTGCTGTACTACGTGATGCCGTACGTGGAGGGCGAGAGTCTCCGCGCCCGGTTGGAGCGGGACGCGCGGATTCCCGTCGCCGATGCCGTGCGCATCGCGCGGCAGGTCGCCACGGCGCTGGAGTTTGCCCACGCGCGCGACGTTGTGCATCGCGATATCAAGCCCGAGAACATCCTGCTCGCTGGTGGCACGGCCCTCGTGGCCGACTTCGGCATCGCTCGTGCGACGCAGGCCGCGTCGGCCGGCCAGCCGTTCACCGCCGTGGGTCTCGCCGTCGGCACGCCCGCCTACATGAGTCCCGAGCAGGCCAGCGGCCAGTCCGATGTCGACGGCCGGAGCGATCTGTACGCATTGGGGTGTGTGGTGTATGAGATGCTCTCCGGCAGCCCGCCGTTTGGCGGCGATACCCCTCAGCGCACGCTGGCTCGGCAGGTGGTGGATCGCGCGCCGCCGCTCGCGACGACCGGTGCGGACGTGCCGCGCCCCCTAGCGATGGTCGTAGAGCGGCTGCTGGCCAAGGTGCCGGGCGACCGGTACGCGACCGCGTCGGCGTTTGCCCAGGCGCTCGATGCCGCCGCCGTGAGTGGCCCCCAGCGAACCGTCGGATCCGGCGCATGGTGGAGCGCGGTCCTGAGCCGGCGCGCCGTGCGCGTGGTTGCGGCGTACGCGCTCCTTGGTGTGCTTGCACTGGCCGTCCTCAAGTGGTGGGCTACGCGCCTACCCTTGTCACCGCACCTCACAGGTCTCGTGGGGCTCGCGTTGCTCCTGTTCCTGCCCACGGTGATGCTCCTCGCGTCCCGTCGCCGCGCCGACGGCTGGTCGGTGATCGAGAAGGTCGGCATCCCGGCCAACGCGCTGATCGCGATCGCGGTGCTGTTTCTCGTGTTCGGCGGGAAGGACCTCGGCGCCGCCACGACCGCCGTGACACTTCGGGACGAGGAGGGGAACCTCATCACGCGTCAGGTGCCGAAGGAAGGCTACCGCAAGAACCTCGCGGTGTTCTTCTTCGACAACCCCACTGCGGATACGGCGCTCACGTGGCTGCAGTATGGGATCCCCTGGGCGGTTCAGCATGACCTCCTGCAGGACTTGTTCTTCTATGTGCAAGATCCCCTGTCCTTTAGGGAATGGCTCCAACGCGAGGGGTTCCCGGACGGGCGGAACGTCCCGCTCGCGCTCAAGCGGCAGATCGCCCAGGATGCGCACCTGGGGTGGCTGCTTGCTGGCACGGTCGATCGGGCTGGCCGCGAGCTCACGGTGTCGACGCAGCTCTACGAGACGCGCAGCGGTCAGGTGGTGGCGGAGCGGCGCTTTGTGGGCTCCGACGTCTTCGCGCTCGTGGATCAGATCACGATGGCGCTCAAGGCGGACCTCGAAGTACCAGAGGCCCAGATCGAGGGCAGCCGTGACCTCCCGGTTGCGGAGACGCTGACTGCCTCCCTGCCCGCGTATCGCCACTATGTGGACGGGGCGGTGCGGCTGTTGCGCCTGGAGACTGCGGCAGCGGCAGTCCCGTTCGCGGCGGCCGTTGCCGAGGACTCACTCTTCGCGCTCGCCTACGTTGCGCTGTGGCAGGCGCGTATCCTCTCGAATCAGGCGGACGTTGCGCCGGCGGCGCTCGAGCGCGCGCGCCGGCTGGCGTACAAGCTGCCGGAGATCTACCAGCTCATCATCCGGACATACCACTACCGGATCGCGCAGCAAGATCCGCAGCGGGCGCTCGCGGTCGCTCGGATGCACACGGAGCTCTATCCCTTTGACCTCCAGGCGCGCTCCATGCTGGCGCAACTGTGGGTGGCAGCCGGGCAGTTCGACAGCGCCGGCGCCGAAGTCGAACGCATGTATGCGCTCGACACCACGCGCCACGAGCTGCTACGGACTCTCGGGTCCCTCGCCATGCAGCGGGGCGACGACGAGCGCACCCTCGGCTACTTCCGTCGGTATGCCGATCGGTTTCCGGAGGACGCGCGTGCGTTCACCGACCTCGGCCAGCTCTATGCCCGGATCGGCGACCATGCGCGGGCACTGGAGCAGTACGAGCGGGCCTCGCTCCTCGATGCAGAAGACGTCGATCCGATCCTCGGTGCGGCCTGGGTCCTGACTGACATCGGGCGGTTCGACGACGCCCGCGCGCGGTTCGATGATGCGCTCGCCGTCGCCGAGACGCCGAGCGAGCGCACCAGGGTGTTCGACGCGCTCCGAGGGTTCCACGACCGACGGGGTGAGGTGTCGCTGGCGGTCCGCTACATGGAGCGTGGCTGGGCGGAAGGGGCCTACGCCACGGTGCCGCTCGCGCTGCTGCAGCTCAAGCTGGAAGGGCTCACCCAATACGTCCGCGCCGGGCGCGTGGAGGTGGCACGCGATTCCCTGGCGGCCCTGGGGCGGCAAGTCAGTGGCGCCCTCGACGCGCTGCTGGCGATCGGTCGCCTCGGCATAGCCGAGGAGTTGGAGCACGCGGACAGCCTCGAAGCGGCGCTCCCGCAGCTGGATACGCTCATCGCCCGTTTCGGGCTCGGCGTGCTCCGGGGGGGCCGGGAGCGAGCCCAGGGCCTGGTGTGGGAACTCCGCGGCAACTGCGAACGCGCCGTCTCGCACTACGAGCAGGCCCGTGCGCTGAATCCGACCCTCACCGCCACCGACATCGATCTCGCGCGCTGTGAGCGCGCGCTGGGGCAATACGGCGACGCACAGCGGCGCCTCACGGAGTATCTGCGGCGACGCCCCTACCACCCGCGCGGGCTGTATGAGCTTGCGCTGGTCTACAGCCGTACGGGGAAGCGCGAGGACGCCGTGCGCCTACTGCGGCAAGCCATGGAGGTCTTCCAGCACGCCGAACCGGCGTGCGTGTGGGTGCGTCGCGTACGAGAGGCGCTGGCGGAGTTGTCTTGATCGAAAGGCAGTCCGTGGGGTGGGCCACGGTCCGTGGTCGGCGTTGACCGCGGCCTACGCGGGCACCGCCAAGCGCCCCAGCGACTTCCCCTGTCGCGTACCAGGACTCACGTTGCTCGGATTCCGAGGAAGGACCCCATGATCCACACCCATCGCCCCCGTATCCTGCCCACGTCGTACCTGTCGCTCGTGGCCCTGGCCCTGCTGACGGTGCCCGGTCTTGCGGCCCAAGCGCCCGCAGGGGCTGCGACGGTCCAGGACGATCCGTTCCTCTGGCTCGAGGAGGTGGAAGGCGCGCGCGCGCTCGCCTGGGTGGAGGAGCAGAACGCGAAATCCCTGGCCGAGTTGCAGGCGTACCCGAAGTTTGCGACCCTCGAGCAGGACA
>JAOTWJ010000046.1 GCA_029862925.1 Gemmatimonadota bacterium
CGCTCCATTGCCGCCCGCCACGCCGGGTGGGGCCGGCGGGGCGGGCGGCAATGGAGCGCCCGGTGGGCCGGGCGGTCGCGGCGGGCGCGTGACGGTGATCGTGCCTGACAGCGATCCATTCCTCGCGGGCCTGGTCGAGGCCCGCAGTGAGGGTGGCGAGGGCGGGGCTGGGGGCCGGGCCGGCAAGGGTGGGGCTGGGGGAGACGGTGGGGCGGCGCAGGGCGATCCGCGGCGATGTGACGCGGGCCCGCGCGGCGCCAATGGACCCGATGGGCGGCCCGGCGCTGACGGGCCACGCGGGGCGCCGGGCACGCGGCCCCAGGTCATCACGGTCCCGGCCGCCGGCATCTTCGGCAGCCGGATGCGACCGGAACTCGCGGCCCTGATCAACTACCATCAAGGAGAGCAGCGGTGATCATAGCTGTCCCAAAAGAGACCGCGCCGGGCGAAACCCGGGTGGCGCTGACGCCGGACGCCGCCAAGCGGCTGGTCGGCAAAGGCCTCACCGTGCGGGTGGAGCGGGGTGCGGGGACGGCAGCCGGTTTTCTGGACGACGCGTATGCCGCGGTGGGTTGTGAACTCGCCGCCGACCGGGCGCCGGTGTTCGGCGCCGACGTCGTGCTCACCGTCCAGCCGCCGGCCGAGCCGACGGCTCTGCGCGAGGGTGTCGTCACGATCGGCATCCTCCAACCATTCACGAATCCCGCGGTCGTGCGAGCCTTGGCTGGTCGCCGCGTGACGTCCTTCAGTCTCGATCTGCTGCCGCGCATCACGCGCGCGCAGTCCATGGACGTGCTCTCGTCGATGAGCACGGTAGCCGGCTACAAGGCGGTCCTGCTGGGTGCCACCGCGCTCGGCAAGTTCTTCCCTATGCTGATGACCGCCGCCGGCACCGTCGCCCCGGCACGCGTCTTCGTACTGGGCGCCGGCGTCGCGGGCCTCCAGGCGATTGCCACCGCGCGGCGGCTCGGCGCGGTAGTCGAGGCGTTCGACGTGCGCCCCGCCGTGAAAGAGCAGGTCGAGAGCCTCGGCGCCAAGTTCGTGGCGGCCGACGTCTCCGATCTCGCGTCCGAGGGCGAAGGCGGGTACGCCAAGGAGATGTCCGAGGAGCAGCACCGGCGCGAGCTCGAGCTGATTCACGCCCGGCTCAAGGACACCGACGTCGTGATCACGACGGCGCTCATCCCGGGCAAGCCGGCTCCGGTCCTCATTACCGAGGAAATGGTCCGCGCCATGAAGCCGGGCAGCGTGATCGTGGACCTGGCGGCCGAGATGGGCGGCAACTGCGCGCTCACCGCAAAGGGCAAGGAGATCGTCCAGCACGGCGTGACGATCATCGGCCGGACGAACCTCGCGGCGACCACGCCGCAGCACGCCAGCCAGATGTACGCTCGCAACCTTTCCGCGTTTCTCGACCTGCTCGTCTCGAAGGAGGGAACGCTGACACTGAACTTCGAAGATGAAATCATCAAGGACACCTGCATCACGCACGACGGGCGTATCGTGCACGATCGCGTGCGGCAGGTGGTCGAGGGGGGTGGGGCATGATCGCCGAACTGGTCAGTCTGCTCGTGGTCTTCGTGCTGGCGATGTTCGTGGGTTTTGAGGTCATCACCAAGGTGCCGGCCACGCTGCACACCCCGCTGATGTCGGGGTCCAATGCCATTTCCGGGATCACGATCATCGGCGCGTTGATCGTAGCGGGCCGTGGCGATTCGCGCGTCACGTCCGTCCTGGGGCTGATCGCCGTGATCTTCGCCATGATCAACGTGGTGGGCGGGTTCATGGTCACGGACCGCATGCTCGAGATGTTCAAGAAGAAGCCGGAGGAGAAGCGCTCATGAACCCCGCTTTCATCAAGCTCTTCTATCTCCTGGCCGCCGTCCTCTTCATCGTCGGGCTGAAACGGCTCAGCTCGCCGGTCACGGCCCGCTCGGGCAACCGGCTCGGGGCGGTGGGCATGCTGATCGCGATCGTCGCGACGGCCGTGTTCACCGGCATCCTCTCGTGGACGATGGTCATCATCGGCCTCGTCGTCGGCTCGCTGATCGGTCTCGTGCTGGCGCGGACGGTCAAGATGACGGCCATGCCCGAGATGGTCGCGCTGCTCAACGGGTTCGGCGGGGGCGCGTCCGCCCTCGTCGCGGCGGCGGAGTTCCTGTCGCCGACGAGCGACGTCGGGGTGGGTGCACCGTTCCACATCAACCTGACCGTCGGGCTCAGCGTGCTCGTCGGCGCCATCACGTTCTCGGGCAGCCTCGTGGCGTTCCTCAAGCTGCGGGAGTGGATCACCGGCCGGGCCGTGACGTATCCGCTGCAGAAGACGCTCAACGGGCTGCTGCTGGCTGCCACACTCAGCGCCATCGTGTGGCTCGTCGTGCAGCCCGAGGCCGGGTGGATGTTCGCCGTGCTCGCCGGACTGGCGTTCGCGCTCGGGATTCTGTCGGTCATCCCGATCGGTGGCGCTGACATGCCGGTCGTGATCTCGCTGCTGAACTCGTACTCGGGCATCGCGGCAGCGATGACCGGGTTCGTCATCAACAACGAGGGGCTGGTCGTGAGCGGGGCCCTCGTGGGGGCCTCCGGCCTCATTCTCTCGCACATCATGTGCAAGGCAATGAACCGGTCGCTCGCGAACGTGCTGTTCGGTGCCTTCGGATCGCAGGTAGCGCAGATCGGGCCGGGGAAGGCGATCGGCGACAAGACGTATCGCGAGGTCACGCACGAAGACTGCGCGACCATGCTCGCGTACGCACGGCTGGTGGTGGTCGCGCCCGGTTACGGGCTGGCGGTGGCCCAGGCGCAGCACGAGGTGCGGGAGCTGGCGGACCTGCTCGAGAAGCGCGGCGTGGAGGTCAAGTACGCCATCCATCCGGTGGCGGGCCGCATGCCGGGTCACATGAACGTGCTGCTGGCCGAGGCCAACGTGCCGTACGACAAGCTGAACGACATGGATCAGATCAACCCGGAGTTCGAGCGGACCGACGTCGTGCTGGTGATTGGCGCCAACGACGTTGTGAACCCGGCGGCGCGGCACGACCAGGCCAGCCCGATCTACGGGATGCCGATCCTGGACGTGGACAAGGCGCAGACCGTCGTCGTCCTGAAACGGTCCATGCGCCCCGGCTTCGCCGGCATCGACAACGAGCTCTTCTATGAGCCCCGGACGCGGATGCTGTTCGGCGATGCGCGCGACTCGGTGAAGAAGCTCGTGGCGGAAGTGAAGAACGTG
The DNA here is from genome assembly GCA_029862925.1 of Gemmatimonadota bacterium. GTDB lineage: Bacteria > Gemmatimonadota > Gemmatimonadetes > Gemmatimonadales > GWC2-71-9 > JAOTWJ01. The sequence continues at coordinate 3,233 of JAOTWJ010000046.1, forward strand.
TAGAGCCCGCGGGGCACGCGCCGGGCGTCAGTCGTCGTCCGGTGGCGGGCGCCGCTCCCGTTTCCGCTTGCCGCGGCGCCGTTTCGCGTTCAGCCGTCGGGCGATGGCGGACGGGGGCGGCGCCGTCGCCTTGCGGGGGCGTGGCACGATCAGCGCGCGGCGCACGAGTTCGCGCAGGCGTGCCACCGCGAGGGTGCGGTTGCGCGCCTGACTGCGCGTGTCGTCGGCTACGACGCGCAGCCGACCGGCCGCATCCAGCCGCGAGGCCAGCCGCTCCAGCAGGCGGGCGCGCCGCGCCGGCGTGAGCGTGGGACTGCCCGCGACGTCCCAGACCACCTCCACCCGCGTGGCGGCCTTGTTGACGTGCTGCCCGCCCGGCCCACCCGCCCGAGTGGCGCGCACCGTCAGCTCGTGATCGGGCACCTCGTAGCGCATGGCGGAAACTTCACTCCAGCCGACCGCCGCCGACAGCCCCGTGCTGTGCGGCGTCGGCCGGACGGGGATATCTTCCGGCCGCGTGACCCCACCGAGAGGAGGCAGCATGGCGCGCCCCATCGTCTGGACCGTCGTCGTGGTGGCGGCGGCCACCGTCGCTCCGCCACCGGCCGTGGCGCAGGTCGAGCATCGGGAGATCAAGTGGATGCGCGACAGCGAGGAATACGCCGCGCTCACACGGCAGATCTACCGCTCGGCCGCCGAGCACGCGCTCGCGGCGGCCAAGCGGCTGCCGCGCCAGGCTCGGTGGACGGTCGTGCTGGACGTAGACGAGACCACCCTCGACAACTCGGTGTACCAGCTCGAGCGGGCCGCCTACGAGCTGCCGTACGACACGGCGAGCTGGAACGCGTGGGCGCGGCGCATGGTGGCGCCGCCGGTTCCCGGCGTGAGCGAGTTTCTGACGACCGTGCGGAGGGCGGGAGGGCGCGTCGCCTTCATCTCCAACCGGACCGAGTGGATCGCCGACCCCACGCGCCGCAACCTGGCAGCGCACGGCTTGTGGCTGGAGGGAGACTTGCTGTGTCTGGACGTGCCGGGCGAAACGTACACCAAGCAGGTGCGCCGAACGGAGCTCCGCACGGGGTCCGGCCGCTGCGCCTGGCCGGAGGGGGCGCTGCCCGTCCTCGCCTATCTGGGAGACGACCTGCGCGACTTCCCCACCGTCGACGAGGAGCCCGGCGCGTTCGGCGACCGCTGGTTCGTGCTTCCCAACCCCACGTACGGGACGTGGGAACGCGGGGTGACGCGCCGGCCCTGACCCGGACTCACGCCGTCGCCAACTGCCGCAGCACGTACGGCAGGATGCCCCCGTGCCGGTAGTAGGTCACTTCGATGGGCGTGTCGAGCCGGACGACCGCGTCGAACACGACCGGCGCGCCCTCGCCTTCGGCGCGGACCCGCACGCGGCCGCCCGGCGTGAGGCCCGTGGCAATCCCGGTCACCGTGTACCGCTCGCGGCCGGTCAGCTCAAGGCTCGCGGCCGACTGCCCCGGCTCGAACTGGAGCGGCAGCACACCCATGCCGATCAGGTTGGACCGGTGGATGCGCTCGTAGCTCTGCGCGATCACCGCCCGGACGCCGAGCAGAACGGTGCCCTTGGCGGCCCAATCCCGTGAACTGCCGGTGCCGTACTCCGTACCGGCGAGCACCACGAGGGGTGTGCCCTCGGCCTGGTAACGCATGGCCGCCTCGTAGATGCTGATCGTCTCGCCGGTGGGGAGGTGGACGGTCCAGTTGCCCTCCTTGCCCTCCGCGAGGCGGTTCTTGATGCGGATGTTGCCGAACGTCCCCCGCATCATCACTTCGTGGTGCCCGCGACGGGCCCCGAACGTGTTGAAATCCACCGGCTTCACCTCGTGCGCGATCAGCCAGCGCCCGGCGGGGCCGTCCTTGGGAATGGCGCCCGCCGGCGAGATGTGGTCCGTGGTGACGGAGTCGCCGAGCCAGGCGAGGACCTGAGCGCCCTCGATGTCGCGCAGCGCGACCGGCGTGGCCGGCAGATCGTGGAAGAACGGCGGATTGGCGACATAGGTCGAGTCCCCCTGCCAGGCAAAGCGGCCGCCGGCGGCGCTGGGCACCGGCAATCGCTGCCAAGCCTCCGTGCCCTCGAACACCGAGGCGTACTCCTCGGTGAACATCGCCGGCGTCAGGGCGGCGGCGACGGCCTCCCGAATCTCGGTCGGACTCGGCCAGATGTCCTTCAGGTACACGGGCCGGCCGGCGAGGTCCTCCCCCAGCGGCTCGGTGAGCAGATTCGTGTCCAGGCGGCCGGCGAGCGCATAGGCCACCACCAGCATCGGTGACGCGAGGTAGTTGGCACGCACCAGCGGGTGAATGCGCGCTTCGAAATTGCGGTTCCCCGAGAGCACCGCCGCCACGACCAGTTCGTGCTCCCCGATCGCCTGTGCGATCGGTTCGGCCAGCGGCCCGCTGTTGCCGATGCACGTCGTGCAGCCGTAGCCCACCGTATGGAACCCCAGCGCCTCCAGATCATCGAGCAGGCCCGACGCCTCGAGATAGCGGGTCACGACCTTGGACCCGGGCGCCAGGCTCGTTTTCACCCACGGGCGGCGCCGCAGTCCCTTCTGGACCGCGTTGCGGGCCACGAGCCCGGCCCCGATCATGACGGACGGATTGGACGTGTTGGTGCAGCTCGTGATGGCCGCGATCACCACGGAGCCGTCGTGCAGCCGGAAGCGATTGCCTTCGTACTCGATGTCCGCCGCTGTGGCGATCTCCATCGAGGCGACGGCAGCGACCGCGCCCGGGCTCTGTCCGCCCTCGTTCGCCCAGCGCGCGCTGCCTCCCTCCGGCGCGGCCCGGCGGCGGGCGTTCGACGGGATGAGATTCGGCAGTACCTGCTTGAAGGCCGGTTTCAGGTCGCGCAGCAACACCCGATCCTGCGGGCGGCGCGGGCCTGCCAGGGACGGTTCCACCGATCCGAGATCCAGCTCCAGCGTACTGCTGTAGACGGGGTCCGGCGAGTCGGAGGTGTGGAACAGGAGCTGTTCCTTACAGTACCGCTCGACCCGATCCACCAGGGCAGCGGGGCGGGCCGTCCGGCGCAGGTAGGTGAGCGTCTCACCATCCACCGGGAAGAACCCGATCGTCGCGCCGTACTCCGGCGACATGTTGGCGATGGTCGCGCGATCGGCGAGCCCCAGGGTCGGGAGGCCAGGTCCGAAGAACTCGACAAACTTGTTCACGACCCCGTGCTTGCGGAGCATCTGGGTCACCACCAGCACCAGGTCGGTCGCCGTCGCCCCCTCCGGCAGCGCGCCCAACAGCCGCATCCCCACGACCGCCGGGAGCTGCATGAAGTAGGGCTGTCCCAGCATCACGGCCTCGGCCTCGATGCCGCCCACCCCCCACCCCACGACGCCGAGTCCGTTGATCATCGTCGTGTGAGAATCGGTCCCGACCAGCGTGTCCGGGTACGCGACGGCCGATCCGTTCGTGCGCTCCAGGCGGACCACGCTGGCGAGGTACTCGAGATTCACCTGATGCACGATACCCGTGCCGGGGGGAACCACGCGGAAGTCGTGGAACGCCTGTTGCGCCCACCGCAGCAGCGCGTAGCGCTCGCCGTTCCGCTCCATTTCGCGTTCGACGTTCAGCGTGAACGCGACCGGCGTGCCGAAGAAATCCACTTGCACCGAGTGATCGATCACCAGGTCGGTTTGGACGAGCGGATTGATGCGCTGCGGATCGCCTCCCAAGGCGACGATGGCATCCCGCATGGCCGCCAGGTCCACCACCGCTGGCACCCCAGTAAAGTCCTGCAGCACCACACGGCCCGGCATGAACGGCACTTCGTGTCCCGGGCCGGACTGCGGCTGCCACCCGGCGACGGTCCGCACGTGCTCCTCCGTGACTACGTCGGTGCCGGCGTGGCGCAGGACGTTTTCGAGCAGGATCCGGATCGAGTACGGAAGCCGTTCGAGCGACGTAACGCCCGCCTTCGCGAGCGCGTCGAGCCGGAAGATCGTGGCCGGGCCGTCGCCGAGCGCCAGGGTGGCGCGAGCGCCAAAGGGATTGGTCGTCATGGCGTGAAACATAATGGCCTACCCGGCCGTCCGCCCGCGCCGTTATGTTTCGGCGCACTCACCCACAGCCCCTATCCGCGATGGCCGATACCGTCTCCGTGACCGCGCTCGATCACCTCTGCGTCAACACGCTGCGCACCCTGGCGATGGATGCCGTGCAGCGCGCGAATTCCGGCCACCCCGGCGCGCCGATGGGCCTCGCCCCGCTGGCGTACGTCCTGTGGACTCGCCATCTGCGGCATAGCCCGGCGGACCCCGATTGGCCGGCGCGTGATCGTTTCGTGTTGTCGGCAGGGCACGCGTCGATGCTGCTGTACGGGCTCCTCTACCTGACCGGATACGATGTCTCGCTCGAAGATCTCCAGGCGTTCCGGCAGTGGGGGAGCAAGACCCCTGGGCATCCGGAATTCGGTCACACCCCTGGCGTCGAGACCACGACCGGTCCGCTGGGCCAGGGCGTGGCCAACGCGGTCGGTCTCGCCATCGCCGAGGCGCATCTGGCCGCGCGCTTCAACCGGTCGGGCGAGGAGATCATCAACCACCGGACGTTCTTTCTCGCGTCGGACGGTGACCTCATGGAGGGTGTGTCGCACGAGGCGGCGTCGCTCGCGGGGCACCTCCGCCTGGGCAAGCTGATCGGGCTGTACGACGACAATCACGTGACGATCGAAGGATCCACCGATCTTGCGTTCAGTGAGGACGTGGCCGCGCGATTCGCGGCCTACGGGTGGCACGTGCAGCAGGTCGAGGACGGCAACGACGTGGCCGCCCTGGACGCGGCTCTTGCGGCGGCCAAGGCCGAGACGGAGCGCCCGTCGCTGGTGGTGGTCCGCACCCACCTCGCGTATGGCAGTCCCAACAAGCAGGATTCGGCCGACGCGCACGGAGCTCCGCTGGGAGATGAGGAGGTCCGGCTCACCAAGGAGAATCTGGGCTGGGAGTGGACGGAGCCGTTTCACGTTCCGCCCGAGGCCCTCAGCGAGTGGCGCAAGGCGCGGGAGCGCGGCGAGGCGATGCAGCACGTCTGGCAGCAGCGCTATCAGACCTGGCGCACCGCGTACCCCGAGGTGGCAGCGGAGCTGGAGCGCCGGCTGGAGGGCCGACTTCCCCAGGGCTGGACGGACCACCTGCCGACGTTTCGGCCGTCCGACGGACCGATGGCCACGCGGGCCGCGTCGGGCCAGGTGCTCAACGCCATCGCGCGCGTCGTGCCGGAGGTGATCGGGGGCTCCGCCGATCTGGCGCCGTCGACCAATACCCTCCTCGCCGACACCGGTGACTTCTCCGCGAGCGATCGGGGGGCGCGGAACCTGCGCTTCGGCGTGCGCGAGCACGCCATGGGAGGCGTGCTCACCGGCATGGCGCTGCACCGCGGGCTGGTGCCCTTCGGCGCGACGTTCCTGATCTTCTCGGACTACATGCGGCCGGCCATTCGGCTCGCCGCGATGATGCGGCAGCACGTGATCTACGTGTTCACGCACGATTCGATCGGACTGGGCGAGGACGGTCCGACGCATCAGCCCGTCGAGATGCTGCCGGCGCTCCGCGCCGTGCCGAACCTGATCGTGCTGCGGCCGGCCGACGCCAACGAGACGGCGCACGCGTGGCGCGTGGCGCTGGAACGCCACGACGGCCCCGTGGCCTTGGTCCTCACGCGTCAGGGGCTCCCGGTGCTCGACCGGACGGCGTTGGGGGCGGCCGACGGCGTACTGCGGGGCGGCTACGTGCTGGCCGACCCGCCGCAGGGCCGACCCAAGGCCATCATTCTGGCCAGCGGGTCCGAAGTCCCGCTCGCGCTCGAGGCACGTCGCATCCTCGCCGAGGAGAAGCTCGGGGTACGGGTGGTGAGCATGCCCAGCATGGAACTGTTCGCGGCGCAGCCGGCCGCGTACCGCGAGAAGGTGCTGCCGCCGGCGGTGACCGCCCGGCTCGCGGTGGAAGCGGCGCATCCCCAATCCTGGTACCGCTGGGTGGGAGACGGGGGGGACGTCCTCGGGCTCGTGCGGTTCGGCGCCTCCGCGCCGGCCAAGCGGCTGTTCGCCGAGCTCGGCTTCACACCGGAAGCCGTCGTCGGCCACGTGCGGGCCCTCCTCGGACGATGAGCGGACCGCTGAGCTCCCGAGTGGAGGAGCGCCTGGCGCAGCTCGGCCGCGATCGGGTCGTCGAGCGGATCTGGGCGCGCGACCCCTCGGTGTGGTCCGACGACCCGGCAACCCCCGAGCTGGCCGACCGGCTCGGCTGGCTCGAGGTCGGCGACACGATGGCGGCCGCCGTCGTTGACCTCGCGGCGTTCGCGGAGGAGATCCACAGCGAGTTCGACCGCGTGATCGTCTGCGGCATGGGCGGCTCGAGCCTCGCGCCCGAGGTGCTGTGGCGCGTGGGCGGACCGCGCTCGGGCTTTCCCGTCCTCCATCTGCTCGACAGCACCCACCCCGATGCCGTACGCGCGGCCTCGGCCGGGATGGAGCGCTCGCTGCTGCTCGTCGTGTCCAAGTCGGGCACCACCATCGAGACTGCGAGCTTCGACCGCTACTTCTGGGACCGCTCGGGCCAGCACGGGGCGCAGTTCCTCGCCATCACCGATCCCGACACCGTCCTCGATCGTAGCGCGACCGCACGAGGGTTCCGACGGGTGTTCCAGAATCCACCCGACATCGGCGGGCGCTTCTCGGCGCTGTCCCTGTTCGGCCTCGTGCCGGCCGCGGTGGTCGGCGCGGACGTGGACGATCTGCTCGCCCGCGCGCAGACGGCGGCCCGCGCGCTTCGCCGGCCGGCGCCGGAGAATCGGGCCGCCCAGCTCGGTGCCCTGCTCGGGGAGGCGGCGCTGGCGGGCCGGGACAAGCTCACGCTGGTGCTGGACGCCGGGTTGGCGAGCTTCGGCCTCTGGGTCGAGCAGCTGGTGGCGGAAAGCACGGGCAAGCGGGGCCGGGGGCTTCTGCCGGTGGTGGGCGAGGATCCCGACACGCTGACCGGCGCCGCACCCGATCGCTGTTACGTGGTGCGCACCCTGGGCGCGCCGTCGGGCCCGGTCGCCGCGTTGCTGGACCGGCTCGCCACGACGGGAGCGCCGACGGATGTGGGCGCGCTCGACGGCCCGAGCGGGATCGCCGCCGAGTTCCTCACGTTCGAGCTGGCGACGGCGATCGCCGGGGCAATCCTCGAGGTGAATCCGTTCGATCAACCGAACGTCGCGGAGAGCAAGGCCAACACTGCTCGTGTGCTCGAGACCGCCGCACCGGCAGCGCCAGCGGCCGACGCCGCGACGGTCCGTCGCTGGCTCTCCGGCGTTCGGCCGGGAGACTACGTGGCGGTGATGGCGTTCCTCGACCCGTCCGCGGAGACGGATCGGCGTCTGGCCGGCCTGCGGGCCGCCCTCGCGCGGCGCCTGGGCGTGGCCATCACGGTCGGCTATGGTCCGCGATTCCTCCACTCGACTGGTCAGTTGCACAAGGGCGGCCCGCCGCGCGGGCATTTCGTGCAGCTGCTCGACCCGGACATGGCCGAACTGGCCATCCCGGACGCGCCCTACGGGTTCGCGCGGCTCCTGCAGGCGCAGGCCGACGGGGACCTGGAGGCGTTGCGCGCTCGCGGGCGGCCCGCCGTTCGGGTCACGGACTGGGACCTGTTCGAGCGGGAGGTACGGGGATGACGGACGATCTGGTCACGGCCGCCAAACGCAACGCGGCGATCCGGGCCGTGGACCTCGTCGAGTCGGGGATGGTGCTGGGACTCGGTACCGGGTCCACGGCCGCGCTCGTCGTGGAAGAGATCGCTCGCCGCCTGGGGACCGGCGATCTGCGGGACCTGATTGCCATCCCGACGTCGAGTGCCACGCACCAGCAGGCGGTGCTGTCGGGCATCCCGCACGGGACGCTCGAAGAGCATCCCGTCGTCGATCTGACGATCGACGGCGCCGATGAGGTGGATCCCGACGGGAACCTCATCAAGGGCCTCGGCGGGGCGCTGCTCCGGGAGAAGATCGTGGCCGTGGCGTCGCGGCGCCTCGCGATCGTGGTGGACGGAGCCAAACTCGTGACGAAGCTCGGCACGCGAGTGCCGCTGCCCGTCGAGGTGGTCCGTTTTGGTGCCGGCGCCCATGGGCCGGCGATTCGCGCCCTGGGGGCCGAGCCCGTGCTGCGGCGCGACCGCGACGGCGAGCCTTTCCGGACCGACGAAGGGCACGTCGTGCTCGACTGCCGGTTTCCGACGGGGATCGACGATCCCCACCGAGTCGTGGCGGCGTTGCGCGCGCGCCCCGGGGTCGTCGAGACTGGCTTGTTCCTCGGACTCAGGCCCGAGGTGATCGTCGGGCGCGCTTCCTGAGCGTGGGTCGCGCGGCCGCTCTCGCGGCTCTGGGCTGTGTGGTGGGGGTCGCGCCCGGCGTCGCGCAGTCGCCCAAGCTCCACGGTCGGGTCGTGGACGCCGTGCAGGGTAGACCCGTCCCAGGCGCGCTCGTGCGCCTGCTCGGAACGGATCGCGCGACGCGCACGGGGTCCGATGGCGGGTTTCGGCTCGACAGCCTGCCGTCCGGCGTCTGGCGTCTGGCGGTCAGCGCGATCGGCTACCGGCCGGCGGTGCGAGCCGACGTCGTGCTCGCGCCCGCGCGCAGTCCGGACGTGCTGGTGCGGCTGGAACCCCTCCCGGTGAACCTCGCCGGCATCGTCAACGAGCCCGACTACTTCGAGCCGCTCCCGGCGGCACCCGTCAGCGCCCAGGTGCTCTCCAACGAGGAGATCCGGCGGCTCCCCGGCGGCCTCGAAGACGTGGCCCGCGCCGTTGCCGTGCTGCCGGGCGTTGTCCAGGTGAGCGAGGGGCGGAACGACTTGATCGTGCGCGGCGGGGCCCCGTCGGAGAACCTGTATCTCATCGACGGGATCGAGGTGGAGAACATCAACCACTTCGGCACGCAGGGAGCGACCGGCGGACCTCTCAGCTTCGTGAATCTCGACTTCGTGCGGGACGTGACGTTTTCGACGGGGGGGTTTGGGGTGCCGTACGGCGACCGGCTGTCGTCGACCCTGGCGATCGAGCTCAAGGACGGACGCACCGACCGCGTGGGCGGACGGGCCACCCTTGCCTCGTCGCAGGTCGGTCTGGATCTCGAGGGACCCACAGGCGGGGCAGGGTCCTTTCTGCTCAGCGTCCGGCGCAGCTATCTCGATCTCGTGTTCCGCGCCGCCGGATTCGGGTTCGTGCCCGAGTATTGGGACCTGCTTGGCCGGTGGGTGGTACGACCCGGCCCGCGCGACGAGGTGTCGGTATTCGTGATCGGCGCGCTCGACAACGTCCGGTTCTTCAACGAAACCGAGGATCAGCGCTACGACAACGCGCAGGTGCTCGGCAACGCCCAGAACCGGTACGTGGCCGGCCTCGGGTACCGGCGCGTGCTGCCCCGCGCGCTGCTCGACGTGCGCGTCGGGCGGACGTTGGCGGACTACAGCTTCATCCAGCGCGACACGCTGCTCGCGCCCGTCTTCCTCAGTGACTCCCGGGAGTCGGAGACGGCGTTGCGGGCGGATCTCGCGTGGCAGGTCGGCGCCGGGTGGGACGTCCGCCTCGGGGTCCAGGGGAAACTCGCGTTGGCTCGTGGGCGGCGGATCTTCCCGAGCGCGCCCGTCACCGACTTCGGCGACTCCCTCCCCACCGACTCCGCCGCGTGGGACGTCTGGCTCACCAAGGGAGCCGCCTACGCGGAGCTCGCTCAACGCACCGGGCGGTTCCGGGCGGCCGTCGGCGTACGGCTCGACGCGTTCGCGGCGCTCGATGCGCCGGCCGTGTGGAGTCCGCGTGCTTCGTTCAGCGCCGCGCTCGGTCCGCGGACCACCCTGACGTGGAGCGCCGGGGTGTACCGCCAGGCTCCGGCGTTCGTCTGGGTGACCGCCAACCCGGTGAACCGCCGGCTGCGGCACGCCCGCGCGGACCACCTCGTGATGGGTCTGGAGCATCGCCTGCGCCCGGATCTGCGCCTGCGCGTGGAGACCTACGTGAAGCGGTACCGGGACTACGCCGCCAGCACCGTCCGCCCGTACTTGGTGCTGGCGAATACCGGGGCCGGGTTCGGCGGGGCTGACGACGACGGGTTCGCGGCCTTCGGATTCGATCCGTTGGTCAGTGACGGCCGAGGGACGGCGCGCGGCGTGGAAGTGCTGCTGCAGAAGCGCCTGTCCGAGATCCCGCTGTACGGCACGGCGGCGCTGTCCGTCGCACGCGCCCGTTTCACCGCGCTCGACGGGGTCGAGCGGCCGGGCACGTACGAGCGTCCGGTGACGGTCACCGTGGGGGGAGGCTATCGCTTCGATCCCCGCTGGGAGGCCAGCTTCAAGTTCCGGTTCGGGAGCGGGCTCCCCTATACCCCCTTTCGCGCCGACGGCTCGCGGGATCCGGGAGCCTACAATACCGCCCGCTTTCCGGCGACCCACGCACTGGACCTGCGCGTGGATCGGCGCTGGACGTTCCGGGCGTGGAATCTGGTGACGTACGTCGACGTTCAAAACGTCTACGGGCGCAAGAACGTGCAAGGCATCCGGTGGGACGAGCGGAGGGGCGCCCCCGAACCGCAGGATGCCATTGGCATCTTCCCCACCATTGGCGTGAGTGCGGAGTTCTGATGCGGTATGCCGCCCTGATCCTCGGCCTCGGCGCCGCCGCGCTGTTCACACGGCTTGGTGTCTGGCAGCTCGATCGCCTGGACCAGCGCCGGGCGCTGAATACCGCGCTGGAGACGCGGCTGGCGGCCCCACCGATCGCGCTCACCACCGGAGTCGTCGCGACCGTCGATTCCCTCACGTTCCGGCGCGTCCGAGCGAGCGGCGTGTTCGCGTTTGCCGATGAGGTGGTCGAGGGCGGCCGGACGTTCCGCGGCGCACCCGGCGCCTACCTGCTCACGCCGCTCCGGTTTGCCGACGGCAGTGCGGTGCTCGTCCTGCGGGGCTGGAGCTACGCGCCGGATGGGATGACCGTCGAGCGCGGCGCCGTGGTGGAGGCGGAATCCGTCACTGTCGAGGGCGTGCTGCTGCCGGTGGCCGGCCGGTGGAGCGTCCGGCCCGACACCCTCCCCCGGGGCTACCCGCTGCTGCCGCTGGTGCTGCGTCGCACGACCCCGCCTCCGGCGCTCCCCGAACGACTGGCGATCGTGGCGCTCCCCCCACGTGACAACGGGCCGCACCTGGCGTACGCGATCCAGTGGTTCGCGTTTGCGGTGATTGCGCTCGTGGGTGGCGTGATTCTGGCCCGCCGGCAGCCAGTCCGCGCCGGATCGGGTTGAGTGGCTATTGACAGGCTTTCGTCCGGGGCGCAATCTCGCGCAACTGCCACATCACGGACGGACACCTGATGACGACCCGACGCGGTTTCCTCCGATCCATGGCGGGCATGAGCGGGGCCGCTGCGCTCGTGCCGCAGCTGCGAGATGATGGCATCGAGCGGATGCTCGATACCGTGGCGCGTGCCGGTGCGCGCCCGGCGCACGTGCTCGCAACCGACGAGGACTTTTGGGCGGAGATCCAGCGGGCGTTCACGCTCGACCGCACGTTGATCAATCTGAACAACGGCGGCGTGTGCCCCAGCCCACGGGTCGTGCTGGATGCGCAGCGCCGCTACCTGGAATTCTCGAATCAGGCGCCCGTCTATCACATGTGGCGCATCCTCGAGCCGGAGGTGGAGACCGTCCGACGGGAGCTGGCGCACGAGTTCGGGTGTGATTCCGAGGAACTCGCCATCACGCGGAACGCGAGCGAGGCCCTGGAAATCTGCCAACTCGGCGTCCCGCTCGAGCGCGGCGACGAGGTGCTGACCACCGATCAAGACTACGGGCGCATGCTCACGACCTGGGACCAGCGCGCGCGCCGCGAGGGGATCGTCGTGCGGCAGGTGCGGTTTCAGACGCCGGCGCCGAGTGCCCGCGCACTGGTGCAGCTCTTCGAGCGGGCCATCACGCCCCGCACGAAAGTCCTCCACTTCTGTCACATCACGAATCTCTCGGGGCAGATCTTCCCGGTGCGGGACATCTGCCGCATGGCGAGAGCCCGGGGGATCCAAACGATCGTCGACGGGGCGCACGCGTTCGCGCATTTCCCGTTCACGTCGGCGGACCTGGAGTGCGACTATTACGGCACGTCACTGCACAAATGGTTGCTGGCGCCGATCGGCACCGGATTCCTCTTCGTGCGGCGGGAGCGGATTCGCGCCCTTTGGCCCCTCATGGCCGCGCCGCCGTCGATGGACGACGACATCCGGAAGTTCGAGGAGATCGGGACGCATCCGGCCGCCCATCACAACGCGATCGCCGAAGCGCTGGCGTTTCATCGAGCCATCGGGGGCGAACGGAAGATCGCCCGACTGCGCTACCTGCGGGACCGGTGGATGCGTCGCCTGGAGGGGCAGCCGGGGGTGCGCCTGCACACCAGCTTCGACCCGACCATGGCAGGGGGGCTCGCCAACGTGGGTCTCGACGGGGTCGAGCCGGGCGCGCTCACGGAGCACCTCTGGAAGACGCAGCGGATCATCGTGACGCCGATTGGCCACCCCGACTGCACGGGGATCCGCGTGACCCCCAATGTCTACACGACGCTCAGGGAAATCGACCTGTTCGCGGAGACGATGGAGCAGGTGATCGCGCGCGGGCTTCCCACCTAGCCCGGACCGGCGCGCCCGCCCCGCGTCCGTGGACGGAGGCCGAGCAGGGCACTCGGCATTGTCCGGATGAAAGGTCCTTCATGGTCGCGCGATCGGCTTGATTCCTGAGCTGCGGCCGAACAGACTCCCGTCAGCGTGCGATCACGTTTGATGACGGGGGATCCCGTGCCGAAGGCGACCTACAAGAAGCGACGGATCGGCGGCCACGAGTTGCGTCCCGAGAGCATCATGATGAGCTACGGGTACGACCCGATGCTCTCCGAGGGCGCCATCAAGTGTCCCATCTTCCAGACCTCCACGTTCGTGTTTCCCACGGCGGAGGCCGGTAAAGCGTTCTTCGAGCTAGCCTATGGGCTGCGGGAGCCGGGTCCATCCGAAGAGCCCGGCCTGATCTACAGCCGCCTCAACAACCCGGACCTGGAGATCCTCGAAGACCGGCTCGCGGTGTGGGACGGGGCGGAGGCCTGTGCCGCGTTCGAAAGCGGCATGGCGGCGATCGCCACGACGCTGCTCGCCTACCTGCGGCCGGGAGACGTGCTCGTCCACAGCGAGCCGCTTTACGGGGGGAGCGAGCACTTCATCACCACCACCCTGCCCGAGTTCGGAGTGACGCCGGTGGGGTTCCCGGCGGGGCATGCGATGGCGACAGTCGGCGAGCGGGTGCGCACCGGGGTGGGGAACCGTCGGGTGCCGATCGTCTACCTGGAGACGCCGGCGAATCCGACGAATGCGATGATCGACATCGCAGAGGTGGTGGCGTTCGCCCGGACGCTGGCGAGCGGCGGGGCGATTCCCATCGTGGTGGTCGACAACACGTTCCTGGGTCCGCTGTGGCAGCACCCCCTCCGCCACGGCGCCGACCTCGTGATCTACTCCGCCACCAAGTTCATCGGCGGGCACAGCGACCTGATCGCGGGCGCGGCCCTCGGGCGGCAGTCAGCCATGGCGCCCGTCCGCGCGCTCCGCACGTTCATGGGCACGATGGCCGGTCCGTGGACGGGCTGGCTCATGATGCGGAGCCTCGAGACGCTGAAGATGCGAATGACGGCGCAGATGAAGAACGCGCGCTACGTCGCCGACTTTCTGGCGGAGCATGCCAAAGTGCGTGCCGTCCACTATCTCGGGCTGCTGCGGGAAGACGATCCGCAGTTCGCCGTCTACCGGAAGCAGTGCATGGGTCCGGGGTCGCTCATTGCGTTTGAGCTCGACGGCGGGGAGGTGGGGGCGTTCCGGTTCCTCAACGCGCTCAAGCTCGTGAAGCTCGCCGTGAGCCTCGGCGGCACGGAGTCCCTGGCCGAGCATCCCGGTACGATGACCCATGCGGACATCCCGCCCGACGATCAGGTCCGCATGGGCATCACGCCGGGTCTGGTCCGCATGTCGGTGGGGGTCGAGCACTTCGAGGACCTCATCGCTGACTTGCGGCAGGCCCTCGACGCCGTCTAGGCCCGGCGTCCGGTCGAGGCGGCAGAAACGCCGCGGCCCGGAGGCCGCGGCGTTCCGCCACGTCTGAGCGCCGAACTAGTCGGTGACGTTGATGGTGAGCTTCACGGCCGGCAGGCTGGCGAACCGCACGCTGGGTTGTGTGTAGTCCCCGCTTTCAGCGCCCGCCGTGAACCCGAAGCTCCCGTTCATCCGGCCGCCTTGGTACGAGCACACGACCGTAAAGCCTCCACTGCTGCCTCCGCAGTTCGTGCTGCTGCCAGTGAAGTTCGCGCTACTGACCGTGGCGGTGCCGGAGACGCCGAAGTAATCGGTCGAGCCGTTCCAATAGATCGCGAACACGTCACCGCTTTCGATCGTGCCGGTCGCGGAGGTCGGGAGCGAAGTCGTACCCTCGTAGTCGCTCCCGCCGACCACCACCATCTCGTTGACGGTGTTGGAGGAAGTATTGATGCCGTTCCACCCCACGACCCCCAGGAACCAGCCCTGAAACGTCTCCCCCTGAATGCTGTAGTTGTAGTCGATCGCGAACCCGACGGCGTCGTACTCCGTGGCCGCGATGCCCGCGACCGACAGGCTCACGGCGTCGTCAATGGCGCGGACGAGGGCGGCCTGGGTTCCGGGCGTGAGACGGCCGATTTCCCCGATGGTCTCGATGGCGAAGGCCGCGAAGGCGCCGAACCCCCCGAGGCCGCCGGTGTTGACGAGCGCCTGCGTCAGAGCGGTCTTTTCCGCCTGACTGAGATTGCCGCCTGGTCCACTGCTGTCCCCACAACTGCCGACCGCCAGGGCCAATGCCACTGGCACTGCTCCCCACTGCCACGCTCGCCGCATGTGTCCTCCGCTGGGAAAAGGACGGTTCACGACCGCAAAAACGCCCGGGGGCCATGGACCGCCCGCCGGGAACGCGACAATCATCGGTTGAGCCGGCGGCGCCGTCAAGAGGGGGATCCTGGGAGTCGCAAGGAAGACGCCGCGGACCGATGCCCCGCGGCGTCCGCGCAACAGAAGGTGATGCGCGCTACTGTGTGATCGCGATTGTCACCTTCACAGCCGGCAGGCTTGAAAACTGAACGGCCGGTTGGGTGTAGTTCCCCACTTCGCCCGTGGCCACGAACGCGAAGTTCCCGTTCATGCGGCCGCCGACGAAGGAGCACTCGACTGTGATGCCCTGTTGACTCGCCGAGCAGTCGGTCCCGCCGCTCCCGAAGTTGGAGCCAGTGATGGTACCGGTCCCACTGGTGCCGAAGTACTCGTTCGGGTTGTCCCAGTACAGCGCGAACAGATCGCCGCTCTCGATGGTGCCGCTCGTCGACGTGGGCAGGGTGGAGCCATCCTCTTCCCCTCCACCGACGACGACCAGTTCCTGGACCGTGTTGTTCGAGGTATTGATCCCGTTCCATCCCACGATCCCCAGGAACCAGCCGGACCCCGTGAACGTGCCTTGGGTGATCGTGTACTCGATGGCGAAGCCCACGGCGCTGTAGTTGGTGCCCGCCGCAGCGCTCGCCGCCAGGCTCATCGCGTCGTCCGCCGCTTTGGCGATCGCCGCCTGCGCCACGGGGGTGATGGACCCGACCTCACCCACCGTTTCGACGACGAACGCCGCGAACGCGCCGAACCCGCCCAACGCGCCCGTATTCACCAGCGCTGCGCAAGCGCCGTCTTTTCGGCCTGCGTCAGGTCGCCGTTGGGTCCCGTGCTGTCGCCGCAGGCCCCAAACGCCAGGATCGCCGCGAGCGGCAGGCAGGCCAGTCTCTTGGCCAACTGCATGGTATCCCCCGGACTAAAGATTCATGAACCCGTGCCGAAAACATGAACCGCGCGAGGAGGCCAGCTCCCCGCGCGGGACTCACCATCCATTCGTCGTCTGAAACCCAGCGTCACAGCAAACATCACGTTCAATGTGCACCCGCTGGTGCATCCGTCAACCCCGCGCCACCGTTCCAGTCCACGTATCGGGATCGGTGGCACCCACCCCCTCAAGGATTCACGGTCACGCTCACGCTTGCGGTGGGGAGGGACACGAATCCAGGGATAGAGCCGGCCACCGTGGACGTGCCGACGGCGAGCGGATCGAACGCAACGCCGCCCGCGGCCACGGTACTCGGCGAGCGCGTCTGACCCGTCGCGATTGAGACCGTGACCGAGGTACCGGTAACGGACTGGGTCACCAACTGGGCTACGGCCCCGTCGCTGCTGGTCACGGTTGCCGTAACCGCCGTCCCCCCTGCGCGAATGGCCTGCTCGATGCTCATGAACTGGTTGGTGGTGTTGGGGACGCCGATGCGGAGTTGGAAGGGATCGTCCGCGGCCCCAACCGTCGTCGTCGCATTCAGGAAGATGATGTCCACGGCCGGCGGGGCGACCGTCGCCGTGGTGCTCCCGTCCGTGTAGCCGGAGGCCGTCGCGGTGAGGCTCACCGTTCCCGTAGCGCCCTCGGCCCCCTGCACATAGTAGCCGAACGAGTTGACGCCGGTTGCGAGCGCGAGGTCGATAAAGGGCGTGCCCGGCGTGGAGGCGTCGGGTGCCACCAACGCCACGCTCGGGTTTGAACTGGTGATCCGCACGACGGTGCCCGCGGGCGCGGGCGCGCCCAGCGTACCCGACGTGTTGTACTGCAACCCGCTGCCCACGGTCTGACTGAACAGCGTGAGGGTCGGTGTGCTCACCGTCACCGCGACGCTCGCGCTCGGCAGCGCGATGAAGTTCGGGATCGTGGCCGACACGGTCGTCGCACCGGCCGTGAGCGGATCGAACTCGATGCCGCCGTTCGTCACGCTGCTCGGCGACCGCGCCTGCCCCACGGCGATCGTCGTCGTCACCGTACCGCCCGTCAGTGATTCCGTGACGAGTTGACCGACGCCGGCGTTCGACGTCGTCACGGTGGCGGTGACGGCGGTGCCGCCCGCGCGGATCGCCTGCTCGATGCTCATGAACTGATTGGCCGCGTTGGGCACCCCGATCCGCACCTGGAACGGATCGTTGGGCGAGAGACTGGTCGTGGTCGTGGTCAGGAAGATCACGTCCAGCGCGGGCTGCACCACCGTCATCGTGGCCGTGCCGTTCGTGTACCCCGGGGCCGACGCGGTCATCACAGCCGATCCCGTCGCCCCTTCCACCCCCTGGATGTAGTAACTGAACGAGCTCGTGCCCGT
Source organism: Gemmatimonadota bacterium (assembly GCA_029862925.1). Taxonomy (GTDB): domain Bacteria; phylum Gemmatimonadota; class Gemmatimonadetes; order Gemmatimonadales; family GWC2-71-9; genus JAOTWJ01. Next base: position 20,511 of record JAOTWJ010000046.1, read on the forward strand.
CGAAAGGGTGATGTCGATGAAGGCCGCGCCCGGCGTCGTGGCGTTGGGCGCCACCAACACGACTGCCGGATCGGCGCTGGTCACGCGGACCACGGTCCCGGCCGGCGCGGGCGCGCCCAGCGTGCCCGACGTGCTGTACTGCAGTCCGCTGCCCACGGTCTGGTCAAACAACGTGAGGGCCGGGGCCGTGATCGTCACCGTCACGCTCGCCGACGGGAGCGCGATGAAGCCCGCGATGGTGGCGTCCACCCTGGTCGTGCCAGCGTTCAGCGGGTCGAACTCCACCCCGCCCGTGGCCAGGCTGCTCGGCGACCGCGCCTGCCCCACGGCAATCGTCGTCGTGACCGTGTTGCCGGTCTGCGCCTGGGTGACGAGCTGGGCCGCCGTGCCGTCGCTGTTGGTCACGGTGGCGGTCACCGGCGTGCCGCCCGCGCGGATCGCCTGCTCGATGCTCATGAACTGATTGGCCGCGTTGGGCACCCCGATCCGCACCTGGAACGGATCGTTGGGCGAGAGACTCGTCGTGCTGGTCGTCAGGAAGATCACGTCCAGCGCGGGCTGCACCACGGTCATCGTCGCCGTGCCGTTCGTGTACCCCGGCGCCGTCGCCGTCACCGTGACCGATCCAGTCGCTCCCTCCACTCCCTGGATGTGGTAACCATATGAAGTGGCGCCCGGTGTGAGCGCGAGGTCGATGAACGCCGTGCCCGGGGTGGAGGCATTGGGCGCCACCAGCACCACCGCCGGATCGGCGCTGGTCACGCGGACCACGGTCCCGGCCGGCGCGGGCGCGCCCAGCGTGCCCGACGTGCTGTACTGCAGTCCGCTGCCCACGGTCTGGTCAAACAACGTGAGGGCCGGGGCCGTGA
>JAOTWJ010000047.1 GCA_029862925.1 Gemmatimonadota bacterium
CGCCCTCGTAGCGCTCGGCCAAGTACTCCATCGTGTCGTCGAACCAGTCGCGCTGATCGTCGGCGGCGGCCTCGAGCACCCCGCAACGCAGGATGTGGCTAAACAGCTCGTCTCGGGCCTGGTCGAAGAGCCGGGACGTGGTCTCCTGCCGCTTCGGTGATTTGCTCTTGGTCATTCGGTTGGAACTCCTCGGTCTAATCTGGGCTATGACGGCCGTAAGCTAAGTAGGGGGGAGCTTTTACGCAAACCGGTTAGATTGCGACCTCGAACCGTTGGGAGCGTTGGGAATGCCGGAGGAGACCTACGACCCGGAGCGCGCGGAGCGCCTGGTGGAGCTGCTGCGGACCCTGGCCGTCCGGATCATGGAGCTGGACGACGGGGCGCTGTTGGCCGCCGGCCCCGATTTGATGAAGGTGCTGGGCGACATCCGCAGCGAGCTCTTTCATTATGAAGTGCGCTGCACGTATGACACCCCTGATGCCGCGGAAAGCCGCCGGATTGCCGACGAGGCCCGGCAGCAACAAGACGAATGGACCCTTGAAGACGAGGATGACAGGCCATGGCGGGACAGCAGCTGAAGTGGTTCTACGCAGCCCTGGGCGTGATCGTGGTGGTGGGCATCGCCGCGCTCGCCATGGCGCGCCGTGACGGAGGAAGCGGTGTGGTGGAGGTTGCCCCCGCGCCAGTGGCCGCCGGGACGTTTGCGGGGCACGTGCTGGGAAGCGACTCCGCGCCCGTCACCATCGTGGAATACGCGGACTTCGAATGCGGGGCCTGCGCGCAGTTTGCCATTCTGACAGGGCCGGATGTGAAGCAGCGGCTCGTGGCGGCCGGGCGGGTGCGCTGGATTTTCCGCGACTTCCCACTCGACGGCCACCGCAACGCGCTGGCGGCACACCTCGCCGCCGCGTGCGCCGGCGAGCAGGGTCGGTTCTGGGACATGCACGACCAGATCTTCTTCAATCACCGTCGCTGGGTGAGCGAGCGACGGCCCGAGCGGCCGCTGCGGGACATCGCCCGCGGGCTCAATCTCAACCTGTCGCAGTACGACGACTGCGTGGACAGCCGGCGCCTGCTCGGACAGATCGAGGCCGCCAAGCGGGAGGGCCTGGAGCGCGGCGTGCAGGCCACGCCGACCTTCGAGGTGGGCACGCTGCGGGTTTCCGGGGCCCTGAGCTACGACAGTCTCCAGGCGCTGGTGACCGGGGTGGAGGCGCGGACCGCCAAGTGACGCACCGCATGATCGCGGCGGTCCTCGCGCTCGTCGGGCTGTTCCTCTCGCTCTATCTCTGGCTCTGGAAGATCGGGGTCCTGGGGGTGCTCGCCTGCGGCGACGGCGCGTGCGAGACCGTGCAGCTGAGCGAGTACGGGGAGCTGTTTGGCGTCCCGGTGGCGTTCTATGGAGTGGTGGGGTACGGCGCCATGCTGGCCGTGAGTCTGGTGGGGCTGCACGGCGCGGCCGCGCGACAGCGGTGGCCCACGGTGGGGCTCGCGGCGCTCGCGGGCGTCGGCGTCGCGTTCAGCGGCTACCTCACGTACCTCGAGGCCGCCGTGATCCACGCCTGGTGCCGATGGTGCATCGTGTCGGCGATCGTGGTGGTGGCGATCTTGGCCACGGCGCTGGCGGGATGGCGCCGCCGCGCCTGGGAGCGCGCCGTCGGGTAGCTACCCCTCGTCTTCGTACTTCGTCTTCAGCGCGGCGACCACGGTCGGGTCGGCCAGCGTCGTGACGTCGCCGAGCGCCCGGCCCGCGGCGATGTCCTTGAGCAGGCGGCGCATGATCTTGCCGCTCCGCGTCTTCGGCAGCTCGGCCGTGACGATGATGTCGTCCGGCCGGGCAATGGCGCCGATCTTCTTTACCACGTGCTCGCGCAGCTCGTCTTCCAGATCGCCGGTGCGCTGGTGGCCGGAACGCAGGATCACGAACGCGGCGAGCGCCTGCCCCTTGAGCTCGTGCGGCTTGCCGACGACGGCGGCCTCCGCCACGGACGGGTGCGAGACGAGGGCGCTCTCCACCTCCATCGTACCGAGGCGGTGCCCCGCGATGTTGAGCACGTCGTCCACACGGCCCAGGATCCAGAAATAGCCCTGCGCGTCCCGCTTGGCGCCGTCCCCCGGGAAGTAGATGTCGTCCCACCGGCTCCAATAGGTCTGGCGGTATCGCGCGTCGTCGCCGTAGATCGTCCGCAGCATGCCGGGCCACGGGCTGGTGATCGCGAGGAAGCCGCCACCCGTGGCGATCTCCTCGCCGCTGCCGTCGAGCAGGGTGGCTTCGATCCCGGGGAAGGGCACCGTCGCCGACCCCGGCTTGGTGGTGGTGACCCCGGGCAGCGGCGTGATCATGATCCCGCCCGTTTCGGTCTGCCACCACGTGTCCACGATCGGGCAGCGGCTGGCGCCGATGTACTTGTGATACCAGATCCAGGCCTCGGGGTTGATGGGCTCGCCCACCGTGCCGAGCAGCCGCAGGGTCGAGAGGTCACGGCGCTTGGGATACTCGGTGCCCCATTTCATGAACGCGCGGATCGCCGTCGGCGCCGTGTAGAAGATCGTGACGCCATAGCGCTCGACCATGGCCCAGAGCCGGTCCTTGTCCGGCCAGTCGGGCGCTCCCTCGTACATGACACACGTGGCCCCCGCGGCCAGCGGTCCGTACGTCAGGTACGTGTGCCCGGTGACCCACCCGACGTCGGCGGTGCACCAGAAGACGTCCTCCTCCTTGAGATCGAACACGAGCCGGGTCGTGGCCAGCGCCTGGGTCATATAGCCGCCGGTCGTGTGCACGATGCCCTTGGGTTTCCCCGTCGTGCCGGACGTGTACAGGATGAAGAGCATGTCCTCCGCGTCCATGACGGCGGGCTTGCAGTACGCGTCGGCGCCATCCATCAGCTCGTGATACCAGTGGTCCCGCCCGGCCTTCATGTGCGCGAGGCCCGCGTCCGTGGTGCCGCGCTCGCGGTGCACCACCACGACGTGCGCGATGCAGGGACACTCCGCCACGGCCTGATCGGCGTTGTTCTTGAGCGGCACCAACTGCCCCCGCCGGTGTCCCACGTCGGCGGTCACCAGCACCTTGGCCTCGGCGTCGTTGATCCGGTCGCGCAGCGACTCGGCGGAGAAACCCCCGAAGACCACCGAATGCGGGGCGCCGATGCGGGCACAGGCCAGCATGGCGATGACCGCTTCCGGGATCATCGGGAGGTAGATGGCCACGCGGTCGCCTTTGCGCACCCCCAGACCCTTGAGCACGTTCGCGAAGCGATTGACCTCGCGATACAGCTCCCAGTACGTGAGCGCCCGCCGGTCGCCGGGCTCGCCTTCCCACAGCAGCGCGACCTTGTTGCGCCGCGCGGTCCGCACGTGCCGATCGAGGCAGTTCGCCGATGCGTTGAGCTTGCCGCCCACGAACCACTTGGCGTGCGGCGGCTTCCAGTCGAGGACCTTGGTCCACTTCCGATCCCACTCCAGCTCCCGGGCCTGTGCCGCCCAGAATCTGAGGCGCTGGCGGGACGCCTGCTGATAGACGGCCTTGCTGCGTACCGTGGCCGCCCGGCGGAACGCGGCGGACGGAGGGAACGTCCGCCTCTCGTGGAGCAGGGTGTCGAGCCGGTCGCTCATGCTTCGGTCCTTTCTGGGCCGCACGGTGGCCCGGCGCTCGGAACGCGGGAGTATGGCCCGCGGCCCGCGAAAAGTGAAGCTTGCGGGGTGCACGCCGCGTGCCACGCGGGGCCCGCCGCCGTCGCGGCGCGCGCCGCCGGCCTTATATTGCGGGCGCGCGCGGTGCGCGCGCATCGAGCCGGGAGGCAGTAAAAGCCGTGACGCAACCGAGTGGCAAGCGACGCGTGCTCTTCGTGGAAGACGAAGGGGGCCTGCGGCAGGCGTACCAGCGGTACTTCCAGAAGCGCTTCGAGCTGTGCTTTGCGAGCACCGGGGCCGAGGCACGGGCCCAGGTGAAGGAGTTCGCGCCGGACGTCGTCGTGCTCGACCTGCGCCTGCCCGACGCCGATGGCATGGACGTGTTGCGCGACCTCCGCAGCGTGCACCCCGATCTGCGGGTGGTGGTCACCACCTCCTATGCCAGCATGCAGCCGCTCTTCGACATGCTCGGCATCGAGCACAGCGGCTACCTCGTGAAGCCGTTCTCGCTGACCGAGCTCGAAGCGCGGATCGATGCCGCCGGCTGATCCGGTGATCATCGCCGAGGGGATCTCCCGCCGGTTCGCGTATCGCCCGGTGCTGGTGGACGTGTCCCTGACCCTCGAAACCGGCGAGGCGCTGCTGCTGGTCGGCCCCAACGGGGCGGGGAAGACCACCCTCCTGCGGGTGCTCGCGGGCCTGCTGTACCCGAGCACCGGCCACGTCGATCGGCGCGTCCCGCTGGGGATGGTGGCGCACGACGCGATGCTCTATCCGGCCCTCACGGCGCGGGAGAACCTGCGGTTCTTCGCGCGGCTGCACGGCGTCAACGGCACCCGGGTGGAGACGCTGCTCGAGCTGGTCGGGCTGATGCACCGGGCGGACGACCGGGTGGGCACGTTCAGCCGCGGCATGCTGCAGCGCATCGCCATCGCCCGGGCGCTGCTCCACGAGCCCCGGCTACTCCTGTTCGACGAGCCGCTCAGCGGCCTGGATCCCGCCGCCACCCGGACCCTCGTGCAGCTGCTCACCGACCTGCGCCAGCGGGGCACCGCGATGATCATCGTGAGTCATCAGCTCGAGCAGCTGCGCGGCGTGGGTACGCACATCGCGCGGCTCGCCCGGGGACGCCTCGGGCCCAAGGACCCGCTTGCCGGCCGGGACCCGGTGGCGGTGTTCACCGAGCTGATGCGGGAGGATGGCTGACGATGCGGGCGCTGCTGCGGGCCGCCTGGCACATCGCCGTGAAGGACGTGGCGATCGAATGGCGCACCAAGACGGCGTTCGCGTCCGGGCTGGTGTTTGCCGTGCTCGTGCTGGCGGTGCTGTTCTTCTCGCGCGACCCCACGGCCGTGGCCTCGAGCGACATCGCCCCGGGTGCCCTGTGGGTGACCTTCACGTTTGCCGCGATGCTCGGCCTCAACCGCGCGTTCCTGCTCGAGCGGGAACTGCACGGGCTCGACGGCATCCTGCTCACCCCCGCGCCCCGGGCCGCGATCTTCTGGGGCAAGTTCGCCGCGAACCTGGTGTTCGTCGGCGCCATCGAGGCCATCAGCCTGCCGTTGTTCGTGGTGTTCTACGACGTGCCCATCTGGGTGCGCTTCGGCGAGCTGGTGCTCGTCATCGCGATGGCCACCGTGGCCTTCGTCGCCGTGGGCACGCTGCTGAGCGCCATGGCCGTGCGCACGCGCTACGCGGAGCTGATGCTGCCGCTGCTGCTGTTGCCCTTCCTGGTGCCGCCGCTGGTGGGCGGGGTGCAACTCACCGCGCGCCTGCTCGAGGGGAGGCCCTTGAGCGACCTCTCGGGCTGGCTTAAGTTGATCGCGGCTTTCGATCTGGCCTTCGTGTCGCTCTCCGCAACCCTCTTTCACGTGGTCGTCGACGAATGACGCAGCGCGATCGCGCGGTTCGGATCGCCCGTTGGGGCGGTGTGGTGACGGGACTCGCGATCCTGGGGCTCGCGGGCGTCTACGTGCGCGCGCTGGTGTACACGCCGGTCGAGGCGACGCAGGGGGCCGCCCAGAAGATCTTCTACGTGCACGTGCCGGCGGCCTGGGGGGCGCTGCTCGCCATTTCGGTGACCGGCGTGCTCAGCATCTTCTACCTCTGGCTCAAGGACCGACGCATCGATCTCGCCGCGGCGGCGTCGGCCGAGGTCGGCGTGGCGTTCGGGCTCGTGATGCTCACGACCGGGCCGATCTGGGGCAAGCCCATCTGGGGCACGTGGTGGACCTGGGACGCCCGCCTCACCTCCACGCTGTTTCTCTTCCTGCTGTTCGTGGGGTACCTCGTCCTGCGCGATGTGCTCACCGACCCGGGCATCCGGGCACGGTTCTCGTCGGTCATCGGCATCCTGGGCCTGATCCTCGTGCCCTTCATCCACCTGACGGTCTACCTGTTCCGCACGCTCCACCCGGCGCCGATCGTGCTCAAGCCCAGCGCGCCGTCCCTGCCGAAGGTGATGCTCGTGACGCTGTTGAGCTCGGTTGCCGTGTTCAGCCTGCTCTACCTGGGGTTTCTGATGCAGCGCTACGCGCTCGGGCTGCTGCGGGAGCTGCGCGAGGAGGCGCTCGCCAGTGCCCAATAACACCGGGTTCATGATTGCGGCCTACGTGATCGTGGGGGTTGTCGTGCTGGGGTATGCGCTCTCGCTCGCGTTGCGGATCCGGAGGGAGCGGAAGCGCTAGTCGTTCACGCGTCCCACGGTCGTCCCGTTTCCCGTTCCCACAGGGCGATGGCTTCTGCCGCCGCGGCCGCGTCCCCCGCGGTGGCGAGGGCCTGCGCGTTCTCGCGGAGCGCCTCGGGTCCGGCGCCCGCGGCGTAGGCACGGGCGAAGCGGGCGCCGGCCGTCACCGCGTCGCCCAGGCGCAGGTAGATCTTCCCAGCGGCCAAGGCCGCGTCGGGCCGTTCCTCGATGACCAGTGCGCGCTCGAAGGCGACGAGCGCATCCCGGGTGCGATACGCGCCGAGCGCGGCGTCGCCGAGGGCCACCCAGGCGTCGGACGAGGCGTCGAACCGGACCGCGGCGCTCCGTGCGACCTCGACGGCGCCGAGGGGGTCCGCCGCCCGGCGCCGGGCGGCGATCAGGGCCTGGTGCGGCGGTCCGAAGGCGGGGGCCAGCGCGCAGGCCACGCGCAGCCAGCGCTCCGGCGGCGCGCCCCGAGCCGCGCCCGCCTCGGCGCGCCGGTGCGCGAACCGCGCGAGCCATGCCCGCAGGCGATACGTCGAGGAGGACAGCGGGTCAGGGCTCCGGGTCGCCGGGCAGCGGCAGGAGCAGTTTCGCCCAGACGAACGCGGCGACCGCGGCGCCGAGGGCGGGGCCGAGCCAGAAGGCCAGCTGGCCATACCAGTCCTGGCTCACGAGCGCCGGCCCGAAGGCGCGCGCCGGATTGACCGCGCCCCCCGTCAACGGCCCGCCCACCAGCATCACGAAGAGCAGCACGAGCCCGACGGCGAACCCCCCAACCCGGGGGGCGTGTCGGGAGACGGTGGTGCCGAAGACGGTGCTCACGAGCACCGCCGTGAGGACGGCTTCGAGGAACACGGCCTGCGTGAACGTGACGGCCCCGGCGATCCGCGGCACCCCGAGGCTCGTGGCGAGTCCGGCTGCCGCCGGGAACAGCCACTTCACGGCGAGGACCGCCACCGCGGCGGCGAGGAGTTGCGTCACCCCGTAGAGCACGGCGGGGCGCCACGCCAACCGACCGGTCATCCAGACGGCGAAGGTCACCGCCGGGTTGAGGTGGCCGCCGGAAATGGGCAGCATGGCGGTGACCATCACGGCATACACGGTCGCGTGCGCGAACGCGACACCGCCGAGGCCGATGCGGCCGCCACCGGCCGCGTCGACCACCACGGCGCCGCAGCCGACGAACACGAGCGCGAAGGTCCCGAGGAACTCGGCCGCGAGCGGCCGCAACGTCGCACGCATGATGGTACTCCCCCTCGAGGGTGTGGCGCCGCCGCGCCAGCGATCCGGTCTCAGCGGCGGGCGAGCACGAGGCTCGCGTTCACGCCGCCGAACCCGAACGAGTTGGATACCGCCACCTCGGCCTGCGCCGCCCGGCCCGCGCCGGGCACGTAATCGAGGTCGCAGGCGGCGTCGGGCGTCAGCAGGTTCAGCGTCGGGGGTAGCCACGCCCGCGCGAGCGCCAGGGCCGTGATGGCGGTCTCGATCGCTCCGCTCGCGCCCAACGGGTGACCATAGTAGCCCTTGGTGCCGCTCACCGCGAGACGCCGCGCGTGGTCGCCGAACACCTGCTTGATCGCCACCGTTTCCGTGGAGTCGTTCAGTGGCGTGGACGACCCGTGCGCGTTCACGTACGCCACGGCGTCGGAGGCGAGATGCGCGTCGGCGAGCGCGAGCGCCATCGCGCGCGCCGCCTCCCGCCCGCCGGGCTTGGGCGCCGTCATGTGGTGCGCGTCGTTGGTGCGCCCGTAGCCCAGCACCTCCGCGTACACGGGAGCGCCCCGCGCCACCGCCCGCGCGCGCTCCTCGAGCACGAGCACCGCGGCGCCCTCCCCCATCACGAAGCCGTCGCGGCCGGCGTCGAACGGCCGGCTGGCCGACGCCGGATCGTCGTTCCGGGTGGACATCGCGCGGATCAGCGCGAACGCACCGAAGCACAATGGCGAAAGCGGCGCCTCGGCGCCGCCCGCGAGCATCACGTCTGCCTCGCCGCTCCGGATGGCGCGAAACGCCTCGCCCACCGCCACGGTGCCCGACGCGCAGGACATGGCGTTCGTGCTGTTCGGGCCCCGGCAGCCAAACGCGATCGCGATGTTGCAGGAGACGGCTCCACCGAACACGGTGAGCGCGAGGTTGGCGTCCACGGCCCGCAGGCCGCCCGCATGGTAGCGAGCCGCCTGCGACTCCGCGTGGGCGATGCCGCCGAGCGCGGATCCCATGGTCACGCCCACGCGGTCGCCGTTCTCGCGGGCCGGGTCGAGCGCCGCGTCGACGAGCGCGAGCCGCGCCGTCGCCACGCCCAATTGCGAGAATCGGTCGAACCGCCGGAGCTCCTTGGCCCCGAGCAGGTCCTGCGGGCGGAAGTCGGGAATCTCGGCCGCGATGCGGCTGCGGAACGGCTCGGGGTCGAAGCGGGAGATCGTGCGGACGGCGGACCGGGCCGCCCGCAGCCCGTTCCACAGCCCGTCCACCCCGGTCCCGATGGGGGTGACGCAGCCGATGCCCGTGACTACCACGCGTCTCATTGCCGTTCCGCCTCCCGTCCCACGCCGGCGAGCGTGCGCGACGCGATGCCGTGAATGAAGATTGGACCAATGACCCAGTTGGCGGCGATGGTCCCGATGAGTGGCCATCCGGGTCCGTCCCACGCGTGCACGATCGAGACCTCGGCCGCCCCGTCCTCGCCATCAACGTGCCACGCGACGTCCATACCCCGGGTGATCCCGCGCACGTGCCGGTAGGTGATGGAGCGCCGCGCGGGATCCGTCCGCATTTCCGAGACCCACCACGTGGGATACCCCACGGGGCCGAAAGGGCGCCACGCGGCCATCTCGACAATCTGGTAGTCGGCGTGGCGCTGGAGGATGCGGACCCAGCGGTAGTGCGGCAGGATGGCGGGCCAGCGCTCGACGTCTGCGGCGACCGCGAACACGCGATCCCGGGCGGCCGCGATCACGCGCCGGTCAACCGTCCGCATCGCGGCGCCTCCAGACGGCCACGAGTCGGAAGCCGGGCCGTCGATGGACGGTGCCCCGCAGGCCGGCGTCCGCGACGAGCGCGCGAAGCTCGGCTGCCGTGCAGCTCCGTCGCACCGACAACATGCCATCGCGCCGGGTCACGGGGTGAAACCCGAAGGCGAGGCTCCCCAGCCAGATGCCCCACGCCGCCGCCGTCGTGCGGCGCGCGTCGGCGACCACCAAGCCCACCCGCGCCAGCCGCGCGAACGCCTGCAACAGGGCGATGGCCGCGTCGCGCCGGAAATGGTGCAGGAACTGGCTCGCGAGCACGACGTCCACGCTCCCCGGCCGGAGCGGGAGCGCCGCCGCCGTGGCCACGGCGGTGCGGAGTCCGGCGTCACGGCACAGCCCGGCGGCGATCCGGTGCGCATCCACGGCGAGCGGGACCAGCTCGATGCCGCGGCGCCGCGCGCGGGCTTGCAGCGCGCGGGCCACGTCGCCGCTGCCGGCGCCCACGTCGAGCAGGGTGAGGCGGCGCGCCGACACACCGGCGAGCAGCCGGTCGAGGCCGAACGCGGCGGCGCCCACGCCGCCGAACCACCGGTTGGCACGGGCGATGTCGCGCAGCGTGGCGCGGGCGACCGCCGGATCGCATGCGGGGTCGTCCAGGGTTTCGACGCCGAGCGGCGACGGCGCGAGCGCGATCATTGGAGGCGGCGGTACCCGCCGCGGAAATGCAGCAACGGGGCCTTGGGGAACGTCATGCCGTCCACGACCTCACCCACGACGATGGTGTGGTCTCCCGCGTCGTAGGTCTCCCGCAATCGGCAGACGATGTGCGCGGCCGCGCCGTCGAGCAGCGGCAGGCCGTGGACGTCCGTCTGATGCGGGACGCCGGTGAGGCGATCGGGCAGGGCGGCATCGGCGAACTGCCGCGACAGCCGTTCCTGGTCGTCGGCGAGGACGTTGACCGCGAACGCGGTGGCCCGCGTGATGGCGGCATGGAAGTCCGAGTCACGGTCCACGCACACGAGCAGGAGCGGTGGATCGAGGGACACCGATGCGACGGCGGTGGCCGTCATGCCCGCCGCGGCGTCGCGCACCCGGGTGGTCACCACCGTGACGCCGGAGGCGAACGAGCCGAGCAGCGTGCGAAACCGGGCGGAGGAGATGGGGGTCATGCGACGAGCCCCGTGAGCACCGCGGGGCGCAGCACCCGACCCGCCGGTACGAAGTCGCCGGTGGCGCCGACGAGCAGGTCGGCCAGCGCCGGCCGGCGCGCGAGCCGCGCGGCGACGTGGTCCAACACCCGGGGGTGCGCCACCGCGAGGCCGATGGCCCGCTCGAGCAGCCACTTGCCGCGAAACGTGCGGTGCCGCGCCCGATCATAGCCGCAGAGGTCGCCCGCGGCGAACCGGCCGGCGGCCAGCGCGGCGAGCGCGTGGGGCACGGCCAGCTCGGCGCCGCGTAACGCCGCAAAAATGCCCTCGCCGGTGAACGGGTCGTAGAAGTCCGCGGCGTCACCCACCAGCAGCACGTGGTCGGCCGTGGCCCGCGTCGTCCAGCGGGCGAACGGTCCCACCGCGCGCACGGGAGACACGAACCGGGCGCCGCGCAGCCGGGCCTCCACGGCGGGGAACCGGGCGAGCAGCGCCGCCAGCCGGGCCCGGGTCGTCGGGGCCGGCGGCACGCGGCGGGCGTCCACGACGACCGCGATGTTGGTCAGCCCCTCGCCGACGGGAGCGAGGCCCACGTAGCCGTCCGCGCCCACATGCATCTCGCCGACGTCGGTCATGGCGGCCGCGTTGGCCGCGTGGGTCACCAGCGCGACCCGCCGGCGCCGCCCGCGCCGCACGACGCCCAGCCACCGCGCCACGCGGGAGTGCAGCCCGTCCGCTCCGATCACGAGCGGCGCGCGCAAGGCGATCCGCCGGGTCCCGCCACGGGCGACGACTTCGAGCCCCGTGCCGGCCTGGCGCATCTCCTCGGCGCTGGTGCGCTCGTACAGGTGGGCTCCCAGGGCGGCGGCCCGTTCCACGAGCAGTCCGTCCAGCCGCTCGCGGCGGATGGCGATGCCGTAGGGCGTGAAGGGGCGGAACCCCTGGGTGACCCCGAAGCGTCCCACGACGCTGATCCCAGCGGGGCTCACGATTCGCATGCCGGTGAGGCGTGCGTGCGGCTCCCGGCGCACGGCTTCGAGTACCCCCAGGGCGGCGAGTACCCGGCCGGCCTCGGGACTGAGGTACTCGGCGCAGGCCTTGGGTCGAGGAAAGGCGGCTCGGTCGAGCAGGGCGACCCGGGCGCCCGCGCGGGCGAGCAGCGCGGCGGCCGCGCTGCCGGCGGGTCCGGCGCCCACGACGAGGGCGTCGAACGCGGTCACGGGCCGCCGCCGGTCATGCCGGGTCCGCGTCACCCGGATCGAGCAGGAGCTGGTCCAGAATCCGCCGCTTTAGCGCGGGCGGCGCGTTCCTGGCCCGGGCGCGCGCTTCCAGGAAGCGCAGGTAGGCGCTCTCGAATCCGAACAGCGAGAAGCAGCCCGCACAGTCGGCGAGATGGGTCCGCACTGCGGCCTCGTCGGCGGGCGTCAGCTCGCCGTCCAGGTACTCGTACAGCCGGTCGGCGGCTTCCCGGCAGTCGAGGCGCCGCGGCGCATCGCTCATGGCGCCCTCCGTTTGATGTATCCCATCTCCACCGCGTAGTCGTAGAGCTGTCGTTGGAGCAGCTGTCGGCCGCGGAACAGCCGGGACTTCACGGTTCCCACGGGCACGCCGGTGACCTCGGCGATCTGCGCATAGGACAGCCCCTCGAGGTCCGACAGCACGAGCGTGTCGCGGAACTCCTCGGGCAGGGCGTCGATGGCGTGCAGCACCTCGTCGTCCACCAGCCGGTCGAAGAACGTCCCTTCGGGGTCGACGTCCTGCACCTCGCGGAACACCGTGTAGCGCTCCACGTCGCTCACGTCGACGGTCTCCGGTCGCCGCCGCCGGCTGCGGTACTGGTTGATGAACGTGTGGCGCAGGATCGTGAGCAGCCACGCCCTGGCGTTGGTGCCGGGCTGGTATTGGTGCCAGGCCCGGAACGCCTTGAGCATCGTCTCCTGGACCAGGTCCTCCGCGTCCGACTCGTTTCCCGCGAGACGCAGCGCCACCCGGTACACGGTATCGAGGTGAGCCAGCGCCTCCTGTTCGAACCCCTCGCGGCGGGTGTCGGTCAACGGACCACTCCGATTTGGTGAACGGCCGCGCGCGGGAGACCCGTGGCGCGTGGCTCGTAGAATGCCCATCCGCGTCGGGGGGGCGCAATGCCTCTTGGTGCGGCGGGCGATGGTCGACTAACTTGCGGCGCCATGTCGCCTCCCATCCCGTCGCGGGCCGTGCCGTCGGCCGGCTGCCACGCCATCGTGCCGCTCAGCCTGTTCGAGGCGATGCGCCGGCTCGACGCGCCGGTGGCGGACGCGCTCGACGAGGTCCATGGGGAGCTCACCGCCAAGCGGTTCGGCCTGAACCGCACGGTGGCGACGGAGATCGTTCGGCTGGAGCGTCTCGCGCGCCGCGACGCCAGCGTCAGCGCCGACGAGCTACAGGCGCTGATCCGGCTCGTCGCGCGCCGGCCTGACGCCGCGCTGGTGTTCTCCGATGGCGGCCGTCGCGCGGCCCGCCGCGCCGTCACACGCCTGCCGGGCGCCGTGCGCGCCCTCCGGCGAACCCTGCCGGTGGCCCTGGGACGCCGGCTGGTGGCCCGCAGCGCGGACCGCATGCTCGGCCTCGCCGTCCGGTGGGACGGCACGGTGCCCGTGGCGGAGTTCCACGCGGGGCGGCAGCGCGATCCCGGGGCGGCGTGCGCATTCTTCGGCGCTGCCCTCGCCGAGCTGCTCCGGCAGCTCATCGTCTTCCACGGCGCGATGCTCCACGTGAGCTGTCGTGCCCGGGGCGATGCGGCCTGTGTCTGGCGCGCCGCGAGCCCCCACGACTGAACGAGAGGACCACCATGGCCATCCTCGATCGGGTCGATCTCGCGGCCGTGCAAGACGCGCTGCGCGCGCGCGGGCTCGACCTGTGGCTGATCTATGACTTCCACCACGTGAACCCGGTCGCCGGGCGGCTGCTCGGGATCGGGGGCATGGGCACCCGCCGCCTGTTCGTGGCCATTCCGGTGGCCGGCAAGCCCGTCGCCATCGCGCATCGCATCGAGCTCCAGCCCATGACCGGCTTCCCGGGGGAGGTCCGCCCGTACGCCGCCTGGCAGGAACTGCACAAGCACCTCGAGGGTGTCGTGCGCGGCCAGCGCGTCGCGATGGAGGTGTCGCTGGAGGACGGGGTCCCCTATCTCGACCGGGTGCCGGCGGGCGTCGTGCAGCTGATCGAACGGCTCGGTGGGACGGTCGAGTCCTCGGCCGACCTCGTGACCCTGTTTGCCGCGCGCTGGACGGCGACCGAGCTGGCCGATCATCGCTACGCGGCCGAGGCGCTGGCGGGCATTGCCACCCAGACCCTGCGCGAGGTCGTGCAGCAGGCGGGGGCGGCTCGGGAGTACGCGGTGCAACAGCTCGTGCTCGAGCGCATGCGCACGAAGGGACTGGTGACGATCGATCCGCCGATCGTCGCCTTCGGCGCCAACGCCGCGAGTCCGCACTACGAGCCGCACGAGGGGTCGGATGCGCTGCTCGAGCCCGAGCAGGTCGTGCTGCTGGATCTGTGGGGCGGTCGGTCGAACGAGACCGTGTACGCCGATCAGACCTGGATGGGGTTCTCCGGTGCCAAGGTGCCGGCCGACGTCGAGCGGGTCTGGACCATCGTGCGGGACGCGCGCGACGCGGCCATCGCGCGCCTGCGGGCCGCGGTCGTCGCCGGTGACCAGGTCTCGGGGGCCCAGCTGGATGCCGCCGCGCGGAGCCACATCGCCGCGCACGGCTACGGCGATCGCTTCGTGCATCGCACCGGTCACTCGATCGATCTGGACCTCCACGGCTCGGGTCCTCATCTGGACAGCTTCGAGACGAACGACACGCGACTCCTGCTGCCCGGCGTGGGCTTCTCCGTCGAACCCGGCATCTACCTACCGGACGAGTACGGCGTGCGCAGCGAAGTCAACGTGGTGCTGCTGGAGACCGGGCCGGAGGTCACCCCCAAGGTGCTGCAGACGGCACTGATCGTGGCGCGGTGAGAAGCGCTGCCTATAGCCGCCTATAGATGACTGGGGTTGGTCGAGATGTCCTGAAACGGGGACACCCATTGCCCCCCGGGGTTGACGTCGTTTGGCAGTGCGCCCTAGATTGTGGGTTCGGCAAGAGTCCTTTACGGCATGAAGGGAGGGCGTGCTTACGCATCGTACGTTGTCTGGCTTCACGGTCATTCCCACAACCCAGCCCCTTTCCCCGACATCGGGTGCCCGCGGTTCCGGCCGCAGCTCGGTGCCTCGTACCCGTGGGAGTGGCCACCTTTGGTCGTCGTCGGCCAAGGGCGCGGTTTCGCCTGCTTACGTATCCGGAGGACCAATCCATGGTTGAGAGAAGTGGAGCTGCCTTTGGCCGCTTGGCGCGGGTTGCGCTGGCGGTGGTCGCGCTCGCCGTCGGAGCCAACGGGCTCTGGGCGCAGGGCACGACCGGCAAAATCGAAGGGACGGTGGTTGATCCCCAGGGTCAGCCCGTGGCCAACGCACAGGTGATCATCGTCGGCACCGCTGCCGGGGCGACCACCAGCGACGCTGGCTACTACTTCATCAACAACGTCCCCGCCGGCCTGTACGCGCTGCGGGCCCAGTTCATCGGGTTCCAGCCGGCCGAAGTGCGCAACGTCCGCGTCAACGCGGACCAGACCGCCACGGTCAACTTCAACCTGACCGGCGCCGTCGCGCTGGGCGCGATCACGGTCACGGTGCAGCAGAACCCGATCGTGCCGCGCGACCAGGTGGCCACGAAGTGGATCGTGAGCGGGGCCCTAGTGGACAACGTGGGCGTCGACAACGTCCGCGGCGTGCTCGCGCTGCAGCCGGGCGTGGTGGAGTCGGGCAAGGCCGAGGGCCTGTCCATCCGCGGCGGCCGTCCGGGCGAGGCGGCGGTGTACGTCGACGGCGCGCTCGTGCGCAGTCAGCAGACCGGTGCGCAGCGCCTCACGGTCGGCACCAACTCGCTGGAGGAGGCCTCCGTCACGACGGGCGCCGTCGGGGCCGAGTTCGGCGACGCGCAGTCCGGCGTCATCGCGTTCGTGACCCGCGCCGGCGGCCCGCAACTCGACGGCAACCTGGCCTACATGACCGACGAGATGTTCGGCGACGGCATGAGCGTCGGGTTCAACCGGATCGAGGCATCGATCGGCGGGCCGGTGGCGGGGAACCTCACGTTCTTCTTGTCCGGCACGGTCGAGGGCCAGAAGTCGGCGTTCCGGGGCAAGGGGTTCGATCAGACCCCGACCTACGTGCTCGGCGGGCTGGACACGACGGTCACGCAGGCGGTCGGCAGCGACGAGCAGACCGTGAACATCCCGCAGTTCATTCAGTACGGTGGCCAGTGCGACGCCGCGAGCAACTTCGGCGTGGACTGCCAGGGCGTGCGGCGCCCGTACAACTGGAGCACCAACACGACCGCTCAGGGCAAGCTGCAGTACACGTACGGCAGCGGCTCCCGCGTGTCCGGCACGCTGCTGTACAGCCAGGACCAGTTCCGCGACTGGAACTCCGGCTATGCGTACCAGCGCACGTCCGGCACGCGGAACTGGAGCAACGGGCTGATCCTCAACTGGACGCAGCAGGTGATACGGAGCGCCGAGCGCGCCTTGGCGTTCGACGTCAACCTGTCGTATCAGACCGACAAGCAGATCGCCGGGCCGCTGACCCAGGAGTACGAAATCGGCACTCGCAGCCCGTTTGGTGGGATCGCGCTCTCGCCGATGGACTTCGTGATCGACTTCGATCACTTCTCCGACGACGATCCCGCGAATCCGCGGACGATCCGGTCGCTCAAGTCCCAGGCCGACTGGGATCAGTTGATCGACAACATGCGGACGAATCAGGGCACCCGCACGTCGTACCTCGACCGGGGCGACCTGCGCAACGCGCAGCCGTTCCGCATGAACCCGTACGCGCAGGCGACGGGGTATCAGAACCAGGGGTGGGACGTCGGGGTCACGCTGCTGCAGGAGCGCCGGCTCATCGGCCGTGCCAACGTCGACTGGCAGTTCGACCGCTACAACCGCGTCAAGTTCGGCGGGGACCTGCAGCGGACGAAGGTGAACTACTACTCGAGCGGCGTGCTGCGGCAGACCTTCATGGACGCCTACAGCGAGGATCCGGTCCGCTACGGCGCCTACGCCGAAGACCGGCTCGACCTCGGCGACGTGGTCATCGAGCTGGGCCTCCGCTGGGATTACTTCGACACCGGCGCGCTGCTGTCCGAAGTGCCGGGGCGCATTTTCACCGACCCGGCCTTCGACCCGGCCAATCCGACGGCCGCGCTGATTCCGGTCGAGTCGCACACGGCGTGGTCGCCGCGCGTGCGGGTCTCGTTCCCGGTGACCGACAAGACCGGGTTCCGGCTGTCCTACTCGCACCAGGTGCAGACGCCGGAGTTCAACACCGTGCTGTCGGGGCTCAACAACGACCTGTCGTTCACCAATACGAACGACATCTTCGCCCGCGACGTCACGTTCGGAAAGTCGATTCTGTTCGAGTTCGGCGTGCGGCACGCGTTCAGCCAGGATCTGGTGTTCGACATCTCGGCCTACAACAAGGACAAGGTGTCGGACCTCTCGGCCCGGGTGCAGCCGTTCTTCGATCCGCTGCAGGGCCGCGAGCAGAACATCAACGTGCTGACCAACGCCGACTTCGGCAACGTGCGCGGCGTGGACGTCAACCTGATCCGCCGGATCGGGGACTACTTCAACGGCACCCTGGTCTACACGTTCCAGGTCGCCAAGAACACCGGCTCCGATCCGTTCAGCTACCTGCGCACGACGGCGCGCCAGATCTCCGGCGTCACCGGCGAGCGGGTGGACCCGCCGCAGGCGGTGCTGCCCACGAACGACAACCGCACCCACAACATCTCGGGCGCGCTGGCGTTCACCTTCCCGAACGACTTCGCCGAGGGCACGTGGTACGGCAACGTGCTGAAGAACGGCGGGGCCTTCTTCCGGTTCCGGCTGGCGAGTGGGCTGCCCTACACGCGGCTGATCAATGGCGGCAACGGGCAGACGGCGCCGTTCCTGGCGTTCGGGCTCTCGGGCCAGGCGGCCGAGCCCATCAACGCCTCGACGATGCCGTGGATCAAGGAGCTCGACCTGCGGGTCACGAAGGGGATCCAGTTCGGCGCCACGCAATGGACGCTGTTCGCGGACGTCCGCAACCTGCTCAACCTGACCACGATCACGAGCCTGTTCGCCGAGACCGGTGACGTCGTGAACGAGCTGGCCCGCAAACTCAACACGGATCCGGAAGTGCAGCGCCTGCAGAACGACGCGGGCTCCTTCCTGGTCGAGCAGGCCGACGGCTCGTTGGGGATCGTGCTGCCCGACGACTGCACCAAGTGGAGTCAGGGCCCGGTGGACTGCGTGCTGCTGAAGCGCGCCGAGGCCCGGTTCGGCAACGGCGACGGCACGTACGCGGAGTCGGAGTACGTGGCGGCCTTCGACGCGAACTACAACCTGTTCAATGCGCCGTACTCGTTCTACCAGACCGGCCGGCACGTCCGGCTCGGCGTGGAGCTGCGGTTCTAAACAGGTGAGGATTCGGCGGGCGGCGTTCCCCACGGGGGACGCCGCCCGAGTGGGGTCACTAGCTCTCTGAGGATTGATAGACTATGCAATCACGCCTGTTCAGCCGAGTGACGCGCGCCGTGCTCGCGGCCGTCGTGCTGGTCGCGTTCAGCGTCCAGCTCGCCGCCGCGGCCGCGCGTCCGGAGCCGGGCGCCCGCCGCTCGCGAAGCGGGTTCAACCTCTTCGCGGAAGTGTTCACGGTCTTTCTCGTGAACAGGGTGGCGTGCGGCATCAACAACCTGGGCGAGATCTGCGTCGATCCGGGCAACTCCCCGATCGGCGGCGGTGGTTTCTGGCCCAAAGGCACCCCGGACCAGTACATCTTCAATTCCGGCCTGCAGCTGGCCGGCATCATCCCGGGGGACGTCGGGTTCTCGTGGGCCAACGACACGGTCGGTGCCTACTTCATGGACCCGCGCGGCACCCAGTCACAGGGTGACGGCATCACTCCGGTTTACAACTCGCTCGATCCGGCCGACGCGCAGGACTGGCCGCCCGGGGCGGTGGTGCGGGATACGGCGATCTACGCCGACGTCCTGATCGGCCGCAACGTGATCTCGCAGCAGGACCTCTGGGTGCGGTCGTGGGACGGCAACCCGAACCTGCTCTCCGGCCGCACGCACCCCATGGGGGTGCTGGTCGAGACGCGCGGGCTCGCGTGGAACTTCCCGACCGGGAACGACGACATCCTGTACTTCGTCTTCAACATGTACAACGTCACCGCGTCCAACCCCGCGGTGTACGCCAACCTCGATCCCGCCATTCGGGACGAGATCGCGGCCATCGGGCAGCGGTTTCAGGACGGGGTGCAGACCACGCTGGGCGTGAACATCCCGGATGACGGCTACCGAATCGAGGAGGCCTACGCGGCCTTCTTCATGGATCCGGACGTCGAGGATGCCTCGCACAACTTCTCGACGGCGGTCCTGCCGTTCAGTCTGGCGGCCGCCTACAAGCACGACTGGCTGGCGCCGAGCTGGACCTTCCCGCCCGACATCTTCGGCCCGCCGTTTGCGGCGGCCCCGGGGTTCGTGGGCGTGAAGTACCTGAAGAGCCCCGCCGATCCGGTGACGGGCGTCGAGTTCGGGCTCACCATGTTCTCCAACACGCGGAATGCGGCGACGGGATTCCCGGATCCGGTGGGCGTCGTGCAGCTGTGGCGCTACCTCTCCGGCCGGGTGAGCACGGCCGCCGGGGACAACGCCTGCACGATTCCCGCGGCGCTCGTCATCGGCGCGCGGCTGTGCTACTTGGACCAGGTGGATTCCGACACGCGGTTCTATCAGGCGTCGGGCCCGTTCACGCTGAATCCCGGCGAGGTCTTCACGATCGTCGTGGCGTACGTGCATGCGGCGCCGGTGGCCTCGGCCATCCAGATCGGCACCAGCATGAGGCCCGGCATCCCGCCGCAGTCCGACTCGCTGGCAATCGGCACCGACACGATCCGCGCGATCGATCGGGCGGTGGGCTGGGTGAGCCATGCGGACCTCAATACCGACGGCGTGATCACGCAGGACGAGGTGGTCACCGTGCCGCGGTCGCTGCTGCAGAAGTCGCTGGTGGCGCAGGCCGTGTTCGACAACCGGTTCTTGCTGCCGAACGCGCCCGAGCCGCCCAACTTCTATCTCGTGCCCGGCAACGATCAGGTCACGATCGTGTGGGAGCCGTCCACGACCGAGGCCATTGGCGATCCGTACTACCAGGCCGCCAGTCAGCCGCTCCGGCCGGACGGCACGGTCAACCCGCTGTTCGATCCCAACTTCCGGCTGAGCGACGTCGAGGGCTACCGCGTCTATCGCGGCCGGACGTCCGGGTCGCTCGAGCTGATCGCCCAGTTCGATTATCAGGGGACGTCGTTCGTGGATTACACGGGCGCCATCAACTACGGGAACTGCGCGCCGGAGCTGGGCATCTTTGTTGACTGCCCGGTGACGTTCGACTTCCCGTTCACCAACACCGGCCCCACGAACGACGTGGATCTGGGTGGCGACGTCATTCAGGTTCCGGTCGGCGGCCGCACGGAGCTGGCCAGCGGCGCCGTGTTCGTCATCAACGCCGACACGGCGGTGACGGGGGTCAACAGCGGCAAGCCCGGCCTCACCAACACGGGCGTGCCGTTCGCGTTCGTGGACAAGGGCGTGCGCAACTCGATCACCTACGTCTACGCGATCACCGCGTTCGACGTGAACTCCGTGGCGTCGGGCCCGAGCTCGCTCGAGTCCGCGCCGATCACCAAGTCGGTCACCCCACGCGCCCCGGCGGGCAATGCCCGGTCGGCCGCGTTCGTGAAGAACGTCACGGGTGACGACGGCGTGCCGCTCGACGTGTCGGCCCCCTGGCCGACGATCAATCCGGACGACGGCACGTTCAGCGGCAACATTCCGCCGACCAACGCCGGCAAGCTGGACTTCCTGGCGGCGGTGCTCGAGGCCCTGCCCTCTGGCGATATCCAGGTGCGCATCGACTCGACCAGCGGCGGGTTTGCGGGTGGATTCGGCCCGAATCCGACGCTGTATGTGACGATGTCGGCGGGCGGCAACGTGGTGAACCAGACCGCCAGCACCAGCCAGCCCACGTTCAACGCGGCGGCGGCGAACGAGTACTCGCTGTCCGCGCCGCTGGTGCCGTACGACTCGGCCCTTTCCCGGCTGCTCGGGCTGACCTTCAAGGACAGCACGGTGCGCATGCCGGTTCAGTTCACGGGTGCCTCGATTCCCATGGCGCATTCCTCGCCGGCGGTCTCGACCGGCTCCGGCCGGTACGGCGTGGCCGGGTTCGGCACGGCGCGCTATGTGGGGCACTCCCGCTGGTTCGACGAGGGCGGCAGCGAGCCGCCGGATCCGACCATTCAGGGCCGGGCGGACAGCTCCAAGAACTCCGGCACGCTCAGCGGCGTGGGCCGCATCTGGGCGCCGGCGGCGTACCGCACGGACCTCGGGTTCGTGAGCGCGTTCCTGCGCGGCCGTGACGCCGCAGGCATGACGCCCTGGTATCCGGCGGACTTCGTGGTCACGTGGGGTGCGGGCGGCTCGATCACCGTTCGCGACGTCACCCACAACACGGACGTGCCCTACAACGGCGGCACGTACGGCACCGGGTACGGGTTCATGAACCTGGCGGATGTCCTGGCGTCCGGCATGGATCAGGCCGGATTCGACTCCGAGTTCGCCCTGACCGGCTCGGGCG
The DNA here is from genome assembly GCA_029862925.1 of Gemmatimonadota bacterium. Lineage (GTDB taxonomy): Bacteria > Gemmatimonadota > Gemmatimonadetes > Gemmatimonadales > GWC2-71-9 > JAOTWJ01. The sequence continues at coordinate 21,213 of JAOTWJ010000047.1, forward strand.
TGTACAACATCATCAACTACCAGCACCTGATGGCCGTCGAGCCGACCTGCAGCGATTATTGG
>JAOTWJ010000191.1 GCA_029862925.1 Gemmatimonadota bacterium
CTCGTGCGCGAGCACCGCCTCGAGACTCGGCGGGATCGGCGCGGGTGTGGTCACCGCGCGCGCCGCGGCCCCGACATCCTTGAGTCCCGTGCCAGTCACCAGCAGCACGATGCGCTCGCCCCGCTCGACGAGTCCCGCGGTGAGCGCGGCGTCGAGCCCGGCGAGCACCGCCGCGCCGGCAGGCTCGGCGAACACGCCAGTCCACCGCGCGAGGCGCGCGATCGCCGCCACGATCGCCGCGTCGGAGACCGTCACGCCCCCACCCCCCGACGCGCGGACATCGGACAGGCAACGCCGCGCGTTGCGCGGCGTCTGCACGGTGAGACTGTCGGCCACGCTGTGCGCGTCCGGAACGGCGGTCACGTCGACCGTCCCCGCCCCGAGCGCGTGGACGATCCCGGCCGAGCCTTCGGGCTGCACCACGACGAGACGGGGCGCGCCCGCGAGCAAGCCCGCTCGCACGAGGTCGGCAAACCCCTTCGCCACGCCCGACAGGATGACCCCATCCCCGGTCGGCACGAGCACGACGTCGGGCGGAGCGGACGCGAGCGCGGCGCCAATCTCGAGCGCGACGGTCTTCTTCCCTTCGATCGTGAACGGATTGAGGCCGGTGTTGCGGTTGTACCATCCGAGAGTCCGGCACGCGTCGAGGCACAGCTCGAACGCGTCATCGTAGCTGCCGTCCACGCGGTATACCGTGGCCCCGTAACTCAGCAGCTGGATCAGCTTGGCCGGCGGTGCCGACGCGGGCACGAACACGACCGCCCGCAGCGATGCCGCGGCGGCCACGGCCGCGAGCGCGGTGGCGGCGTTCCCCGTCGAGGCGGCGGCCACCGTCTCGAGACCGTACTCCCGCGCCTTGGCCACCACCAGAAGCGAGGCCCGGTCCTTGGTCGAGCCGCTGGGATTGCGGGTGTCGTCCTTGAGCCAGAGCCACGGCGTGCCCAGCCGCTCCCGGAGCGTGGGCACGTCGAGCAGCGGCGTCGCCCCCACGGGAAACGGCGGAAGTACCAGGGCGTCGCGCACCGGCCACCAGTCCGCGAGCGGCCACGGAGCATGGGGCGGAGGCCAGGCGTCCGGCAGCCGGTCGAGCACCACCTGGAGCACGCCGCGGAGCGCGCCACCCCGCGCCTGCCGGACCGTACAGGTGGGGCACACCAGCAGTCCCGGGTCCTCGGGATAGGCGGCGTCGCATTCGGTGCAGCGGAAGTGGAAGGCGGTCATCGCAATCGCGGCGACGTCTCCGGCGCCGAGGTCACGCTACATGGTGAGCGCCATCAGCGCCTTCTGCACGTGAAGCCGGTTCTCGGCCTCGTCGTAGACGACCGACTGCGGCCCGTCGATCACCTCGTCCGCCACCTCGCGCCCGCGATCCGCCGGCAACGGATGCATGTAGATCATGTGCGGCTTGCCCAGCCGCATGCGCTCCTGGTCGCAGCGCCAGGTGGGGTACTTCTCGATGAGACGCAGGCCCACCTCGACGTCCTGCGTGGTGACCAGCGGCCCCCACGACTTGGGCACCACGGCGTCGGCGTCGCGGAAGGCGTCCTCGAACTCGTGACTGATCTCGAAAGTCGTGCCCGCCGCTTTCGCGTTGGCCCGCGCCTGCTCCTCGATATGCGGCATCAGCTTGAACTCGGGCGGATAGGCCAGCGTCACGTCGATCCCGAAGCGCGGCATCAGCAGGATCAGGCTCTGCGGGACGGACAGGGGGCGCACGTAGTTGGGGGCGCAGGTCCACGACACCCCGAGCTTCAGCCCGCGCGTGTTCCCAAACCGCTCGCGGATGGTGAGGAAGTCCGCGAGGATCTGGCAGGGGTGGTACACGTCGCACTGCATGTTGAGCACGGGGACGTCGGCGTGACGCGCCACCTCGGTGAGATAGGTGTTCCCTTCCTGGTACGCGCAGTGCCGGATCGCGATCCCGTCGCCGTAGCGCGACAGGACCTTGGCCGTGTCGCGCGCGTTTTCCCCGTGGCTGATCTGCATGCGATCGGGCGAGAGGTAGATCGCATGGCCCCCGAGCTGGGTCATGCCCGTCTCGAACGAGTTGCGTGTGCGGGTCGAGGCGTCGAAGAAGATCATGTAGAGCGTCTTCGCCGGCAGCAGGGGCGTGGGACGGCCCTCCCGCTTGGCCGTCTTGAGGTCGGCCGCGAGGGCGAACAGCGCCTCCAGCTCGGCCATGGACCAGTCCTGCGTGGTGATGAGGTCGCGGCCTTTCAGCGTCGTCTGCATCCTCACTCCTGCGCCGCCACGGGGACGGCCGCGAGCTGGTCCCGGCGCTTTGCCAAAGCCGTCGGGATGGTGGCATATACGGCGGTCGCGCGGACCAGATCCTCGACCGCGACCCACTCGTCGGTGGTGTGCGCCAGCTCCTCGAGACCGGGCGCGAACCCGACGGTCGGAATGCCGTGCCGGCCCATCGTGGCCACGCCGTTGGTCGAGAAGCCCCAGCGGGAAATCCGGGGCGCGCGGCCCAGAACACTGCCGACCGCCTCGGCGACGCCCTGGACCAGGGGGTGGGCTTCCGGCAGCACCCACGTGGGGTAGAACTTCTCCTGACGCGCCGCCGTCCCGCGCCAGCTGGTCACCTCGTACATGAGGATTTCCACCGTGGCGTCGCCCAGATGGGGCAGCGCCCGCAGCTCGGCCAACACGCCGTCCACCGTCTCCCCGGCCGTCATGCGGCGGTCCACGGTGATTCGCGCGCTGTCCGGGACCGCGTTGAGCGACGGCGTGGTGCACCCGATGGACGAGACGACCACCGACCCCTTGCCGAGGAACGGATCCGATGGGAGCCCCTCGTGGAGTCGTTCGATGTCGAGAATGATCGGGGCGATCTTGTAGACCGCGTTCACGCCGCGCTCGCTGTGGGCGGCGTGGGCCGAGACGCCGCGGGTGGTGATCGCCAGCTCCACCCGCCCGCGGTGGCCCCGGTACACGTTGAGATCGGTCGGCTCGCCGAGCACCACCACGTCGGGGCGGATCCCCTCGTGCTCGATCAGGTGCAGCAGGCAGTACCCGTCGCAGTCTTCCTCCATGATGCTCGCGGAGAGGTAGACCGTCACGCCGTCGAGCAGGCCATGCTCGCGCATGATCGCCGCCGCGTAGGCCATGCAGGCCACGGCCGGCAGCTCGTCCACGGCGCCGCGGCCGAACACCTTGCCGTCCTCGAGCTTCCCCGCGAAGGGATCGTAGTCCCACGCGGCGGGGTCGCCCACGCCGACGCAGTCGATGTGCCCGTCCATCAGGATCGTGAGCGGGCCGGTCCCCACCCGCGCGACCACATTGCCGAGGGCGTCGATGAAGACGTCGTCCAGGCCCAGCGCCTGGTATTCCTGCCGCACCCGCTCGCAGCGGGGACCCTCGTGCAGGCTCTCTGCCGGGATCGCAATGAGATCCCGCAGGAACGCGACGATCCGGTCCTGATACCGCCGCGCCTCGGCGACGGGGTCGATGTGGAGGCTCGTCATGAGCGGGAGTTGGTGGGAGGGTTCACGAGGCCGCCTGGCTGGCCACGTTCCGCTTCAGCATGTCCAGCACCCCGGTCTCGGCGTTGAAGGCGGCGATGCGCTCATCCCACTCCGGGAGCAGTGCGGGCAGCTCGTCCCAGAAGGCCGCACTCCACAACAAGTCCAGGGCCTCGACCGTCTTGCCCTGCTGCTCGACCCACGTGAAGTACTTGAGATTGTGCAGCTCCTTGCGATCGACGTAGCGCAGCTCCTTCAGGTGATCGGTCGTCGTGCCAAGAAGGTAGCGCTCGAAGGCGACCGCGGCCGCGACGTCGGTGTAGCGCCCGTCCCGCGCCGTCATCTCCGCGAGGCGCGTGCGGTAGAGGTCCACCGAGTCGGTGAGAGACGTGAGAATCACGTCGCGCTCGTCGAACTCGAAGTACTTGGCCGTCTTGATCGCGGCCAGCAGGTTGCACACGCTCGAGAGTCCCAGCAGGTGGAGCTGCGCGCGGGTTGCGGGCGCGACCCCCGCGCGATCGAGCTGCCCGTGTCCCAGCGGCTCGTTGAACAGTCGGAAGACCCGCATCACGGCTTCATCGTCGATCGCCGCGACCAGATCCGTGTTCCGCACGTTGTGGATCCAGGGGACGTGTTTGTCGCCGATCCCCTCGATGCGATGCGCCCCGTATCCGGCCTGCAGCAGCGTCGGGCACTGCAGCGCCTCGGCGACGGTGAGGCGCACGGTGGGGCGCCGCCGCTTGAGATAGTCGCCGGCCGCGAGGGTGCCGGCCGAGCCCGAGGCGCCCACCCATGCCGCGAGCCGGTCGAACGGCCGGGCGAGCTGTTCGAACAACGCCGCGGCCGCCGGGCCTGTGACGCCATAGTGCCACAGGTAGTTGCCGAACTCCTCGAACTGGTTGAAAATCACGCACTCGGGCCGCGTGCGCCGGATCTCCCAGCACGCGTCGTAGATCTCCTTCACGTTGCTCTCGGAGCCGGGCGTCCGCACGATCTCCGCTCCGATCCGCTCCAACCACTCGAACCGCTCGCGGCTCATCTCCTCGGGCAGAATCGCCACGGACCGGCAGCCGAGCAGCGCGCTGTCGAAGGCCCCACCGCGGCAGTAGTTCCCCGTGGACGGCCACACGGCCAGCTGCTCCGTGGGGTCGAACGCCCCACGCACGAGCTGAGGCACCAGGCAGCCGAACGCGGCGCCGACCTTGTGGGCCCCCGTCGGGAACCGGGCCCCGATCAGTCCGACGATGCGGGCACGCACGCCAGTGAGAGCCGCCGGGAACTCGACCGCGTTCACGCCGCCGAACCCGCCGGTCGCGAGATCGTTGTGCCAGGTGATCCGAAAGAGGTTGAGCGGGTGGACGGCCTGAAGGTCCACGGGCCGCAGCGCTTCGACCACCACCGGATCGACGGTCGCCGGCTCGCGCAGCTCGGCAAAGGTCGGGATCAGCACGCGCCGGGCTCGGCACGTTTCCACCGCGTGCCGGCGGCCGACCTCGTGCATCGCGCTCATGGCGCCTGTCATGTGGCCGTCCTC
>JAOTWJ010000192.1 GCA_029862925.1 Gemmatimonadota bacterium
GAGCCCGCCGCTGTCGGGAAGCAGGGCATCCTTGGGGACGTGCACGTCTTCCAGCACCAGCTCGCTGGTGTCGCTCGCCCGCAGGCTCAGTTTGCCCTTCTGGTCCTTGGCGGTGAACCCCGGCGTCTCGGTGGGCACGATGAAGCCGCGGATGGACTTCACGTCCTCCAGCGCCCCGATCTTGGCCCAGATGATCGCGACATCGGCCATGGAGCCGCTCGTGATCCACATCTTGGCGCCGTTCAGCACCCAGCCGTCCTTCGTCTCCCGCGCCGTCGTGATCATCCCGCCGGGGTTCGAGCCGAAGTCGGGTTCGGTCAGCCCAAAGCACCCGATCGCGTCGCCGCTCGCGAGCTTTGGCAGCCACGCGTTCCGTTGTGCCTCGCTCCCGAACGCGTGGATCGGGTACATCACCAGGGCGCCCTGCACCGACGCGAACGACCGAATGCCCGAATCGCCGCGTTCCAGCTCCTGCATGATCAGCCCATAGGCTACGTTGTTGAGACCGGCGCACCCGTACTGTTCCGGCAGGTTCGCGCCGTAGAGGCCGAGCTCCCCCATCAGCGGAATCAGCTCGTTCGGGAACGTGCCGGCGATGTAGTGCTCGCCGATGTGCGGCATCACCTCGTCGTCCACGAACCGGCGCACGGTATCGCGGACGGCGCGCTCCTCCTCGTTGAGGAGCGACTCCAGGTCATAGAAATCCACGCCTTCGAACGGCATCCATCCTCCCGCTTAGTCGATCCACCGGCGCGCGCCACGCGCATCCGGCGGCACCCGGCGGCGGGCCGACGGCTCGATGCCGACGGCGCGCGCCTTGTGGCGGAAGTCCAGGCCGTGATCCAGCCGACGCCCCGTCTCCGCCTGCCACTGATGCACCATCTCGTGCAGCACCGTCTTGGCTACCTCGGTCCAGCCGTCCCGCTCCAGGTGCCACCGGCCGAGGGTGATCTCCGGCGGCCGGGCGCCCGCGTCGTCGACCACGATCTCGCCGAGCCGCGCCCGCATCCGGTCGGAGAGCCGGAAGGTGGGCTCGGACAGCCGATCCGCGAAATGGCGGAGGTTCAGCGTGGCGTGCAGCTCGTACAGGGCCGCCACGGTCTCGTGATCGCCGGGTCTAAGCCGCGACCGGCGGCGTGCCACGGCCGCCGGAGGAACGTAGTCGTGCACGGGGAACGCCAGCAACTCCCGCCGCGCCGCCCGGCCGCGGCCGGCGCTCGCCCCGTCGCGAAACGCCACCACCGCGCGCAGCACGCGATCGGACGCGTAGGCGAACCCGCGGTGCACGCGCACCACGTCCCGTCTGACCGACACGACCACCGCGCGATTCTCGTGCACGACCACGCGATCGGTGCCGCGCAGCCCGGCGTGCCGGAGCCGGCGCTCCAGCAGCGTGCGGTCGGCCTCACGCGCCGCGTCAGTCACCGGCAGCGGGGGCTGGCGCCTCCACGCCCCGTGGGGGGCGGGCGAACTGATGGCGGTCGGACCGGCGGAACACGCCCGGCGCGCGGTCCCACCGGTAGTACTCCACGTGGATCGCGTCGTCGTCAATGACAACGCGGAAGAACACCGACGGCCGGTCGCCGCGGGATCGGGTGGACAGCGTGCCGGTGCAGGCCACCACCACGCCGTCGAGCGTGTCCACCTGCTCCTGGTGATCGTGTCCGCACAGCACCAGCTCCGCTCCGGACGCGGCGATCCGCCGCTGTGCCGCCCGCCAGCGGGCGAGTCCCATCCGGCCGGACAACTCGCCGCGCAGCACGTTGTGGTGCAACACCAGAACGCGGGCCTGCTCCGGCCGGGCCTGGGCGAGGATCTCGCTCGCCCGGCGGATTTCCGCGGCGGGCAGGTGCCCCTTCACCGCGACATCCCGCAGCCGCGGCGTCAGCGAGCCCCACGCGACACCGTGCGACGTGTTCACCCCCGCGATGATCGCCGCCGGCAGATCCAGGGTGGGGGCCAGGAGTGGCCCGAAGTACTGCCGGTACTTCGCGTATTTCGCCGTCGCGCCGAACGGCAGCAGGGGCCGCCACCACCACTGCACGTCGTGGTTGCCCGGCAGCAGGTAGACGGGGGCCGAGCGCGTGAGCTCGCGGACGAATGCGCGGGCGCGCTGAAACTCGCCGTGCCGCGCCCGCTGCGTCACGTCGCCGGCGATCACCACCACGTCGGGCTCCAGGTCGGGCACCAGGGCTTCGACCGCCTCGATCTGCGCGACGTCGGCGACGCCGCCGAAATGGAGGTCGCCGAGATGCAGGAGGCTCAGCGGCATGGATCCCTCACGGGCGCTCCCGAAACCACGCGCTGGCCACGCGCTGGACGATGCGCCGGACCAGCAGGTACCACGTGACCGTCGCCGCCGCCCCCACGAGCCGCGCCGTCCGATCCGGCGGCAGCACGGCGATCACGTAGAGGCCAAAGGCGAGCGTGGTGAGCAGGCTCGTCCAGCGGGCCACCCGTCCCGCCCGCTGGGCGATCTCCCGCCGGCACGTGTCGCACAGGGCGCCGAAGGGCAGGTCCACCGCACGATGGCAGCGGGGACACTCGCGCTCATGCAAGCCGCCGAAGGACGGCGACAGTGTACTCGTCCGTCGAAGCATGGCCTCCCAGATCCCGGGTCCGCACCGCGTCGTCGCGCAGCGTCCGCTCGATCGCCGTGCGGATGCGCCGCGCCGTGGGGAAATCGCCGATGTGCTCCAGCAGCATGCAGGCCGCCAGGATCAACGCCGTGGGATTGGCCACCCCCCGGCCGGCGATGTCGGGCGCCGACCCGTGCACGGCCTCGAACAGGGCGCCCGTCTCGCCGATGTTAGCCCCGGGCGCCATGCCGAGGCCGCCCACCAGTCCGGCGATCTCGTCGCTCAGGATATCGCCGAACATGTTCGTCGTCACCAGTACGTCGAACTGGCCCGGATCGAGCACGAGCTTCATGGCACAGGCGTCGATGATGACGTCGTTCACCTCCACGCGGTCGTGATAGCTCTCGGCGACCTCCCGGGCGACGTCGAGAAACAACCCGCTCACCGCCTTGAGGATGTTCGCCTTGTGCACGATCGTGACCCGGCGCCGGCCGAGGGCCACGGCGTAGTCCAGCGCGTACCGCACGATCCGCTCGCACCCGCGGCGCGTCACGATCGCCGTGGACTGCGCGACCGCCTTGGGGTCCCCGCCCACCGTGATGTAGGTCTCGTAGCCGATGTAGAGCCCCTCGGTGTTCTCCCGCACGAGCACGAGATCGATGTCGTCGTAGCGCCCACCCGGCACGATGGTCCGGGCGGGCCGCACGTTGGCGTACAGGTCGAACTCCCGGCGGAGCGCGACGTTGACGGACCGGAATCCCGTGCCCACGGGGGTCGTCAGCGGACCCTTGAGCACGAGGCGATGCTGGCGAATGCTCTCCAGCGTGGCGTCGGGCAACGGATCGCCGGCGTCGGCCAGCGCGGCCATGCCGCCCAGCTGCTCGTCCCACTCCAGATCCGCCCCCGCCTCGCCCAGGATGCGCACGGCGGCGGCCGCGATCTCCGGGCCGATGCCGTCGCCCCGGATGAGCGTGACCACGCGGCTCACGGCAGGCCCGGTGTCAGCTTCTTGAACGCGGCCTGGAGTGCCGTCCACGGATCGTCACCCTCGCCGCGGGCCACCGTGCGCCACCCCAGCTGCCCGGTCCGCACGTCGGCGAGCACGAGCGTCAACTCGGCCTGCCCGACGCCCTCGGGCGTGCGCACGAAGACGAGCGCGGCGGGCACGAAGGCATACCGATCGGCCGCGGTGCCGTTGAGCGCCCGCATCTGACTGCGGAGCGGATCGGGGATCTGCTCGAGCTTCGGCGCGCGCAACAGCGCCGTGGCCAGCCGATCGGGATCGGCCAGCATCCCGGGCGCCCGGGCGGCGGCCCGGCGCAGCGCCGGCGGCAACACCCACTGGACTTCCGGGGACCGTTCCACGAGGAGGGCGCTCATGAGGCTGTCGGCCCGATCGAGCGCCGCCCGGCGCGGGGACAACGCGTCGTGCCACCCCAGCGTTTCTTCGGCGGCCAGCAGGGTCAGCGGGTATACCGCCACCTGCTGGCCGGCGATGCCCGCGGTCGGCAGCGGCTGCGTGGGTTCGGGGACGGGGGCAGTGTCGGCCTTGCGCGCGCACGCGCCGGCCACGAGCGCCGCTAGCAGCGCCACGTTCAGGCGTTGCGCCATCGGGGGGGTCGCTGTTCGAGATGGGCCCGCACGCCCTCGTGCGGGTCGCTCAGACCCATGAGATCGCGCAGGTAGAAATTCTCGGCCTTGTACAGCGCATCTTCGTACGTCGCGTAGTAGGATTCCGTCTGCGCGCGGCGCGCGAACTGCATGACGGGGCCGGAGTTCGCGATCAGCTGCCCCAGGAAGCCGTTCAGCCCGACGTCGAAGTCCCCCTCCGGGAAGACGCGGTTGACCAGGCCAAAGCTCGCGAGCTCGCTCGCCGCAATCGACTCGCCGAGCAGGATCCACTCCATCGCCTTGCGCCGGGGCGACACTCGCGGAAGCACCACGCAGGCGACGGCCGGAAACACGCCCATACCCACCTCGGGGAGGGAGAACCGAGCGGACGCGCTGGCGACGACCAGGTTGCAGCCGAGGGCGAGCTCGAACCCGGCGCCCACGGCGCGGCCGTTTACCGCCGCGACGCTGATCACCTCGAGCAGGCGCATCGTTTCGAACACGCGGTGGAAAACCTGCATGAGGCGCCCGACCTTGTCCCGGTTGTGCTCGCGCAGGTCGAGGCCGCCGCAGAACACGTCGCCCTGTCCCCGCAGGACGAGCACTTTCAGCCCGGCCTGCCCGCGCAGCGCGAGCAGGGCCGAGTTGATCTCCTCGATCATCTCGATGTGCAGGAGGTTGGACGGCGGATGACGCAGGGTGATCGTGGCCACCATGCCGTCATGCGACACGTCGGAGCTGAGGTGCTGACGCGGCAC
>JAOTWJ010000193.1 GCA_029862925.1 Gemmatimonadota bacterium
CCCAATCCCAGCAAGTCGGAATCCAGAGTGAACGAATCCCTTTTGTACTGGACGGCGAGCGTCGACGACACGACTATCCGGGCATGCGTATCGCGCGCCAAGGTGACGATTTCACGATCGGTCTCTCGCTCCGCGGGCTGACGGTGACGGCCGCCGTGCTCGCCGGGATCGTGGCGGGGCTCGGCGTCTATGTCGGCGTGCGAGCGCTCAGCGATCCGGACGATGATGGCGGCCGTCCGGCGGACCCGGCGGGGACGTGGGAGCTGGCGCCCCGCTTTGCCGTGGACACCAGCGGGCGCCCCGCGACCGGACCGGCGGCGGCGAGGGTCACGATCATCGAGTTCACGGACTATCAGTGTCCATTCTGCCGACGCCATGCCGTGGAGGTCCTGCCACACCTGCTCGCCCGCTGGGGCGACAGCGTGCGCTACGTGGTCCGCAATTTCCCCAATCTCGTCCTGCATCCTCGGGCGCTGCCGGCAGCGGTCGCCGTCGAGTGCGCGCACGTCCAAGGGCGGTTTTGGGAGTATCGATCCGTCCTGCTCCGCGACTCGATCGACCTGTCCCCGACCGGTCTTCATCAGGCGGCGACGGGGGCCGCGCTCGACACCGCGGCCTTTGCGCGCTGCGTGGCCACGCGCGCCACACGGCCGGTGGTTGCGCTCGATCTGCTGGATGCCTGGGAGGCCGGGGTGTTCGGGACGCCGACCTTCTTCATCAACGGCCGTCGATTCCCCGGTGAGCGGGCCCTCGCCGACCTGAACGAGTTCGTCGCCCGGGCGTTGAGCGACTGAGTCCCCACCTCTCGTACAGCCCATACGGGCGCGCGTAGGGCCAGCTCGGGCTTCAGGACCTCGAGCGTCGTCGCGCCGGACCTCCCGCAGCCGGGCGTCCTTCACCCGCGGCGCTCGGCGTCCCCCCACGGTGACCTGCGCCCCGTCGGGCCGACGGCGGCCCTCGACCGCGAAGGCCGCGTGCCCGGGGACCGGTGCACGCACCCAATGTTGCCGCCAGAGGACATCATGTATGATTGACCGGGGGCCCATGTAGCAGCATTCCCCATTGACCCCAGCAGTGGATGCCCATGCCTGCACACCGAACCCGCGACGAGGACTCCTTGATTTCGGGCGCCCATTCGGGCGTCCGGGCACCGCACTCCGCGTGAACGGCGTCGACGCCACGGCCGCGGCTGCCGCTCGAATGCAGGAGCCGATCCGCGCCGAGGTGTTCGGCATCGAACGGCTGCAGCAACACGCCGAGACGCTGGCCGCCGCCCAACCCACCGCCGCTGAGCGCGCCAGAAGGCGCCGGCTCCTGCCCCGTGTCCGCGCGAACGGAAAGGTGCTGCTCGCCGGGTACCGGAACATCGTCGAGGCGGTGCGACAGAAACGGCAGATCACGCAGGCCGAGGAGTGGCTCCTCGACAACTTTCACGTCGTGGACGGGCAGCTCCGGGAGGTCCGGGACCACCTCCCGCGCGGCTTCTACCGGCTCCTGCCAAAGATCGCCGAGGGCTACCATCTCGGAGGATACCCGCGGGTCTATGGGCTGGCCTGGGCCTACGTGGCCCATACCGACAGCCGCTTCGATGTGGAGACGCTGAAGGCCTTCGTGCGCGCGTACCAGCGCGTCCAACCCCTCGGCATCGGTGAACTGTGGGCCACCGCGATCCACCTGCGCGTCGCCCTGCTGGAAAATCTGCGACGGCTATCGGAACTGATCATCCGCGCCCGCCAGGGGCGCGCCAGCGCCGATGCGGTGGCGGATCGTCTGCTGGGCCTCAGTGGCGGGCCGGCGGAGCCCGTGGACGATGTGGTGGGCGGTCTTGGGAACGGTCCTCTGGACAGCGCGTTCGCCGTGCAATTGCTGCAGCGGCTCCGTGACCAGACGCTGTCGGTCACACCGGCCCTCGACTGGCTGAACGAGAACCTGGCCAGCCAGGGGACCTCCCCGGGCGAAGTCGTGGCGCAGGCCCATCAGGCTGAGGCCGCCGCGAACAGCACGGTCCGGAACATCATCACGAGCATGCGGTGGATGTCCTCCATCAGCTGGTCGGAGTTCTTCGAGAGCGTGAGCCTGGTGGACGAGACCTTCCGTGCGGTGCCGGGGTTCGCCGCCATGGATTTCGCCACTCGTGACAAATACCGGGGGGCCGTCGAGGAGCTGTCCCGGAGTTCGGACTGGTCGGAACTGGACGTGGCGCACCAGGTGGTGGCGCTGGCCCGCGAGGCACGGCGTATGCGAGAGCGCGCCTCCCCGAACCCCAGCCCCGACGCGCGGTCCGCCCGGGTAGAGGAGCCGTCGGCGGCGCTCGCCACTCCGGAGCACCGCGAGGAAGACCCGGGATACTACCTGGTGTCGCGTGGCCGCTGGGCGTTCGAGACGCAGTTGGGGTATCGCGCGCCGCTGCGCGTCCGGGTGCGCCGCGCGTGGCGCGCCCGTGCGACCTCCGGCTATTTCGGACTGATCGCCTTCCTCACCGTTCTCGTGCTCGCCGGCCCAATGCTCCTGACCTGGAGCGCGGGGGTGGGCGTCCCGATTCTCCTCCTCCTGGGGATTCTCGCCCTCGTCCCCGCCTCCGATATCGCGGTGTCCGTGGTCCATCGCCTGGTCGCCGTCATCGTTCCCCCCCGATCGCTCTGCAAGCTTGACCTCGCGCGCGGCGTGCCGGCCGAGCTGCGAACCATGGTGGTCGTCCCCACGTTGCTTGCTAACCACGCGGACGTCGAGGAGTCCATCGAACGGCTCCAGGTACACTACTTGGCGAATCCCGGGGGCCATCTCCATTTCGCCCTCCTCACCGATTGGACGGACGCCACCCAGGAGCACATGCCTGGCGACCAGGAGCTCCTCGCGGCGCTGGCCGAGGGGATTGCGGGCCTCAACGACCAGTACGGGACTTCGTCGGAGGGCGGGGACCGGTTCATCCTCCTGCATCGTCGACGCCTCTGGAACGGCAAGGAGGGCAAGTGGATCGGCTGGGAACGCAAGCGGGGGAAGCTGCACGAGCTGAACCGGCTGCTGCGGGGCGCCACCGATACCACGTTCATCCCGGTCCAGGGCCGACCGCCCACCGTGCCCGACGGCGTCCGCTACGTCATCACCCTGGATGCCGACACCCGCCTGCCCGGGCGGGCCGCCTACCGCCTCGTGGGGGCCATGGCCCACCCGGTGAATCGCCCGCGCGTCGATCCCGAGCTGGGCCGGGTGGTCGAGGGGTACGCGATCCTCCAGCCGCGGATCACGCCGTCCCTGCCCACGGGACCGGGCAGTACGACCTACCAGCGGATGGTCTCCGGTCCCGGGGGGGTGGATCCCTATGCGGCGGCGGTCTCCGATGTTTATCAGGATCTGTTCGGCGAGGGGTCCTACACGGGAAAGGGGATCTACGACATCGACGCGTTCGAGGCGGCGCTGGCGGGCCGCGTGCCGGAGAACGCGCTGCTGAGTCACGACCTCTTCGAGGGGCTGTTTGCCCGCTCCGGTCTGGTGACCGACATCGACTTGTTCGAGGAGTTCCCCACCAACTACGAGGTGGCCGTCCGCCGGACCCACCGCTGGGTGCGGGGCGACTGGCAGCTGCTCCCCTGGATCCTCGGCCGGCGGGACCACGGGCCTGGGGGGAAGCAGCGCGGGCGCATCCCTGTGCACGGCCGATGGAAGATGCTGGACAACCTGCGGCGCAGCCTCTCCGAGCCGTCGTCGGTCCTGCTTGCCGTCGCCGCCTGGACGTTGCCCGGCGTCTCCCCGCTGCTGTGGACGAGTCTGTTCCTGGCCGCGATCGCCTTGCCGGCGTTCACGCCGGTCGTCGACGGTCTGATCCCGCGGCGGCAGGGGTTCTCCAAGCGCAGCCACCTGCGCGCCGCGGGCCGAGACGTCAAGCTCGCGTCGCTCCAGGTGCTGCTCGCGATCGCAACGCTGGCGCACCGGGCGCAGTACATCGCGGATGCCGTGGGGCGCACGCTCGCGCGACTCTATGTCACCCAGCGCCATCTCCTCGAGTGGGTCCCCGCCGCGCAGGCCCGCTACGGCGCCGACCTGACGCTGCGCGCCTTCTACGCGCACCTGCGCGGGAGCCTCGTGCTCGCTTTTGGAGTCGGCGTGCTGTTCGTCGTGGTCAAGCCGCAGGCGTGGCCGGTGGCCGGACCGTTGGTGCTCCTCTGGGGTCTGGCGCCCGTGCTGACCTGGCGGCTGAGCGTGCCCACGAAGGTCGCCGAACGCCACCGCCTCTTGCCGGGGGAGGAGCGCACCCTGCGGCTCGTGGCGCGGCGCACCTGGCGGTTCTTCGAGACGTTCGTGAACGCGCAGGAGCACGCGCTCCCCCCCGACAACTTCCAGGAAGATCCCGAGCCGGTGGTCGCTACCCGCACCTCACCGACCAACATGGGGTTGTACCTCCTGAGCACCATGGTCGCCCACGACTTCGGCTGGATCGGGATCGTGGACATGGTGCAACGGCTGGAGGCGACCCTGGGGACGATGACCACCATGCGCCGGTCCCACGGTCACTTCTTCAACTGGTACGACACCACGGACCTCCGGCCGCTCGATCCCCTCTACATCTCCACGGTCGACAGCGGGAATCTCGCGGGGCATCTCATCGCACTCGCGCAGGGATGCCGCCAGCTCGGCGGGGGAGCGCAGTTGGGCCCCCAGGTGTTGGACGGGATCCGCGACGCGCTCGAGCCGGTGCTCGACGGGGTCGACCGGTCCACGGTCGGCGCGCGCAGCGAAGTGGTCACGGCGTTGCACGTGCGCGAGGCCCTGGACGCGATGTCGGCGGTGCTGGAGGATCCCCCCTCGTCGACGGACGGATGGGCTTCCCGGTTCGAACAGTTGGAGACCCGGGCGGAGAACCTGCTGGACATCGTCCGCACCCTTGCCGCCGCCGGGCACGAGTCCGGCCCGGAGTTCCTGGCCTCGGCGAC
>JAOTWJ010000194.1 GCA_029862925.1 Gemmatimonadota bacterium
GGCACGGCCGGTGGCGTGCGTGGGACGGGCGGACGGTGAGCGGGTACGCCAGGTGACCGTGTCGCTCGCGGCGCCGCTCGCTGTCGCGGGTGTGGGCGCAGAAGAGGATGGAGACGTCGCCGGAACCGTGGATGCGGCGGTGTTCACGACCGGCCGCGAGACGCGCACGCTGAGCTGGCAGCTGCGGCCCCGCTGATCACGGCTCCCAGCGCCCCTGCTCGATCAGCTCGCGCGCGATGTCCTCGGCGGTGCGCCCCGCCGCCTCGGCGGCGAAGCTGACCACGAGACGGTGCCGCAGCACCGCCAACGCCACCGCGCGCACGTCGTCGAGATCGGCCATGGGCCGGCCGTCCATCGCCGCCTGTGCCTTGGCGCCGAGCACCAGAAACTGCGAGGCCCGCGGGCCCGCGCCCCACGAGATGTACTCGTGCACCAGCGGCACCGCGTCCGGCTCACCCGGCCGCGTCATGCGCGCCAGCCGCACGGCGCCCTGGATCACCTGGTCAGGTACCGGAATGCGGCGCACGAGATGCTGCAGCTCCAGCAGGTCGTCGGCCCCGAGCACCGGCGCGACGTCCCGCGGCTCGTCCCCCGTGGTCTCGATCACGATCCGCTCCTCCTCCTCGCGACTCGGATAGCGGACCCGGAGCTCCAGCATGAACCGGTCGAGCTGCGCCTCCGGCAGCGGGTACGTGCCCTCCTGCTCGATTGGGTTCTGGGTGGCGAGTACGAAGAACGGCTCGGGCAGTCGGTACGTGGCGCCCGCGGCGGTCACCGCGTGCTCCTGCATAGCCTGGAGCAGCGCCGCCTGCGTCTTGGGAGGGGTCCGGTTGATCTCGTCGGCCAGCACGACGTTGGCGAACACAGGGCCTTTCACGAACCGGAACGAGCGTTTCCCGGAGGCGACGTCCTCCTCCATGATCTCGGTCCCGGTGATGTCACCGGGCATCAGGTCGGGCGTGAACTGGATGCGTGCGAACTTGAGGTGCAGCGCTTCGGCGACCGTCGAGACGATGAGGGTCTTGGCGAGCCCCGGCACCCCCACCAGCAACGCGTGCCCGCCGGCCAGGATGGCCGTGAGGATGCCGTCGATCACCTCCTGCTGACCCACGATGCGATGCCGCACCTGGTCGAGCAGCCGCTGACGCGCCCCGGCCAGACGGTCCAGCAGCTCGACGTCGCGTTCCTGGGCCAGCCGGGTTTCGGTGTCCACGTCCCCTCCGTGCAAGGCATTCCGCCGCTCGTGATGGTACGCCCCGGCCGCCGGGAAGTTGCGGGGCTGGGCGTCGAATCGTAACCGCCGGACCCCCGTGAAACCACGGGCCGCGTTGCTTGCGAAATATTTCACAAGGGGTACATTTCGGTGGCTTTATGCGGGCGACACGGGGGTCGGAGCGACCGCTCAGCGAGGTCTACCGGTACTCTGGCCTTGGTTGCATGTTCGCCGCGGCCGTTCTGGTTTTCATGGCCGGCGGTTGGGCGCTCGACCGGTGGCTTGGTACGCTGCCGGTCTTTACGGTCCTCGCCGCGCTGGTCGGCGCGGCGCTCGCGACCGTGAACGTGTACCGGCGGCTGATGGGTGGGGACGACGCGTGACGCACGCGTTGCTGGGGCTGGCGCTGACGGCGGGCCTTACGGGGTTCGCCTTCGCCGTGTGGGGGAGCGGGCACGCGCTCGCCGCGATGGCGGCTGGGGTGCTCGCGACCGGGTTGGAGACGGGGGCGCTGGCCCTGCTCACGCCGGCGCTCGTGCCGCCCTACACGAAGTTGGTCGCCCGCTGGGCCCTGGGGCTCGGCCTGCGACTCCTCGGCGTCGCGCTGGTCGCGGTCGCCGTGCTGCGGTTTCGGGAGCAGTTCCCCCCGCTGGCCACGGCGATCGGCTTCCTCGGCGTACTGATTCCGCTGCTGTTCGATGAGGTCCGAATCCTCCTGGGAAGGATGCGCGCGCAGGGATGATGCAAGGCGACGTCGATATCGGCGAGTTGATCATGCATCACACGGGTGATGTCTACGCGATCGATTTCAGCCCGCTGTTCAAGTGGGAGTACGGCAAATTCCTCCCCGACCTGCATATCGGGTCCCTGACGCTCAATCTCACGCCTACGCGACACGTCGTGTTCATGCTCCTCGTGGCGCTGCTCGTGTTCGCTTCCATGTGGCTCACCGGGCGCGCGCTCGAGCGGCAGCGGGCGCACGAGCGGGCCCCCAAGGGCCTGGCGAACGCGATGGAGGCGTTCGTCCTGTTCGTGCGCAACGACATTGCCATCCAGAACATCGGGCACCGCGGCGCGGCCTTCGCGCCGTACATCATGACGCTGTTCTTCTTCATTCTCTACGGCAACCTGCTGGGGCTGCTGCCGTGGGGGGCGACGGTGACGGGCAACCTGGCCGTCACGGCGGGACTGGCGCTGATGGCGCTGGTCGTCATCGAGGTCAGCGGCATGGTCGCGCTGGGGTTCAAGGGCTACATGCGGACGATCTTCCCCGCGATCCCCGGGCTGAAGGGCGTCGGCGCCCTCGCCCTCTCCGTGGCGATGGCGCCGATCGAGATTCTGGGCAAGCTGGTCAAGCCGTTTGCCCTCTGCGTGCGACTGTTCGGCAACATGACGGCGGGCCACTTCGTGATCCTGTCGCTGTTCGGCCTGGTCTTCCTCTTCGGCCACGTCGTCGCCTGGCGCTGGGCCATCGGGGTCGGGTCGGCGACACTCGTGCTGGGGGTGATGCTGCTGGAGCTCATCGTGGCCCTGGTGCAAGCGTACGTGTTCGCGCTGATCACGGCGGTGCTGATCGGGGTGAACCAGCATGCGCATTGAAGCTACGGGAGAACGGGATGACGGGATGCCCATTTCGTCATCCCGTGGGTGGGTAGGGAGGGGGGTGGTGGGGGGAGAAAACGGGAGCGGCCCGCGCGCTTCGCGCCGCTGCCAACGTACCCGGCCGGGTGGCCGGGGAAACCTGCCGGCCGATCAGGCCAGGGGCAGGTCGCCGGAACGGTCGGCCGCGGGAGACGGCCGGCACACACCGGAAGCGCGACTCGGAACCGTTTCTCCCCCGAAATCGAGGAGTAACGACGCATGTTGCTGAATCTGCTGGCAGCGGTACAGGATGCGGCGCAGCCCGCGGCGGGCGGTGGCGTGGATCTTTCCACCTTTGGCGTCGGCTTGGGCATCGGGTTGGTGCTGATCGGCGCCGGCATCGGCCTGGGCCGGATCGGTGGACAGGCAGCGGAGGCGATCGCCCGGCAGCCAGAGGCGACGGCTGACATCCGGGGAACGGCGCTGCTCATCGCGTTCCTCATGGAAGGTGCGACGATCATCGGCGTGATCATGGCCCTCGTCGCGAAGATTCTCTAGGCGACCATGACCCTGCCCATGCTGGTGTTGGCGGCGGCGGAAGACGGTGCCGGCGGCGGGCCCTTCTCGCTCGAGCCCGGACTGATCATCTGGACCTGGATCGTCTTCATCGCGCTGTTCCTGCTGCTCAAGCGCTTCGCGTGGCCCGCGATCCTGCGGGCCACCGAGGAGCGGGAACGCACGATCGCCCGCCAACTCGACGAGGCGGAGCGCCTCAACGGCGAGGCCAAGGCCGCGCTCGAGGAGCACAAACGGCTCCTGGCCAACGCCCGGCACGACGCCCACGCGCTGTTGCAGGAGGCCAAGGCGGCGGCCGACAAGGAGCGCGAGATGCTGCTCCAGCGCGCCCGCGAGGAGCACGACCAGGTGCTCGAGCGCACCCGCAAGGAGATCGGGGCGGAGCGGGAACGCGCCATTGCCGAGCTTCGGCGGGAAGCGGTGGACGTGTCGCTCGCCGCGGCCGCCAAACTGATCGGTGAGCGGCTCGACGCCGACGCCGACGCCGACCGGAAGCTGGTCGAGCGGTATCTGGCGGCCATGGGAGATCGGCATTGAGCGACCGGGCAGTCGCGCGCAACTACGCCGAGGCGCTGTTCGCGGTTGGCGAGCGGGCGGGCCAGACGGAGCGGTTCGCGTCGGTGCTCGAGGCGCTGGCCGGTGCGATCGCCGCGGACGAACGGGTGCAGCTCATGCTCGAGTCACCCCGGGTGCCGAAGAGGGTGAAAACGGAGGTGCTGCAGCGCGCGCTCGCGCGCCACGCGCCGGAGCTGTTTCTGCGCTGGGTGACAGCCGTCGTGCGCCGCAGGCGGCAGGGCCTCATGGGCGCCATCAGCCGCGAGTACGGGAGCTTGGTGGACGTCAAGTTCAACCGGGTGCACGCGGGCATCACCGTCGCGCGGCCGGTGGAGCAGTCCCTGCGCGAGGAAATCCGTCGCCGGCTGTCGGCATCGCTCGGGAAAGAGGTCGTGCCGCATTTCCGCGAAGATGCCGCGATCCTGGGTGGCGTGATCATCCGGGTCGGTGACCGCGTGATCGACGGCTCGGTCCGGCACAAGCTCGCCTCGCTGCGGCGGCAGATGCTGGGCGTGTGAAGGACGGAGGGACGGAAGGACGGACGGTGAGCCCCGGGTAGATAGACCGGGGCTCGTCGTTTGGGACATGACGGGGCAGCGGTGCAGGGGGAGGAGCGATGGCGGAGCGCGTGGGGTTCATCGGGTTGGGGGCGATCGGGACGCCGATGGCGCGGCACGTGGCGCGGGCGGTCCCGACGACCGTGTGGAATCGGACGGCAGCCAAGGCGCAGGCGTTCGCGCGCGCGTCGGGGGCGACCGCGGCGGCGACGCCGCGGGAGCTGGTGGCCGCGTGCGACGCGGTAATCACCTGTCTGCCGACCACCCGCGAGGTGCGCGAGGTGCTCGAGGCGGCCGACGGCGCCTGGCGGGCCGGCCAGCTGCTGGTGGACGCGACGTCCGGCGATCCGGCGGGCTC
>JAOTWJ010000195.1 GCA_029862925.1 Gemmatimonadota bacterium
GATCGGGCGGAGGCCCGCACGCCCGCCGCTGAACGGCGCCTGGATGCGGTCCTCGCGGAGGCCGAACGGCGGACGCAGGCGGTGGCGGAACGGGAGGTGGAGCTTACCGATCTCGCCGCCCGTCTGGCCAAGCGCGAAGGCGAACTCGCGGCGCTCCGGGAGACCCTCGGCCAGCGCGAGCGGACGACCTCCACCCGCGAGGCGGAGCTCGAGCGCGAGGGCCGCGAGCAGGCGCGCCGCTTCCTGCTCGAAGCCCGGAAGCGGGTGGAGGAGGCGCTCGGTGTCGCGCGCGCCGCCGTGTCCGAGGCCACCGCCAAGGAGGCGCGCCGGCTCGTGGAGCAGGGCATCAGCGACGAAGCCGACGCGGTCAGCCGGCTGGAAATGGAGCTGGCGAAAAAGGGGTGGCGCGTGAAGAAGGGGAGCGAGGAGCTGAGAGGGAGCCCCTCCGTCTCCCGGCGCCCCTCCGTGCGCCGCCCCGGGGCAACGGAGCCTGGTCGGGCCCCGGGGGGTACCGCTCCCGACGACCGGCGCGCAGCGTCGATCACGGATTTCGACCTCCGCGGCCTGATGGCCGACGATGCCCGCGACGCCGTCGCCCGGGCGATCGATGCCGCGGTCCTGGCCGACGTGCCGGTCGTGCGCATCATTCACGGCAAGGGAACCGGCGTGCTCCGCCAGGTGGTGGACGAAGTGCTGCGGGCCGATCGGCGGGTGGCGGCCCATCGGCTCGCGCCGCCCCGCGAGGGCGGGACGGGCGTCACGATCGCGGAGTTGGCCTGATGAGCATCCCCGACGACGTCATCGAGCAGGTCCGCGATACCGCGGATCTGGTGGACGTGCTCGGGGAACACGTCCAGCTCAAGCGGACCGGGGCCGATTACCGGGGTCCGTGTCCGTTCCACGGCGGCACGCACCGCAACTTCGCCGTGATTCCCAAGAAGCAGATGTTCTACTGCTTCGTCTGCCATGCGGCGGGCGACGTGTTCACGTTCTACATGAAGAAGTTCGGAATGGACTATCCCACGGCGGTGCGCGAGGTCGCGCGACGCGTCGGGATCACGATTCCCGAGCGTACGGCGTCGGGCCCCGACCCCCTGGAGCCATTCTATGAGGCCGTCGCCGTGGCCCACGAGTGGTACGCCCGGCAGCTCGCCGAGTCGTCGGAGGCCGCGGCGGCCCGGCGCTACGTGACGGGTCGGGGCTACGCCCTCGAGGCGTTGGCCCCGTACGGACTGGGGTACGCGCCGCCCGGCAAGGCGTTTCTGGAGGCGATGCGCAAGCTGGGGATCGCGGACGAGGTCCTGCTCGGCGCCGGACTCGCGCTCCGCCGGGACGACGGCGCCCTGCGCGCGCGATTCTGGGGTCGCCTGCTGTTCCCGATCCACGACCTGCGCGGGCGCGTGGTGGGATTCGGCGGGCGCGTGATAGGCGACGGTGAGCCCAAGTACCTCAATTCCCCCGAGTCGGACGTGTTTCACAAGGGACGGCTGCTGTACAACCTGCACGGGGCGAAACACCCCATTCGGCGGGCGGAGCACGCGGTGCTCGTCGAAGGCTATTTCGATGTGCTCCGGCTGGTGCTGGCGGGGCTCGAACACGTGGTCGCGCCGCTCGGAACCGGGTTCACGCCGGATCAGGGAAAACTGCTCCGCCGGTTTACCGAGCGCGTCACGTTACTGTTCGACAGCGACGCCGCCGGCCTGCGGGCCACGTTTCGCACCGCGGACGAGCTGCTGCGGGCCGGCATCAGCGTCGGGGTGGCGACGATGCCCGAGGGCGAGGACCCCGACACGCTGGTGCAGACGGGCGGGGCGGCTGCCGTTGAGCGGGTGCTCCGGGACGGGGTGGACGTGTTCGAGCGCAAGCTCCAGCTGCTGGAGCGGAAGGGGTGGCTGCAGACGTTGGACGGCCGCCGCCGGGCGCTCGACCGGCTACTGCCGACCTTGCGCGCCGCCGCCGATCCCGTGACCCGGGACCTGTACGTGAGCCGGGTGGGGGAGGCGCTGGGTGTGAGCCGCGACGTCGTGTTACGCGAGGCGGCCGACCGGCCGCAGCCGGTGCGTCGCCGCGCCGAACCGGGACCGGCGAGGGAAGGCACCCCACGTGGCCGCGGCGGTCCCGAGCGCGACTTGATTCGGGTGATGCTGCAGGACGCCGAGATGCGCGAGCGGGTATCCGCGCTGGTGACCGACCGAACGATGCTCCGCCAACCGGACGCCGCCCTGTTCGAGGCGGTGGTGGCGTTGCCGGCCGACGTGGCGCCCGCGACCCTCCTGGAGACGCTCGACGGGGAGGCGCGGGTGCTGCTCGCCGGCCTGCTCGATGAAGCCTGGCACCCGCCGGACCGGTACGCCGTGGTGGCGGGTTCCGTGGACCGACTGCTGAGCCGCCGGTTGGAGCGGCAGTTGTTGGACCTGGAGCGGCGGCTTCCCCTCGTCTCCGATGACGAGAAGGCCACGCTCGCTCAGGAAAAAGACCAATTGAGCCGGGAGATTTCCCGCCTGAACCCGGCTCGGTGGAACGTGATTCGCAAAGGGAGGAGCAGTGCTCGCTGAGCTACCGACGTTGCTGGAGCTGCAGGAGAAGGACCGGTTCGTGGAGGCCATCAAGGGTGAGCTCGCCGCTTTCGAGCCGGCGCTCGAAGAGCTGGACGACGCGGTCCGGACCGCCGAGGCGCAGGTCGAAGCGGCCCGCCGCGGCATCGACGAGGCCGGGACCAGCCGCACGCAGCTGGAAGAGCGGATCGAGAACTTCCGCCAGGCCCAGGAGCGCCGCCGCCAGCGCCTCGAATGGGTGCGCGGGGCGAAGGAAGCGGCCAATCTGATGGCGGAACTGGACCTCGGGCGCAGCGTGCTGGCGCGTGAGGAGGCCGAGTGGATGCGCTCGGCGGACAAGATGCAGGAGGCCGAGGGACGGGTCACGGAGGCGGAAGGGCTGCTCGAGGAATTGCGGGCGAGCCAGGCGGCGGCGCGCGAAGCAATCGCCGCCAAACAGGCCGAGTGCCAGGACCGGTTGCAGCAGGCCGGGGCGGACCGGGAGGAAACGGCAAAGCGGCTCTCGAAGGAGGCCCTCAGCCAGTACGAACGCATCCGGCGCGGCCGGGCCCCGCTCGCGTTGTATGCGATGCACGGCGGCGACGCGTGCGGGCACTGCTTCACGGCGGTCCCGATGCACCGACGCCAAGAACTGCAGTCCGGGCAAGGGATCGTGATGTGCGAGGCGTGCGGCGTGCTCATCTACAACGCCGAGACGATTCCCGCCTCGTGATTCCTGCCTCGCGCTGGCACGTCACGACGGCGCCGGACGCGGGGGAGGTCCAGGCGCTGGCCACCGACCTGCGGCTGCCGCCGACGCTCGCGCGACTCCTCATTCAGCGAGGCTACGGATCGCCGGATGCGGCGCGCGTGTTCCTCCGTCCCGTGCTCGAGGGACTGACGGATCCGCTCGCCCTGCCCGACATGGATCGGGCGGTCACGGTCGTCCGCGAGGTGGTTCGCGCCGGCAAGCCGATTCTGGTCCACGGCGACTACGACGTAGACGGTCAGTGCGCCACCGCGCTGCTCACGCGAGCGCTGCGGGCGGCGGGCGCCACGGTCGTGCCGTTCATCCCGAACCGGTTGCGAGACGGGTATGACCTGGGGCCCGCCGGGGTCGCCGCCGCCCGGGCGGCCGGGGCGGCCCTGATCGTCACGTGTGACTGCGGGACGACGGCGGGGGACGCCGTCGCCGACGCCCAGGCGGCGGGCGTGCGGGTGGTGATCACCGATCACCACGTCCCCGGCGAGTTGCCGACGGCCGACGCGATCGTCAATCCGCGCCGGGGTGATCCGTCGGCGCCGACGGCGGATCTCTGCGGCACGGGCGTGGCGTTCAAGCTCGTGCAGGCCCTGGTGCCGGCCCTGGACCTGCCGCCGCATCTCCCCCTGCATCTCCTGGATCTGGTCGCCATGGCGACCGTGGCGGATGTGGTTCCCCTGACCGCGGAGAACCGGGTGCTGACCCGATTCGGCCTTCGCAAGCTCGCCGATACCCGCTGGCCGGGCCTGCGGGCGTTGGTCGAGACCGCGGGGCTCGGCCAACAGGACATCCGCGCCGGCCACGTGGGCTTCGTGCTCGGGCCCCGGCTCAATGCCGCAGGGCGGATTGGCGATGCGATGGACGGACTCGCGCTGCTGCTCACCGACGACGAGGAGGAGGCCCGCGCCCGCGCCCGACGGCTCGAGACGATGAACGCCCAGCGACAGGAGATGGACCAGGCGATTCTCGACCAGGCCGTCGAGGCGGTCGAGCGCGACGCCGACCTCGACCGTGACTACGGGCTCGTGCTCGCGTCCGACGGGTGGCACCCGGGCGTGATCGGCATCGTCGCGTCGCGCATCGTGGAGCGCTACGCCCGGCCGACCATCCTCATCGCGCTCGAGGGGGACCTTGGCAAAGGGTCGGGACGCAGCATCTCGGCCTTCGACCTGCACGACGCGTTGCGGGCCTGCGCCCCGCTGCTCGAGCGTTTCGGCGGCCACCGGATGGCCGCGGGACTGACCGTGACCCGGGACCGCGTTGGCGCGTTCCGCGAGGCGTTCAACGGGACCGCGCGGGAGCGCCTCCGCCCGGACGATCTCGTCCCGACCCAGCGCATCGATGCCGTCGTGCGCCTCGACGAGGTCGATCTCGGGCTCGAGCGGCTGCTGCGCCACCTCGAGCCGTGCGGGGCGGGGAATCCCGCCCCGGTGTTCGGCGTGGCCGGGGCGACGGTGCGGGAGGCGCGGCCGGTGGGGACCAACCACCTGCGGCTGGTGCTGGAAGATCCGGGCGGGCGGATCGGCGCCATCG
>JAOTWJ010000048.1 GCA_029862925.1 Gemmatimonadota bacterium
CCGCTCGTCGAAGTACCGCTGTTCGCCGAGCCCGAGCCACGAGACGAACCCGGTGCGGGCCCACCAGCTCGAGTTGGAGGTGGCGATCGAGATCGCCAGCGTGTAGTCGTCGAGCGCGCGGTTGCCACGGAACGCGAGACCGCGGATCACGGGGCGCGTCATCGGGCCCTCCTGCCCGACGAGCGGGGTGCCCGCGACGCCACTTCCGAGCACGCCCGCGAGCGCCAGCGCAGCAATGCGGATACCGGCTCCCCTCCCCAAGCGCGACCGCGCGGCCGCCGTTTGACGGCCGCGGCATAACTTCTTTAAGTTCAGCAGGTTAGACAGTACTGTCAACGTCACTCGCACTCCGGACCCTGGGAGCATCATGGACAGACGCGCCATCCGCCTCGCCGCGCACGTCCTCCTCGTCGCCCTGTTCATACCCCACGCGCTCGAGGCGCAGCGGCTCGCGCGGCGCCTCGACCGCCTGCTCGACACCGCGCCGTTCGATCGGGCCAATTGGGGCGTAATCGTCACGGACACCGCCGGCCGCGTGCTCTACGCCCGGAACGCCGACCGCCTGTTCGTTCCGGCGTCGAACACGAAGCTCGTCGTGACCGCCGCCGCGAGCGTGCTGCTGCCCCGCGCGTTCCGCATCAGCACCAGCGTCTACGGTACGGGCCCCGTCGAGGACGGAGTGCTGCACGGCGACCTCGTGGTCTACGGGCGCGGTGATCCGTCGTTCTCCGAACGCTGTTACGGCACCGATACGACGGTTGCCGGCGCGTGCGAAACGGTCTGGCACCGGCTCGACGCCCTGGCCGACAGCGTGCAGGCGCGCGGCATCCGCGCGGTGGACGGCGCGCTCGTGGGCGACGGCAGCTACTTCGACGCGCAGTACGCGCACCCCGGCTGGGAAGCGTACGACCTCAACTGGTGGTACGGGTCGCCCGTCGCCGCCCTCGGCGTGAACGACAACAGCGTGAACCTCGCGTGGAAGGCCGGACCGGCGCCGGGCTGGCCGGCGGCGATCACCCTGGAGCCCGACCTCGGGATCGTCCGCCTCGAGAACCGCACGCGCACGGTGGACTCGGGAGCGGCCACGACGATCGACTTCTTCCGCGAGCCCGGGACGCTGAACGTATGGGCGGAAGGCACCGTGGCGCTGGGACGCGGACGCACCGAGTACTTCGCCCTCCCTGACCCCAACCTCTACTTCGCACACGCGTTCCGCGCCGCGCTGCTCCGCAACGGCGTGGCCGTCACGGGGCCCACGGTCGCGACCGCCGACAGCGTGCGCTATCGCGCCGCCCGCGACACGCCTGCCCTCGTGACGGTCTGCTCGCGCCCGCGGGACGACCTGATCTTCCCCATCCTCAACACGAGCCAGAACTGGTTCGCCGAAATGCTGCTCAAGCTGCTGGGCAAGCGGTTCGGCGACGAGGGGTCGTGGCGCGCCGGGCTCGCGGTGGAGCGCGGATTGCTGCACGACTCCGTGGGCATCGACACCACCGCCTTCAGTCTGAGCGACGGCTCCGGGCTCTCGACGGGCAACCTGGTGAGCCCGCGGGCGTTCGGGCAGCTGTTGCGCTACATGTGGTCCCACGCGGAGCGCGACGGCTTCCTGCGCGCCCTGCCCCGGTCCGGGCAGCGTGGCTCGCTCCGCACCCGGTTTCTCGGCACGCCGCTCGAGGGCCGGGTGCTCGCCAAGACGGGCAGCATCCAGCACGTCCACTCGCTGTCGGGCTACGTGGAGCGGACGCGCGGAGGGCCGCTGATCTTCTCGGTGATCGTCAACAATCACACGGTACCCGGACGGCAGGTGTTGGCGCAGATCGACTCGGTGGTGGTGGAGCTGGCCCGCTAGGGACCGTCTGCACGAATCGGCAGCGGTGGTGCCCGGAGGACGCGCCGGCGAGCGGTGCCTCGCCGACCAGCCCGCGAGACTCGGGAACGGCAGCGGCCCGAGGGACCCGCCGCTGCCGACGGGTGCAGCGCTCCCCCGGGATCAGCGCCGCGCCAGGACGCCGAGCACCTCGTCGACGGTGATGCACTTGACCCGCGGCCGGCCCGCGGGCTTGCCGCGCGCGACCTCCTCCGCGTCCACCCGCCGCCAGTCGTCGTACGTCACCGCGTCCGGCTGACGGGCGCGCACCAGCGCATCCACCGCGGCGGGGTCGGGGGCGGCGGGCTCGAGCGTCTCGCCGCGCGCGCCGTCCGCCAACATCGCCGCTGCCGTCTCGGCGCCATCGGGCTTGTTCGTCCCGATCACGCCGCTCGGACCCCGCTTGATCCAGCCGCTCACGTAGATCCCGCGCAGCGGTGCGCCCGCGTCGAGCACGCGGCCCCCGTCGTTGGGGATCACGCCGCCCTTCTCGTCGAAGGGCAGTCCCGGCATCGGCACGCCGCGATACCCGACCGACCGGAAGACCATGTCCACCGGCAACTCCTCCGACTCGTCGGTCGCGACGGCCCGCAGCCGCCCCCGTCCATCGTCCTCCAGGCGGTTGCGCGCCAGACGCAGGGCCCCCACACCGCCAGCGCCGTCGTCGAGCAGCTCCACCGGCGAGGCGAGAAACCGCAGGGTGAGCAGGCGCGGCTTCCCGGTGCGAGTGCGCTGCGCGAACTCCTCCAGGATCTCCACCTTCTTCCGCAGCGTGCGGTCGTCGGACTGTTCCAGGGCGGCCCGGCTCAGGGCGTCGAGCGCGACGTCCCTGGGAGCCACGCACACATCCGCCCCCGCCAGGTCGCCCAGCTCTCGCACTTCGGGGTTCGTGAACGCCGCCTGCACCGGTCCGCGCCGGCCGATCAGGTACACCTCGCGCACGCCGCTGGCGGCCAGCGCCTCCTCGGCGAAGGGCGCGATGTCGGTCGCGGCAAGCTCGTCGGGCGTCCGGCACAGAAGGCGCGCCACGTCCACCGCCACGTTGCCGACCCCGATCACGGCCACGCGCCGGACCGAGAGGTCGAACCGGCAGTCCCGGAACTCGGGATGGCCGTTGTACCACGCGACGAACTCGGTGGCGGGATGGCTGCGCGCGAGGTCCTCGCCCGGAATGCCGAGTCGGCGGTCGGTCTGGGCGCCGGAGGCGATGCAGATCAGGTGGTAGTGCTGCCGCAGCTCGTCGAGCGAGACATGCGTGCCGACATCGACGTTCCCAAAAAACCGGAACCCGGGACGGCGCGCCACCTTGTCGAACGACTTGACGACACCCTTGATCTTCTGATGGTCGGGAGCCACCCCGAATCGCACGAGCCCGAAGGGAGCGGGCAGGCGCTCGAACATGTCGAGCGCCACTGCCTGCTCGGTCTGCCCGAGCAGAACGTCGGCCGTGAAGAACGCGGCGGGTCCCGACCCGACGATCGCAACGCGCAGCGGAGACGGAGCGGGCATGGGCGCAAGTTACCGGACGAGCAGCGCGCGGGGTAGCGCACGGCGTGACGAAACGGCAGCGAACGCGTCCCTCTGGGACGCGACCGCGCGCCTTCCGCCGGCCGCACGAAGCCCCTAGCTTCTCCCGTCCGATGAAGATCTACACCAAGACCGGCGATGTGGGCGAGACGTCGTTGCTCGGGGGCGGCCGCGTGTCGAAACACGACGTCCGCGTCGAGGCGTACGGCGACGTGGACGAGGTGAACTCCGCCCTCGGCGCTGCGCTCGCGGCGGCCCCCGCCGAGTTCGAGGCCGCGCTGCTCGAGAGCATCCAGCGCGACCTCTTTGCCATCGGCGGCCAGCTCGCCAGCCCGGATCCCGCGAAGGTCGCGAAGGCGCTCGCGAAGGCCCAGATCGACGAGCGGCGCATCGCGGCGCTCGAAGCGGCCATCGACCGGGCTACCGCCGAGCTGCCGCCGCTCGCGGCGTTCGTGCTGCCGGGCGGCACGCCCAAGGCCGCGTTGCTGCACCTCGCCCGCACCATCTGCCGGCGCGCGGAACGCAGCGTCGTCGCCCTGCACGAGCGTACGCCGATCGCCCCCGTGCTGCTCGTCTACCTGAACCGTCTGTCGGACCTGTTCTTCACGCTCGCCCGCCTCGCCAACCATCGCGCCGGCGTGCCCGACCGGACCTGGTGAATGCCGCAGTACCGGTTCTACCAACTCGACGTCTTCACGCGCACGCCGCTGGCCGGCAATCCGCTCGCCGTGTTTCCGGAAGCGGAGGGCCTCGACGCCTCCACCATGCAGGCGCTGGCCCGGGAGATGAATCTCTCCGAGACGACGTTCGTGCTTCCCTCGACGACCGCGACGCGCCGCGTGCGCTTCTTCACGCCGGCCGCCGAGATCCCGCTGGCGGGGCACCCGACGATCGGGACCTGGTGGCTGCTCGCCGAGCTCGGCGCCCTGCGGCACCTGCCGCGGAACGGGACCGGGCGCGTCACGCAGGAAACCGGGCGCGGCGTGCTCCCGGTGGACGTCACCCTCGCCGACGGACGGCCCGCCGACGTCGTGATGACCCAGGCCGCGCCGGTGTACGGGCCGACCGTGGATGACCGCGCCGCGCTCGCGGCGGCCGTGGGCGGCGACGGCGCGACGCTGGCCGACGGACCCGCACCGCAAGTGGTCTCCACCGCCCTTCCCCAGCTGATGGCGCAGGTGACGTCGCGCGCGGCGCTGGCCCGGCTGCCCAGCGGCGGCACCGGCTTGGCTCTGAGCCAGTTGCTTCGGCGGTTCGGCACCGACTGCGTCATGCTGTTTGCGCTGACGGGCGGCAGCGACCCCACGGCCTACTGCCGGATGTTCGCGCCCGGACTCGCCGTGTCGGAGGACCCCGCCACCGGCAGCGCGGCCGGCGCCCTCGGTGCCTATCTCGTGCGGCACGGACTGGTCCGCCCCACGGCGGGCACGGCGGACCTCATCTTCGAGCAGGGCGTAGAGATCGGCCGGCCCAGCCGCATCGCCGTGGGTGTCCGCACGGATGCGGCCGGGAGCATCACGGAGGTGACGGTGGGCGGCACCGCGGTCCGGCTCATTACCGGTGACGTGACGCTGTGAGCGTGGGCGCATGCGCGCGGCGACGGTGACGGTTTCGCTCGGGAACGCCTCCTACGACATCACGATCGGCCCGGGTGTCCTGGAGCAACTGCCCACGGTGCTCGCGCGCACGTGCCCGGCCGCCCGCTACGCGGTGATCACGGACGCCACGGTGGCGCAGCACTACGGCCCCCGCGTGCGCGACCTCGCCGCCACCGTCGCCCCATGCGAGCTGTTGACGTTCCCCGCCGGCGAATGGAACAAGACCCGCGAGCATTGGCAGGCGTTGAGCGACGCGCTGCTCGCGGTGGGACTGGGACGCGACGGAGCGATCATCGCACTCGGCGGCGGCGTCACCGGGGATCTCGCGGGCTTCGTGGCCGCCACCTACCTGCGAGGCATCCCGGTCGTGCAGGTGCCCACCAGCCTGCTGGCCATGATCGACAGCTCGATCGGCGGGAAGACCGGCGTGGACACGCCCCAGGGCAAGAACCTGATCGGCGTGTTCCATCAGCCGCGCGCGGTCGTCGCCGACGTGACGACCCTCGCCACCCTCCCGCACCCGCACCTGGCGGCCGGCGCCGCCGAGGCCCTCAAACACGGGGCCATCGCCGACGCTGCCTACTTCGAGCGGGTCGTCGCGGACCGCGCGGCCGTGCTCGACGCCGAGCCGGACGTGCTCGCGTCGCTCGTCACCCGGAGCGTCACGCTCAAAGCCGCCGTCGTCACGGCCGACGAGCACGAGCGCGGCCAACGCGCGGTCCTCAATGTCGGGCACACGATCGCCCACGCCCTCGAAACGGTGGGCGGGTATGCCCTGCTGCACGGCGAGGCCGTGGGCATCGGCATGGTGCTCGAGGCCCGTCTCGGCACCCGCCTGGGCATCACCGACGCGGGAACCGACGCCGCCCTCGCGGACGCGCTGGAGGCCTATGGCCTGCCGGTCGAGCGGCCCGCAGGTTCGGCGGACGCCCTGCTCGACGCCATGCGCGTCGACAAGAAGGCGAGATCTGGTACTGTCAGGTTTGCATTCTTGAAACGCATTGGACAGGCGGCCCGAAACGCGGGGCCGGAGTGGACCTTCTCAGCGCCCGAAGAAACCATCAGGTCGGTACTCGGCGCGTAGTAACCGAACTCCTTTAGCAAGAACGAGTTCTGCGGTTCCCCAACATTTCAACAGTTGGTAAGTTGATATTCTGCAACGATTTGCTTCGCTGCGTACCGAGGGAGGAGCCGGCCCCCGATGGGCGCGTCGATAAACGGCGAAATCGCTTGCTCTGGAATGTTTTGTGATGTGGAAAACCATTTTTTCTTGACGCTCTTCCCGGTTTTCCCTATATTCGCCGAGTCTTGGCGTCGGTCAAAATGGCGGGTCGCAGGGATGCGCACCCGTGCCTCCGATAGAGTCCATCCATCACCCTAGAGGCGCGTATGGCCGAGCGGCTCCGCGTGAGCAAGTCCAAGGCGTTCTTCCGCGCGACCTCCTCCGGAGCATTTGACCAGTACTTACAGGACATCCAGAAGCTCCCGCTGATCAAGGACCCGTTGGAAGAGCGGGCGCTCGCCCGAAAAGCGCAGAAGGGCGACACCAAGGCTGCCGAACGGCTGGTCACGTCCAACCTGCGGTTCGTGATCTCGTACGTGAAGAAGTATCAGGGCCACGGCCTCGATTTGTCGGAGCTGGTCGCCATCGGGAACGAGGGCCTGCTCAAGGCGGTCCGCAAGTTCGATCCCGATCAGGGCGTGAAGTTCATCTCGTACGCCGTCTGGTGGGTGCGGCAGGCGGTGCTCAAGGCCCTCGCCGAGCAGACACGCAGCGTCCGCATTCCGCTCAACCAGAACAGCCACCTCATCCGCATGTCGCGCACCGAGACGTACCTCTCGCAGGAGCTCGGCCGTGAGCCGACCGATGCGGAGATCGCCCGCGCGCTCGACGACACGCCCGAGAACGTGCGCGCGGCACGCCGCATGACCGCCGCCGAGATTTCACTCGATGCCCCGATCGACCGGACGGACCGCGATGCCGCGACGGTGGGGGAACGATTTGCGGGCCAGGAGGGCGCCGAGATCGAGGAGCACACCGACGCGCGCCTGATGCGGGAGTTCATCGACCGGATCTTCCAGAAGTATCTCACGTCCCGCGAGCGCAAGATCCTCTACCTGTATTACGGGTTGGAGGAAGGGTCGGAAGGCATGACGCTGGAGCGCATCGGGGAGATCATGGGCGTCACGCGCGAGCGGATCCGCCAGATCCGGGAGCGGGCGTTCGAGAAGCTGCGGCAAAGCCCCGACGGGAAGGCGCTGCTCGGGTTCTGGCGAGCGGCGTAGGAAGGGCGGTCGGGCGGTCGGACGGAAGGGCGGACGGGATGTCGGGTCGGCATCCCGTTCCCTTTTCAGCGCCAAACCGTCGCCCCGCCCTCCCGCCGATCCGTCCTTCCGTCCTTCCATCCTTCCGTCCTTCCGTCCTTCCGTCCTTCCGTCCTTCCGTCCTTCCGTCCTTCCGTCCTTCCGTCCTTCCGTCCTTCCGTTTCGTATATTCCCTCCCATGGCCGTGCTCGAGCTCCCCCTCTTCCCGCTCGGGATCGTCCTGTTCCCTGGCACGCCGCAGCTCCTGCACATCTTCGAGCCGCGGTATCGCCAGATGCTCGCCGACTGCCTCGAGGGGAACCGCCGGTTCGGCGTCTCCTTCGTCAAGACCGTCGAGGGGACGGACCCCACGCCCGAGTTGGGCACCGTCGGCTGCTCCGCAATAGTGCAGGAGTCACGGCTCCTGCCCGACGGCCGCTCGCACATCCTCGCGCTCGGTGAAGACCGCTACGTGCTGCTCGACGTGCTCACGACCGATCTCCCCTACCGGTGCGCCCGCGTGGAGACGTTCGACGACGACGACGTCGAGCCACCACAGTTGGCGGAGCTGGCCACCCAGGTGCGCGGCGGGTTCCAGCAGTTCGTGGAAGGGATGGAACTCCTCAACGATCGCGGGACCGACCAGCTCGATCTGGCCCGCGACCCCAAGCAGCTGTCCTTTCAGGTGTCCGCCGCGCTGGAACTCGATGGGGAGGTCAAACAGGAGCTGCTCGGCCTGCGGTCCACCCTCGAGCGGCTGACCCAGTTGCACCGCCTCCTGCGGCCGCTGAACGAGGAGCTGCGCCGCCGCGTCACCGTGCACGTGCGCGCCCGCGGGAACGGCGGGGGCGGACGCACCGGCGACATCGTCACCGACCCATGAGCGCCCTCCCGCACGCCCTCGACGCGGTGTCCGGCATCGTGGGGCCCCGCTGGGTGCGGCGGCGGCGCGCCGAGCGGGAGACCTACGCGTCGGACGGGCTTCCCACGTTGCACGCCCTGCCGGCCGCCGTGGTTCTACCGGCATCACGCGAGGAAGTCGTGCGCGTGATCCGCGTGCTCGCGCATCACGGCGTGCCGTTCGTCCCGCGCGGCGCCGGCACCGGGCTGTCGGGCGGCGCCCTGGCGGATCCGGACGCGATCCTGCTCGTCCTCACGCGCCTCGACCGGATTCTCGCCATCGAGCCCGACGATCGGCGCGCCGTGGTGGAGCCGGGCGTCGTGAACGCGCGGTTGTCGCGCGCCGCCCTGCCCTACGGACTCCAGTACGCGCCCGATCCGTCGAGCCAGGCCGCCTGCACCATCGGCGGGAACGTGGCCGAGAACGCGGGCGGGCCGCACTGCCTGAAATACGGAGTCACGACCAATCACATCCTGGAACTGGATGTCGTGCTCCCCGACGGCACGGAGGTCGTGTTGGGGTCCCCCGGCGGCGAGGCCTGGGGACCGGACCTGGTGGGCCTCTTCGTCGGGAGCGAAGGCACGTTCGGTGTCGCCACCGCCATCACCGTGAGGCTGGTCCCGCTGGCACCCGCCGTCCGCACGCTGTTGGCGGACTTCGACGCGCTGCGGCCGGCGGGTGAGGCCGTCTCGGCGATCATCGCGTCCGGCGTCGTGCCCGCCGCGCTCGAGATGATGGACCGGAACTGCATCCGCGCGGTCGAAGCCTCCATCTACCGGGCGGGGTATCCCACGGATGCGGCGGCCGTCCTCCTGGTCGAGCTCGACGGCCGCACCGATGCGGCGGTCGCCGACACGGCTCGGGAAGTGGAGCAGCTGCTGCGGGCGGCGGGCGCGCGCCAGGTCGCCGTCGCTCGGGAGGCGCGCGAGCGCGAGCGCTTATGGCAGGGCCGCAAGAAGGCGTTTGGCGCGCTCGGCCGGCTGAGTCCGGATCTCATCGTCCAGGATGCCGTCGTGCCGCGCACGGCGCTGCCGGACGTGCTGGAGGCCATCGACGCCATCGGGCAGCGCCTCGGCCTCACGGTCAGCAACGTGTTTCACGCCGGCGACGGCAACCTGCATCCCAACATCACGTTCGACCGGCGCGACGCGGCGGAACGCGCGCGCGTCGAACAGGCGGCGGCAGAGATCATGGAGGTCTGTCTGGCGGCGGGTGGCACGATCACCGGGGAGCACGGCGTGGGACGCGACAAGCTGCGCTACATGCCGGCGATGTTCGACGCCACCACGCTCGGCGCCATGCGCGACGTGCGCCGCGCGTTCGACCGCGCGGAGCGCGCCAATCCGGGCAAGGTGATCCCGGTGCACGCGTGCCGGGAATGGCGGACGGGCGGATGGGCGGATGGGCGGTCGAGCGACTCGACGGCGTCACCGTCCGCCCACCCGCCCACCCGCCCACCCGCCGGGGCGGTGTCCGTGGAGGGGGGGACATGATCCCCACCCGTTGGCGCACCCTGTTCGAGGATCAGCTGGCCGACGCCGGGCAAAAGCTCGACCTCGCCGAGCGCCAGCTGCGGGACGGCGAGGGCGGTCGGGCCCTCCAGGGCGCGTATCAGGCGGTGGTCGGCGCCGCGAGCGTGCGCGTCTGGCTCGGGGATCCGCCATGGCGGCAGACCCTGTCGGCTGACGAGATGCAGCGGCGCGCGCAGGCGGAATTCCCCAACCTGTTTGCGGCGTTGGCCGCGCTCGACCTCACGGACGTGTTGACCAGCCCGTGGACCGCCGCCGCCGCCGCACCCTATGTGTCGGAGTCCCGCGCCTTCGTCGCGGAAACATCGGAACGGTTGCACCAGTGGCTCGCGGAGAGCTGACCACCCGGCTGCGCGCCCTGCTGGGCACGGCGGCACCGATCGAGACCACGCCGGACGGCGTGCCGCGTGTCGCCCCACGGACGACGGCCGAATGCGCGCTGTTGCTGCGCACGGCGTCGGCGGATGGCTGGCGCGTGCGCGTGACGGGCGCGGAGACATGGACACCGCCCGACGCACCGGCGGACCTGTTTCTGACCACGCGCGCCCTGCGCGGCGCCGGGCTCGTGAGCGCGGCCGATCTCGTCGCCACGGCGGAGACGGGCGTCCCGCTGGACACGCTGCGCCGCGCCTTCGCCGATCACGGCGCCTGGCTCGCGCTCGACGCGCCCGGCGCCCCCGGGCGCTCCCTCGGCTCGCTGCTGGCGACTGCCACCGCCGGTCCGCTCCGCGCCGGGTTCGGCCTGCTGCGCGACCAGGTGCTCGGCCTCACGCTGGTCACCGGGGACGGCCGGGTCGTGACCGTGGGCGGCCGCGTGGTGAAGGACGTCGCCGGATACGACCTCGCCAAACTCGCCGTTGGCAGCTTCGGGGCGTTCGGCGTGGTGACCACCGTGCACCTGCGGTTGCGCGCGATCCCGCGCGCCGACCAGACGCTCGTGGGCACCGGCCGGCGCGACGCGGTGCTCGACGTGGCCCGGGCGATTCTCGCGGGCGGCCTGACGCCCGCCGCGCTCGAGCTCATGTCCCCCGCGGCGGCGCGGACCGACGCGTGGACGGTGGCGATTCGGCTCGTCGGGACCGGAGACGAAGTCGCCGCCGACCGTGCGGCGGTGCAGCAGGCGTCGCCCATCCCGCTGGTCGAACGCACCGGCGCCGACGCGGCCGCGTTCTGGCAGGAGATGCTCGACGGCGGCACGGCAGCACCGGTGACGCTGCGGGCCGGCGCCCTGCCCACGGGACTGGAGGACGCGCTCGACCTCGTGGCCCTGCACCTGGACGAAGCGGTGCGCGATTGGCTCACCGTCACGGTCCCCGCCGGCACGCTTCGCTGGAGCGGCGCCGCGGGCCCCGACGCGCTGATCCGCTTCCGTGACGCCGCGGCGGCCCGCGAGTGGCCCGTCACCATTGAGCGGGCCCCGTGGGGCACGTGCCTGCGGCTGGGACATTTCGGCGCCTACCGCGAAGGTGTGCATCGCCTCGTGACGGGACTCCGCTCCGCGTTCGATCCGGCGGGGATCCTCGTCGCTCCGCTCAGCGGCAATCCGTGACGGGGTTCGCCGGGCTCGCCTCCTGCGTGCACTGCGGGTTCTGCCTGCAGAGTTGCCCCACCTTCCTGGTGACGGGCGACGAGGCCGACGGTCCACGCGGCCGCATCGTGTTGATGCAGCAGCTCGCCCGCGGCGATCTCCTCCCGGATGATCGCGGGCTCACCCTGCACCTCGACCGCTGTCTCGGCTGTCGCGCCTGCGAGCCGGTGTGTCCCTCGGGGGTCGAGTACGGGCCGGCGCTGGAAGCCGCACGCGAGCGGATCGCCACCCGCCGCCCCGTGTCGCCGCTCGCCAGGCTCGTGCTCCACGTGATGGCTCAGCCGATGGTGCGCCAGCCGGTCCTGCGTGTTGCCCGCATCCTGCGGCCGCTCGCCGCGCGTCTCGCGGGCCGGAGCCGGCTCGGGTTCGGGGTGGGGATGCTGGCGGCAAGCAGGCGGGTGGGTGGGCGGTTGGGCGGACGGGCGGACGGGCGGCTGGGCGGACGAGCGGGTGAGTGGATGCTCGAGTCAGCGGCGCCACCCGCCCACCCGCCCATCCGCCGAACCGCCATCTTCGCCGGCTGCATCCAGTCGGACCTCTTCTCGCACGTGAACGCCGCCGCCGCCCGCACGCTCACCGCCAACGGCATGCCGATGGTGCCCGTCGCGTCCCAGGGGTGCTGCGGCGCGCTCCACGCGCACGCCGGACTGTTGGACGACGCGCGCGTGCTCGCCCGGGCCAACGTGCGCGCGTTCGCCGCCGCCCCTGACGCGCTCATCGCCGTCACCGCCGCCGGCTGCGGCGCGATGCTGCGCGGCTACGGCGAGCTGCTGGCCGACGATCCGCTCGCGCCCGCGGCGGAGGATCTGGCCACCCGCGTGCGGGATGTGACCGAGCTGCTCGCCGACACGGGGCCCCGGCGCGGCGCGGCGCTCCACCTGCGCGTCGCCTACGACGCGCCGTGTCACCTGGTCCACGCGCAGCGGATCACCGATCCTCCGCGCACCGTGCTGGCCGCGATTCCGGCGCTCGACGTGACGCCGCACGAGGAGGCGGACGTGTGCTGCGGCAGCGCGGGCATCTACTCGCTGCTCGAGCCCGCACTCTCCCGCGCCGTGCTGCGCCGCAAGGTCGACGCCCTTCTGGCCGTCGCTCCGGACATCGTGGCGACCGGCAACCCCGGCTGCGTGATGCAGATCGGTGCCGGGCTTCGCGCCGCCGGCGTCCGCACGCCGGTCGTCCACCCCGTCGAACTGCTCGACCGGTCGTACGCGCTGGCGGGCTTCTATGGGGACCCGGGGGTAGATTCTCCCGACGATGCCTGACCCGACGGACCTCGGCCCGGCCCCGTTCGTGCTGCGGCCGGACCAGCTCACCGCACCCGAAGCCGACGCCGTGCTCGACGGTGCCGTGGTCGTCGAGCCTCACGTTGCCGTCCTCGACGTCACCGGACCGGGCGCGGTGGCGTGCATGCAGGGCCTGCTCACCGCCGACATCGACAAACCCGGCGACGGTGCGTTCGTCTACGGCGCCCTGCTCACCCCCAAAGGCATGATCGTCACCGATCTCTGGGCCCTGCGGGAGCGCGGCGCCGTGCGGCTCACGGTGCCGCGCGACGGCCTCGCCGCCGCGCTCGAGATCTTCTCCCGATCCCTGCCGCCCCGACTGGCGCGCTATGCCGAGCGGAGCCCCGACCACCGCGTCGTTCGGCTCGCCGGCCCGCGGGCGCTCGAGCTGGCCGCCGCGGCGGGGCTCGCCGTCCCCTCGGAGGGCCGGGCCGGGCCGGCGATCCTCGGCGAGTGTGCGTGCGTCGTCGCCCGACCGCACCACGCGCCGTTCGCGGTCGACCTCGTAGTCCCCGCGGCGCACGTCGCCTCGCTCCGCAGCCGGCTCGCCGCCGCCGGCATGATCGAGGCGGCGCCGGCCGCGCTGGAGCTCGCGCGCGTGCTCGCCGGCTGGCCCCGATTGGGCGCGGAAATCGACGGCAAGACGCTGCCGCAGGAAGTGCGCTTCGACGACCTGGGCGGCGTCTCGTACACGAAGGGGTGTTACACGGGCCAGGAAACCGTCGCGCGCCTCCATTTCCGGGGCCACGCGAACCGCCAGCTCATGGGCCTCGCGTGGGACGAGCCGCCGGACCTCGCGCGGACGGAGGTGAGCCAAGACGAGCGGCCACGCGGGCGCGTGAGCAGCATCGCGTGGGTGGCGCCCCTCGAACGCCACCTCGGACTGGGCATCATCCGGCGGGAGGTGGATCGTGCGCGGCCCGTCGTCGCGGCGGGCGCCCCGGCTTCCGTCCTCGAGCTGCCGTTCGCCCTCGACGCATGAGCCGGTGGCGCGGGGTCGGCCCCGGGCTCATCATCACCGCGGCCTTCATCGGGCCCGGCACCGTCACCACCGCTACCCTTGCCGGCGCCAACTTCGGCGCGGCGCTGCTCTGGACGCTCCTGTTTGCGACCCTTGCCACGATGGTGCTGCAGGAGATGAGCGCCCGGCTCGGGCTCGCCACGGGAGCGGGCCTGGGGCAAGCCCTGCGCGCCACCCCGGGCCCACGTTGGCTTGGCGGCCTCCTCGCGGCGCTGGCCGTCGCGGCGGTCGTCATCGGCGCGGCGGCGTACGAAGCCGGCAACCTCACGGGTGCGGGCCTGGGGCTCGCCGGCGCCGCCGGCTTCACACCCCGCGCGTGGATCGCGGGTGGCGCGGTCACCGCCGCGATTCTCCTCTGGACCGGGCGCTATCGGCTGGTCGAACGCGTGCTCGTGGCGTGTGTCGCCGTGATGGGCATCGTCTTCCTGCTTACCGCGGTGCTCGTCATCCCGCGTGTGCCCGCCATCCTCAGCGGACTCGCCCTGCCGCGCCTGCCGCCGGGAGCCGGCCTCACGGCCCTGGGCCTCGTCGGCACGACGATCGTGCCCTACAACCTCTTCCTCCACGCCGCGGCCGTGTGCGAACGCTGGGAGGGCGCCGACGATCTGCCGGCGGCGCGCCTGGATCTCGTGCTCGCGATCGGGCTCGGCGGAATCGTGTCGGCGGCCATCGTCGTGACGGCAGCGGCCGTCCTCGATGCGCGCGAGATTCACTCCGCCTCCGACATGGCCGCCCAGCTCGGGCCGCTGCTGGGCCCATGGGCGGCTAAGGCGTTCACGCTCGGATTCGCGGCGGCGGGGCTGTCGTCCGCCATCACCGCACCCCTCGCCGCCGCGTACGCCACCCTGGACGTGCTCGGGCACGGGCGCGACATCCGCGCGCCGCTTGCGCGGGCGGTGTTCGGCGGGACGATGCTGATCGGCGCGGTCGTGGCCCTGCTGGGCACGCGCCCCGTGCCGCTCATCCTCGCCGCCCAGGTGCTCAACGGCCTCGTGCTGCCGATCGTGGCGGTCGTGCTATTGATCGCGATGAACGATCGCCGCCGGCTCGGAACCCACGTCAATGGCTGGTGGGCGAATCTCCTCGGGGGCGTGGTGGTGGTGCTCACGCTCGCCCTCGGCGTGCGTGCGGTGGTGGGGGTGGTGTGGGGCGGTTGAGCGGTTGAGCGGTTGGGCGGTTGCCCTGCCGCCCTTAGTGCGCCGTGTCCCGCGCCATCACCGTGTCGCCGGTGAGGCTATCGACCGCGAGCACCGTGTCACCGCTCACCGCGGGGGACGCGGCGGCGGGCGGCTGGGGCTCGCGCTCCGTTCCTCCGCACGCGCCGAGCACCAGCGTCACGCCAAGCACGACGACCCGTTTCCTCATCGCCTGCCTCCCTCTCGATCCGCCCACCCGCCCATCCGCCCCTCCGCCCATCAGAACCCCACGGACACGCCGGCCCACGGCAACGGGATCCCGTCGCCTCCGCCGGACTCGAACACGTAGATGAACCCCACTTCGCCGGCGACCCGGCGCGTGAAGTAGCGCGCGCCGATCCCTCCGGCGGGATCGCTGTTTTGGCCCAGATAGAGCGCCTCCACCAGGATCTTGACGTGCGGGACAACGACTGCTTCAAGCAGTCCCTGCAGCAGGAGGTGCCCATCGAAGTCGCTCTCGAACACGTCGGAGCTCGAGCCGACGCCGATCAGCCCCGAAAGCGCCAGGCGGTCGGTGCCGACGGTGGTGGTGACGTACGGCCACCCCCCGGTGAGCAGCTCGCCGTCACCCGCGACCCCGACGCCGAGGGCCCCGACGGCGAGATCCAGCCCCGGGACGGCGATGATCCGATAGCGGATCGACAGGTACCCGCTGGGGTAGCCCGATGGGAGGGTCCAGAACGACGTGCCCGCCTGCACGGTGAACCGGTCGGTCACCCCATAGGCGACGCCGAGGGTGAACGTAGGGGCGAGCGCGGCAACGTAGCCCCGGCCCTGCGGGAGCGTCGTGCCTTTCGCGATCAGAAAGCCGCGATCGGCCATGAAGTCGCGCGACACCTCGTTTCGTCCTACCATTACGGCGTCCTGCTGCCCGGCCAGCGGCGCGACGGCGGCAAGCAACAGTCCCCAGCACAGGATCCCGGCATTCCGCATGCGCGTAACCGTGGCAGTAATGACGTGGAAGAATAACGCCGGAGACCGCCACACGGCGTCCTCCCGGGCCGGCGCCCCGTGACCGATCGGCGCACGTTCCTGCACGCCCTGGCCGCCGCCACGGCCGGCGCCCTGCCACGGCTCGTTCCCGGTGCCCCGGCGGTCGACGCCACGCCCACCATCTTCCACGGGCATCCCGACGGCCTCCGTACCCTCGTGCGATTCACCGCGTCGGGCATCGATGCGCCGGCGGGCCGATTGCGTCTGGTGGACCGCGCCGGCCGCCTGCTCGGCACCGCGGGAATGATTCGCCGCGGCGACGCGCTCGTGGGCGAGTTATGGGTGCCGCTCGCGACCGCCACGACGGTTCGGTCTCAACTCGAAACACCGGCGACGCGCGGTGTCCTGCAGACCACCCACGACCTGCGCCCCACACCGCGGTGGACGCTGGTCTGGCTGGCGATCGTCGACCCGCTCACCGCGCGCGCACGGCTCGCCGCGGTCGCCCCGCTCACCCGCGGCGCGGCCGCCGCCGCGCTCGTGGCGGCCGGCGTCCGGATCAACCCCTGGAGCCCACCCCCCACCGGTGGCCGCGACCACCTCGACCTGCTGCGGGTCGCCGCGCCCGCCGCCGACGCCTTTGCGCATACCGGCGTCCCCACGAGCCGCATCGCCCTGGTGCCCCCCGAGGAGACCGACGAGCCGCTGCGCCGCGCGCTCGCAGGGGCCGACGCGGAAGTGGCCATTCCCCGCACGGTGCTCACCGACCCAACCGTGCTCGCGTTCGCCGAGGGACGCGCCCGCATGACCGCGCGAGTGGAGGAGTGGCTGCTCGGGCTCCGGTTCGCGGCCGCCGAGACGGGCACGTACGTCATCGTGGTCGGCACGGAGGACCCGGATGTCGCCGCGCGCGCCCGCCCGGCCATCGAGGAGTGGACCGCCACCTACGCGTATCCGCGCA
Organism: Gemmatimonadota bacterium; assembly: GCA_029862925.1. Lineage (GTDB taxonomy): Bacteria > Gemmatimonadota > Gemmatimonadetes > Gemmatimonadales > GWC2-71-9 > JAOTWJ01. The sequence goes on from JAOTWJ010000048.1 coordinate 16,712, forward strand.
TCGTGACCGGGACCGACGCGGCCCGCCAGGCGGCGCGCGCGGTCGTCCCGGCACCCGGCCCGGGCGACGTGCTGACGCAGGGCCCGGCGCCGGCCGTCGCCGTCGCCCCCCCCTCGGCTGAGGCGGTCTTTGCGCCGTTCCTGGCCCTCGCCGCGCCGGCCGACCCGACGCTCGACGCCACGGTGGCGCGCATGCAATTCCCGGTGAGTGGTCTCGTCGTGTTCAATCCGTCGCCCTTCGCGCGAAGCGACGTGGTGGTGCTGCCGGACGGGTCCGCCCGCATCGTGACCGACGTGCCGGGCCTCGGCTACGCTTTCCTGCCCGATGACCCCACGGCCAATCGGGGGTGGAAGCGCCGCGGCGGGCAGGCCGTGGCCACGGCGCGCTGGCGTGTCGCGTTGGATCGGGAGGGAGGCGCCATCCGGTCGCTCGTGCACGAGACGACGGGCCGGGACCTCGTGCGCGCGGGTGGAAAACTGAACGCGCTTGACTACGCGCTCGTCACCGACGGTTGGGTGGAGACGCTCGCCGGCGTCGGCGCCCGGGTGGGCGTGCGGCGAATCACGCCGCAGGGCGCCGTCATTTCCACCGTCACCGCCTACGACACACTGCCGTGGGTGGATATCGAAAACGTCCCGGAAGAGGCGTTCGACCGCGGGCTCGACGTACGCCACCAGCTCGCGCGGGTGGGCGCGCGCGTCCGTTGGGAAGTGCCGGGCGGCGAGCGCGAGGCGTCCATCCCCGTGCGTCGGGCGCGCCCGCTCCGCTGGCTCGCCTTCCCCGGCGACGGCCCCACCCTGCTCGTGAGCCAGACCGGAGCGCACGACGTCACCGTCACGGACCCCGGCGACGTGGTGCTCCGGAGCCCCGCCGGCGCCTCGCGGGTTCGGCTGGCCCTGCACGAAGGCCACCTGCTCCCGGACGATCCGTGGCGCTTCGGATACACGATTCTGCCGCTCCACGGCGTTCCCGCCTCCGGACGGGGCGACCGCACCCTGCCGACCTTCGGCCGCCTGGTGGACGTCGCGGATCCGGCGGTGGCCGTCGTCGGACTCAAGCCCGCAGACGATGGCGTGGGCCTCGCCGTCTACTTCATGGACCTTGGCGGCCCGTCGCGCGAGGTCGCCGTTCGACCGGGGCTCCTGGCGTTCGATGGCGCCGTGCTGACCGACCTCGTCGAGCGCGATCACCGCGCCGCCGTGATGACACCCGACGGCGCGGCCCTCGTGCCCGTCGAGGCGTCGGGCTACGCGGCGGTGCGCCTCCTCGGTGTCCGGCTGGCGACCTAGGCCCGGTCGGGGGTATATCTCGGCGGACGGGCGGTTGGGCAGTTGGGCGGTTGAACGGTCGCGAGCATTGGCCGAAGTGACGGCCAGGTCCGTCGCGCCCGCCGGAAATGGGGATTATGACAAAGCCGCTGACACTCGGAGACCTGAAGCAGACCGAATGGGCCGACCCGGCCCGGCACGCGCGACCCGTGAAGGACGAGATGCGCGAGAACCTGATCTGTCTGCTCGAGTCCAAGGAGCCGATCTTTCCCGGCATCGTCGGCTACGACGACACGGTCGTGCCGCAGATGGTGAACGCGGTGCTAGCGCGCCACAACCTGATCCTGCTCGGTCTGCGGGGGCAGGCGAAGAGCCGCATTCTCCGACAACTCGTCAGGTTGCTCGATGAGGAAATCCCGATCATCGCCGGCAGCGAGGTGAACGACAATCCGTTCCGGCCGATCTCGAAATACGGGCGGCAGGTGATCGACGAGCATGGTGATCGTGCGCCGATCGCCTGGGTGACGCGGGAGTACCGCTACGTCGAGAAGCTCGCGACGCCGGACGTCACCATCGCGGACATCATCGGCGACGTCGATCCGATCAAGGCCGCACGCGGGGGCCATCTGCTCTCCGACGAGCTCACGATTCACTATGGCCTGCTGCCGCGCTCGAACCGGGGGATCTTCGCTCTCAACGAGCTGCCCGATCTCGCCGGCAAGATCCAGGTGGGCCTGTTCAACATCATGCAGGAGGGCGACGTCCAGATCAAAGGCTACCCCATCCGCCTCGCCCTGGACGTCATGCTCGTCTTCTCCGCCAACCCCGAGGACTACACCGCGCGGGGCAAGATCATCACGCCGCTCAAGGACCGGATCGGCAGCGAGGTCGTCACGCATTATCCGATGAGCATCGACGACGGCATGGCGATCACCGCGCAGGAGGCGTGGATGGTGCGCAGCACCCGCGCGTTCGACGTGCCCGACTTCATCGCCGAGATCGTCGAGCGGGTGGCGTTCGAGGCCCGTCAGGACAAGCGCATTGACCATCGCTCGGGTGTGAGCCAGCGCCTGCCGATCACGGTGCTGGAGAACGTCGTCTCGAGCGCGGAGCGCCGTGCGATCGTCGCGCGTGAGCGCCGCGTGGTCCCCCGGGTGTCCGACGTCTATGCCGCCCTGCCCTCCATCACGGGAAAGATCGAGCTGGAGTACGAGGGCGAGCTGCAGGGGGCCGCGACCGTCGCGCGCGACCTGGTGCGCCGATCCTGCCTGGCCACCTTCGAGGGCCGGGCTGGCGGCGCGGACTGCGACTCCATCGTGACCTGGTTCGACGAAGGCGGGGCGCTCAAGGTGGGCGGCGACGAGCGGGCGGATGTGCTCGTCCGCGGACTCTCCGGGGTACCGGGGCTGCTCGATGTGGTGCAGCAGACCGGGCTCGCCGGCCAGAACGACCCGGCCCGGCTGGTGGCCGCCTGCGAGCTCGTGCTCGAGGGGCTCGTCGCGCAGAAACGCATCTCGCGCACGGACGAGACCGGCTACGGCCGCGCGCGCCGCGAGCGGCCGCCGGGCGGCAGCCCCGGACTCGGCGGAACAAACCTGTTCCAGTAGACGGACTGGCGGGTGGGCGGGTGGGCGGCGCGAATTGCCAACCGCCCATCCGCCCACCCGCCCTACCGCCGGAGTTCCCCATGGCCGTCATCACGATCTCGCGGCAGTACGCCTCGGGCGGCTCGGACATCGCGAAGCTCGTCGCCCAGGCCCTGGGCTGGACGCCGATCGACAACGAGTTCGTCGACCGGGTCGCGCGGCGGGCCGGGCTGTCCATCGAAGAAGTCGAGGTGCACGAGGAGCGCGTCCCCGGTCTCATCGAGCGGCTGGCCCAGGCGCTCTCGGTCTCGTCACCGGAGATGTTCGCCACGGCGGCCGACCCCTCGGCCGCGCTCCCGCCGGAAGATCGGCTCGTCACGATGACCGAGACGGTGATCACGGAAGCCGTCCAGCAGGGCGACGTCGTGCTGGTGGGGCGGGGCGCCCCCGCCTATCTCGCCGAACGGGCGAACGCGCTGCACGTCTACATCGTGGCACCGCGTGAGACGCGCATCGAGGCCGCCATGAAACGGCTCGGCGTGTCGCGGAAGGAGGCGGAAAAGGCGGTCGACACGACGGACGCCGGCCG
>JAOTWJ010000196.1 GCA_029862925.1 Gemmatimonadota bacterium
ATCTCCCATTCCGACGTGTCCCACACCGAGAGGGCGTCCTCGTCCGTGGGGTCGAACACGTAGCGGCGGCCGAGCAGCTCGTAGACGCGCCGCTCGACGTCCTTGGTGATCTGGGGTGTCGCCGTGCGATACACGAAGTTGTTCACCCGGCGGTCGCCGAACACGGCGACGTGGGTGCTTGCCGGGATGAAGACGCGGTCCTTGTCGCGCCCGTTGTAGGACGAGTTCTGGGTCTTGGGCTGCATCACGCCGACCACGGTGAACGGGGTCTCGCCGATGAGGATCCGCCCGCCCACGGGCTCGTCGTCGCCGAAGAGCAGCCCGGCCAGCTCGTCGCCCAGGACGGCCACGCGACGCCGCTGCTCGAGGTCGAGCCCGTTGAGGAACCGGCCGCCGGGCGCCGCGATGATGTTCCGCATGTCCCCGTACACGGGGTAGATGCCGGTGATGTTGGGGTTGGCCGAGCTGGTGCCGCGGCGCACGGGCGTGCGCCGGTTGCTGTACTCGGGGCTCAGGGCCACGATGTCGGGAATCTCGCGCCGCAGCCGCGCGCCGTCGTCCTCGCGCAGGCTGATGTAGCGGCCTGCCGGAAACCCGCGGTAGCTCACGGTGGTGCGGCCGCCGAACAGAATCACGATCCGGTCGCCGAGGCCGTGGAACCGCTTGCGGGTCTGGCGTTCCAGGCCGACGCCGAACGCGAGCAGCACCACCACCGCCACCGTGCCCCACGCGATGCCCAGGACCGTGAGGGTCGTGCGCAGCCGCTGGGCCCGGAGGTCGGCGACGAACTGGCGAACGCTGCTCGGCAGGGCCATGGGCGCTACTTGATCTCGCGCGGGGGCGGCTCCACCACCTGGTCGCCTTCGGCCAGCCCGTCGAGCACCTCGATGCTGATGGCGTCGCTCAGGCCGAGCCGCACGACCCGCTCCTCCTGCCGGCCGTCGGGGAGCAGCACCGTGACGCGGGCGGTGTCGCCGGTCATGCGCACCAGCCGCTCGGGAATCATCAGCACGCTGTCCCGGCGCTCGACGATCACGTCGGCGTTCGCCGAATATCCCGCGCGCAGCACGGCGCCGTGCGCGTTCGTGATCGTGATCTCGACCGGGAAGACCGTGGCATTGTCCTCGGTGCGCGCCTTCAAGGAGATGTTGGCCAACCGGCCGTCCACCCGGGCGCTCGGCAGCGCGCCGATCTTGAGCTCGACGGGCAGCCCGTCACGCAGCCGGCCCACGTCGATCTCGTCTACCGTGCCGCGGAAGAGCAGCCGGCTCATCTCCGCCATCCGGATCAGTACGGTGCCCTCCTGGTACGTGCTCAGGGGCACGACCGGATCGCCGACTTCCACGGCGTACTCCAGCAGATAGCCGTCGATCGGCGAGCGAATCACGGTCTCGCGCCCGCTGGTGGGCGAGATGCGGCCTTCCTCCAGCAGCGAGAGCCGTTCGGTGGCGATCTGCCGCTGAATCTGCGTCTGCTCGACGCGCTGCTTGATGCCGAGGTAGTCCTGCTCCGAGACGAGCCCCTGGGTGCGGAGCGTCTCGCTGCGCGCGAGGTCGCGTTGAAGGTTCGCGAGCTCCACGTCCCGCAGCTGCACCTGGCGGCGCGCTTCGGCGAGTTCCAACGGGGTGGGGGTGGGTTTGATCTCCAGCAGGGGAGCCCCGGCCTTGACGAACTGTCCCTCGTCGGTGAACCGGCGCAGCACGACCCCCGACACCTGCGACTTCACGCCGATTTCCACCTCCGGCTCGATGCGGCCGACCGCGAGCGCCTTGTCGACGATCGTCGCACGGGTAACCGCGACGGTCTTGAGGGAGTCGTCGGTCCCGCGGGTGGCGGCGGCTTTGAGCGCCGTGGCGGCGCCCACGACGGCGACGACCCCGACGATCGCGAGGATGATCTTGGTCTTGCGTTTCATCGTGTCCGGATCCGGCTGTGGTGATGTCGAGAAACCCTACGGCGAGGGGCCGGCTCGGGTTTCGCGCGGCAGGGCGATGACACCACCCGCCGTTCGGGGTAAGATCCGGCAGGACGGGAGCCGGCGTGTGCTGGAGGGACTGTCATGATCGGGGTTCGACGCCGCTGGATCGTGGGCGGCCTGGCGGTGATGCTGGGGGCGCTGGGCCTCGGGCGTGCGGCGGTCGGTGCCACGGCTCCGTGTCTCGAGCCGGAACTCGGGCACATCCGGGCGGCGGCCACGCGAGCGGACTCGATTGCGCTGGCCGACGCCTACTTGGCGTCACCGCCGGCCGCCGGCCGGGCCTGCGCCGACTTCCTCGCCGGGTTCCTCTACGGCATGACGTCCCGGGCCGCGGAAGACGACTGGCGCCACCGGCAGCGGGCGATCGAGTTGATCGAGTCGGCGCTGCGGGGCGTCGGCGACCAGCCGCAGCTGTATCTCGCCCTCGGCACGCTGCTCTACCACCGCCAGAGCCGCACGGACGCGTTGCGCACGCTGGACCGCGCGTTCTCCCGCCGCGAAGGGGGGGAGGTCCCGCTCACGGCGCGCGAGACGGCGCTCATTCACTACACGCGCGGCATGATCCAGCAGGATTTCTGGCGCGACTGGCGCAGCTACGGCCAGCTCAAGAGCACGGCGGCGGGGCAGTGGCACTGCGGCAATCTCCAGTCGCGGGAGCTGGCCAACTTCACCAGCTCCGCCAACGATTTCGGCTGGCTGGCTCCGGTCAATCAGATGTGCCCCGACCGGTTCGCCGAGAACATGCGGCAGTTCTTCGACGCGCGCGCCGACATGAACCGCGACGCGTATCGCGACATGACGGCGGCCTTCCGGGCGGCGCTCGCGACGGACTCGACGTTCTTCGAGGCGGCCGAGGCGCTGCTCGGGGAATGGGCCTACCTCGCGACGTGGGAGGAGGTGGAACCGCTCGCGCGGAGCCTGGTCGCGCGTTTCCCCGACGATTACCGGCCGCTGCTCTATCTGGGACTCGCGCTGCACGAAACGGGGCGGGACTCGCTGGCGGCCCCCACCTTCGCGCGCGCGTTCGGAACGATGCCCGATTCGATCGCGGCCGTGTTCGACGACGTCGAGCTGCTGCTCCGGCCCGAGCAGCTCGCGGCGATGGCGGACATCGACAGCGTCGGACAGCAGCAGGTGCGCGTGGCCTTCTGGAACTCGCTCGACCCGCTCTACCTCACGACGGTGAACGAGCGCCGCGTGGAGCACTACGCGCGCGTGGTCACCGCGGGTCTGCTGTTCACGTCGCCGGCCCTGCGCGAACCGGGATGGGCGTCGTTCGCCGGCCGGATCTGGATCCGGTACGGGCGGCCGGCGCACATCTGGGAGCTGCAGGTGCCGAACGGCCGCGTGGTGTTCTGGGATTTCGGGCCGGGCCCCGACGTCTCCTTCCAGCGCGGCTTCAATGCCCGCAGCTACCGGCCGACCGACGAAGCCATGCAGATCTCCAACGCGCTGAGCCGCACGTCCCCCCAGTCGTTCGCCGCCGGGGCGCTGTTCGACACGGTGCTGCCGCTCCCGTCGCAGGTGGCCCGCACGCTCGGGCCGGGCGGTGCCCCGCAGCTGCTGGTCTATGGCGCGTGGCCGGAGGCCGCCGGCGCCGAGGCGATGGCGGGGTTGACGCTGCTGGACGCGATGTATCTCCCCGTGGCGCAGTGGCGGGGCGGGCGGCCGAACCGACCCGGGATCGGGGCGGAGCTGAACGGCATGGCGGCCGGGCCGTACTCCCTGACGGTCGAGGTGTGGGACCGCGCCGCGCGCCGCCTCTACCGCCTGCGGGACACGGTGAGCACGCTGGCCGTGCCCGACTCGTCGTTCGTGGTCTCCGACCTGCTGCTCGCTGCCGACGTGCGCGCGCCGGAAGCGGACGTGGCGAGCCGCCGCCAGCTCGCCGTGACGCCGCTCTACGGTTCCCGCATCGCCGCGGGAGACCCGGTGGGGCTGGTGTGGGAGGTGTACCGGCTGATCGGCCCGGCCGCCGACCGGCTGCGCTACCGGGTGACGGTGGAGGTGCTCGACGCCTCACGCCAGCCGGTGCTCGCCCGCGTGCTGCGCGGGGTCGGCGTGGGCGGCGATTGGCGCCCCGAGAGCCGGATCGCGTACGAGAGCACGCGGCCCGTGGTGGACGGCCGCGCGGTGGAATGGCTCGAGCTCACCAGCGAGCTCGAACCGGGCGAATACCGCATCGCGGTGACCCTCGAGGATCGCCAGACCAACCGGAAGGTGACGCGTGAGCGGACGCTCGTGGTGGAGTAGCGCCGCAGCGCTCGCCCTGAGCGTCGCCACGGCGTGCGGCGACCCGGGGGGACCGTCCGACAGCGTGCTGCGCGTGGACGCCGTGTACGACTTCACCGCCTTCGGCACGACCGGCTACGATTGCGATCCTGCGCGGACCGATGCGCGTGACGACGCGCTCTGCGGGAACGCGAGCAGCGTGCTCTTGACCGCCGTCGATACGGTGAGGGCCGTCGTGCGGCTACAAACGCATGAGAGCCGCACGTTCGCGTTCGGACCCGGCGGCGCGTTCCAGGGCGACGCGTCCGGGACGCGCGGCACCTGCGGCGTCGTGCCGGCGGTCCCGTGCGCCACGGCCACGGGAGACGCGGTGGGCACGACCGTGACCTATGTGAACGTCGTCTGTCGGGAAGTTGCCGATTCCGTCGGCCTGGCACGGCCGGTGGCGTGCGTGGGACGGGCGGACGGTGAGCGGGTACGCCAGGTGACCGTGTCGCTCGCGGCGCCGCTCGCTGTCGCGGGTGTGGGCGCAGAAGAGGATGGAGACGTCGCCGGAACGGTGGATGCGGCGGTGTTCACGA
>JAOTWJ010000197.1 GCA_029862925.1 Gemmatimonadota bacterium
GTCGTGTACAACGCGAACGTGACGGACCGCCTGGTCCCGCAACGCGAGTGGACGCTGGACCTGACCGAGCTGCTGGTCAAGCTGCAGTACGCCCTGCGCTGGTAACCTCACCGGGCCCCGAGCGTCTTGAGCGGCAGCCTCCGCGCGCCCGGGGGTCGCAGGGATCTACCGCCCTCCCATCACCGACTGGATCTGGCCCCAGGACACGAGTGTGAGGTCATGGGCCTTCAGCAGGTCCGTGAACTCCCCGCTGGTCACGAAATCCAGGTCCCGCTGCCGCCACGCCGAGCCGAAGTCCGGATGATTGACGGTCACGGCCTGCATCTCCGCGTCGTCAATCGCCAGGTGCACGATGAGCACGTTCAGCCCGGGGCCCATCGCAGCGAGCATCTCCCCATACGCCTCGCTCCAGGACTTGGACGGGTCATCGGCGGCAATCATGTACAGGCCGTCCACCATGCCATCCGCGGTGGCGAGAACCTCCCGCTGCGCCTCCGGCACGGTCGCTGCCCAGCTCCGGGGCGGGGTCAGCACCGGCAGGTTGTATTCCTTGCCGAGCTTCAGATACACCTGGACGAGCTCGGGGGTGGCCAGCACGCTGCCCATGTGGGTGTCGAGATGGGTGGGCCGGATCCCGAGGGCGATGGCGCGCTCGATCTGGGCGCGCAGCTCCCGCTCGGCCTCCGCGGCAAGGGCGTGCGCGCCGACGGCTTCCACGGTCGGATGGAAGTACCCGTGGTCATCCAGGAGGCTGCGGATCTCCCCCGCGGAGGAAATGCCGCCCCACTTGTAGTGGTCCCACTCTGCGGTCAGCGTCAGGTGGATCCCCACATCCAGCGGCTGATGCTCCCGGTAGTACGCCGCGAAATCGGGGAACCACGGACAGGGAACCATCACGCTCCCGGACGTGATCGCGCCGCTCTCGAAGCCGCGTGCCGTCGCGAGGTTCACGGACCGGGCCAACCCGATGTCGTCCGCGTGCACGATCAGGAGCTTCGCGTCCGCCGGATATCCCAGCCGCTCGGCCAGGGTCGTTCCTCCCTGTGCCCAAGCGGGTGCAACCACGAGCGTCAGGCCGAACAGGATGGGCGCAACTGCGATGGTCTTCATGGTGAGGCCGCCGTCGTGGTACCACCGTGGTGGATGGATGAAACTGTGTCCAACGCTCGATCACGTCACGCTGCACCGCCTGCGGTCACGTTGTCAATCGTCCCGTGTGGCCAAGCAGCGCTTCAAGGCGGCGGCCGCCCCCGGTGCCACCATCCCTCCACGATGAAGGCGCAAGATGACCGTGCACCCGGCGATCTTCGCGAGCGGGGCGGGGCACGCGTCCCGGCTGCCACCGTGACCGGGGATCCCGAGGTTCGGCGCTTCGTGACGCCCTCCGCGTCCTCGAGCCGGGGTGTGTCTCAACCCGCGCGGCGTCGGCTCTGGCCGTCGACACGCCGCCGGGGTAGTCTCATCGGTACCTGATCCCGACGCGGGACGCGCCAAACGCCATGAACAACCGAGCATCGCCGACGCCACTCGGGGCCGAGCCCGGCCTGCGCACGCGCCTGACGGCACTGTGCGACGAGGGCTGGGAGATCTGGAGCCGGTTCGACACCGACGTGCGCCAGCACGCGTGGCACCCGTTCGTCGCGGCCGATTACGAGTGCGTCCTTCACACGCTGCTGACCCTGCGAGCCCCGGGCGGGCGGTTCCTGGAGTGGGGATCGGCGCACGGCGTCATCACGATCATGGCCGACCTGCTCGGCTTCGAGGCCTACGGCATCGAGCTCGACGCGACCCTGGTCCGCATCGCGCGAGAGCTCGCCGACCGGTACGAGTCGCGCGCGCGCTTCGCGGCCGGGAGTTTTCTCCCCGGCGGCTACCAGTGGAACCCTCGCTCGGGCGACACCCGCCTCGGCACCATCGGCCAGGGCACCCCGGCGTACGCCGAGCTCGGGCACCCGCTCGAGGATTTCGACGTCGTCTTCGCCTTCCCGTGGACTGGCGAGGAGCCGATGATGCACGACGTCATGCGGCGCTACGGCGGCCGCGCGGCCCGCCTGCTTCTGTACGGCGTCTCGACCGGCGTGGAGGTCTACTGCGGGGGGCGGCGGGAAGGCTGAGCAGGGCGGGGAGGCCGCGGTCATAAGGCCACATGGTTGGCGGCCACGGCCTGCATCTCGTGTCGTCGATCGCGAGCTGCACGAGCAGCACGTTCAGGCCGGGTCCCATCGCGGCGATCATACCCCCTCACGTCCTCACGATCGCACGTCCCTGAAACCCTAGCCAGTCTCCGGCGTAGGGGCCGACAACGACACAGGACGTGCGCCGTGACCGCCACGGGTTCGGGCTGTTCGGCCGGGTCGAGCGGACCGGCCAGGCGGCGATCGTGGCGGCGGTGTGGGCCTTCCAGTTGATCGTCTCGCCCCTCTGGCTGCGCCATTTCGCGTACGGTCCGCTGGAGTGGCTGTGGCGCGCCCTGGCCTATCGCCAACGGCCGCCGTTCCGCCGCCCCCCGCCGGGGGCGTGAGGGCGGCCCCCGGGTCGCCGGACGCCCCGCTCGCGCGGGGGGACTCGCCAACCGGTGCGCCGCGTGGTTATTACCATATCGGTATGAAGACCGTCGGTTCCCATCTAGCCTCGCTGGTCTCGGGGGGCGGCACGCTGCGGCGGCAGCTGGCGCCCTTCGTGCGCTATGTCGCGCTCCTCATCGCGGTCGTCCTCCTCTACGGCTGGCTGTTCCACGTGATCATGGCGTGGGAAGGCCAGCAGCACTCCTGGTTCACCGGGATCTACTGGGCGCTGACGGTGATGAGCACGCTCGGGTTCGGCGACATCACGTTCGAGACCGACCTGGGCCGCGTGTTCAGCTCGATCGTGCTGCTGTCGGGGGTCGTGCTCCTGCTCATCATTCTGCCGTTCCTCTTCATCCGCTTCATCTACGCGCCCTGGCTCGAGCAGCAGGGCCGGAGCCGGCTGCGCGCGCTCCAGACCGTACCGGCCACGGTCGCGCAGCACGTGCTGATCTGCGCCGAGGATCCCATCGCGCTGGGACTGATCCGTCGGCTCGCGCTGGCGGGGGTGCCGGCCTACGTGATCGAACCGGATGCCGACCTCGCGATGCGCATGAAGGACGCCGGCTTGCCCGTCGTGAGCGGGGCGGTCGATGCGGTGGACACGTACCGGGCGGCCGGGGCGGATCGGGCGCGGCTCCTGCTGGCCAACGCCTCCGACACGATCAACTCGAACATCGTGCTCACCGTCCGCGAGCTCTCCGCCGAGTTGCCGGTCGTGGCATTGGTGGAAGCGGAGGACTCGATCGACGTCCTGGAGTTGAGCGGCGCCACCCATGTCCTGCCCCTCAAGCAGCGCCTTGGCGAGCACCTCGCGGCGCGCGTCAGCGCGGGATCGGCGCACGCCAACGAGATCGGCCGGTTCCACGGGTTGACGCTGGTCGAGTTCCCGGCCCACGAGACGCCACTCCAGGGCCGCACCATCCGGGAGACCCGGCTGCGGGAGTTCACCGGCATCACGATCGTCGGCGTGTGGGAGCGCGGCCGGTTCCAGGCGGCCCGGCCCGATCTCCTGCTGTCACCGTTCAGCGTGCCGGTGGCGATCGGGACGTCGGAGCAGATCGAGGAGCTGAACGAGCTGCTCGTGATCTACGACGCCAACCCCCATCCCGTCCTGGTCATCGGGGGCGGCAAGGTGGGGCGGGCCGCCGCCCGGGCCCTCAAGCAGCGCGAGATCCCCGTGCACGTGGTGGAACGCAACCGGGACCTCGAGCCGAAGCTCGCCGGCATCCCCGACCGGCTCTTCATGGGCGACGCCGCCGACCGGCAGGTGCTCGCCCGCGCGGGGGTGAGCGAAGCGCCGTCCGTTCTGCTCACCACGCACGACGACGCGATGAACGTCTACCTCACCGTGTACTGCCGCCGACTCAATCCCGAAGCCCGCATCCTCACCCGGGTGACCCACGAGCGGAACGTCGAGGCGATCCAGCGCGCGGGTGCGGACTTCGTGCTCAGCTACTCGTCCTTCGGCGTGCAGACGGTGTTCTCGATCGTGCAGGGCCGCGAGTTCGTCATGCTGGGCGAAGGCGTGGACCTGTTCTACGTGCCGCTCCCCTCGTCCCTCGCGGACCGCACCCTTGCCGAAGCGGAGATCGGAGCCCGCACCGGGCTCAACGTCATCGGCGTCCAGGACGACGGCGCCATCGTCACCAACCTGCCGCCCGACCGCCGGCTGGCCGCCGGCTCGGCGCTCGTCACCCTGGGCAGCGCCGAGCAGCGCGAGCGGTTCCGCCGGACGTTCGGGTAGCACCGTGGGCCCCACGCCGGGGCCGTCACCCCCAACCCGGATTCCCGCCATGAGACAGCAGCTTTCCCGCCGCGACTTCCTGCACACCGGCGTCGCGGCCGCCGGCGGCGTGCTCGCCGCCAAGTCCATTCTCCTCGCCCCCCATCCGGCCGCCGCGTCCCCACTCCGCGTGTCGGCGAGCGTCCGGTTCGGCATCATCGGGGTCGGCATGCAAGGGTCCGGGCTGCTGGGCAGTGCCCTGGCCCTGGGACACGAGTGTGTCGCCGCGGCGGATCTGTACGACGGCCGCCATACGCTCGCGCGGGAGATCACCGGCAACGCAAGCCTGCCGACCACACGCCGCTACCGGGACCTGCTCGACCGCGCGGACCTCGACTGCGTCATCGTCGCCGTGCCCGACCACCACCACCGTCGGGTCGTCGTGGATGCCCTGAGCGCCGGCAAGGACGTGTACTGCGAGAAACC
>JAOTWJ010000198.1 GCA_029862925.1 Gemmatimonadota bacterium
TTGAACGCCTTCACCGGAATCACGATGGCGGCAAGCGGGCCGCCCGCGTGCTCGAAGATCACCGGGTGGTCGCTCGTGGCGGGGTTGTCGCCGAGTTCCGCGTCGGTGGCGTACGGGATGTAGACCATGACGTGCGGCTTGTACTGGCCCGCTTGGCTACCCAGCACCTGCCCCGCCGACAGCATGTAGGACATCGCGAGGCCGCGGGGCGCCAGGAGCGTGCCGGTCCCGATCTCCGTCTCGATCGTCCGCTTGATCTCCGCAATGGACCGACCCGCCAGAGCGAGCTCCGTCCGCCGCAGGTAGTCACCCAGAATCGTGCCCGAGGCCTCCCGGTTGTAGCAGATGGGGGCACGGAGGCGCGGGTTGAAGAAGTCGCGGTGCGGCCCGATAGGGCTGCTCCACGAGCGCTCGACGAGACACGTGAAGCCGTTGGTCCCCTCGCGCAGAGCTCGATACCCGTCCCGGTGTAACACTAGGACGGTGGCCGCGGCGCTCACATGCGCCGGCGCCGCGCTCGCCGCCAGCGCCACTTCGACCCGTTCCTCGAGCAGGTACGGATCGATGCGCCCGAGCGTGTGCGCGATCTCCTGGGCCCCGGACCCGCCCGCGGCGAACGCCACCGCGACCACGGCGAACCGCGCGGTCTTCATGTCTTGCTCCCCGCCGGGAACAGCCGCTCGAGCCGGTCGAGGCAGCTCGTCCATCCCTGCTCGTGGCTCGTCTTGGCCTCCGCGCCCGGGAACCGCTCGTGCGTCAGCGTGACCTCGGTGCCGTGGCCCCGGGCCACGAACTCAACCGTGATCAGGGTCTCGCCCATCGCCTGGTCCGCCTCCTCCCAGTCCCACGTGTACACGAGGCGGCGCGGCCGCTCGATCTCGCGATAGACGCCGACGGCCGTGTGCGCCTGCCCCTCCGCCCCCCGCATGCGGATCCGGTATCGGCCACCGACTCGGAGGTCCACCCGCACGTCGGTGATGCTCGCCCCCTCCGGGCACGACCACTGGTGCAGCTGCTCCGGCTCGGTCCACGCACGGAAGACGGTCGCGGGATCCGCCTGCATCGTACGGGTCAGGCGAAGCGAGGTGGCGGTCTGGGTCGTCATGGTAGGCTCTCTTTCGTGGGACGTGGCTGGGGACGGTCCAGGTAGCGCGCCAGCGCGTCGAGCTGCGCTTCCCAGAAGCGACGGTAGTGGTCCACCCAATCGGCGGCCTCCCGCAGGGGGCCGGCATCGAGCGCGCAGCGGCTCACCCGGCCGTCGCGCGCGCGGCGCACGAGCCCGGCGCGCTCGAGCACGCGGAGGTGCCTCGAGATGGCGGGCCGCGACACGTCGAACGGCCGCGCCAACTCCCCGACCGACGACTCGCCCTCGGCCAGGCGGGCGAGGATCGCGCGACGGATGGGATCCGCCAGGGCGCCGAAGGTGCGGTCGAGCTGCCGATTATAGGTAACCATATGGTTACCATTATGCCGCACCGGGGACCGATCGTCAAGGCCAGCTTCTTAATCTGTTGTCAAATATGAGCTTATGGTAAGACGATTCGACCGGTGGCACCCGGGCGGCCGCGCCGGCGACCGCCCGTCAGGCCCGTCACTTGCGACCGCGCCACCCGCGCGTTCCGGGACCACCCTCCGCCCGACGCGCGCGCGGCGACGCTCAGCGCCCCCTCACCCGCCGATAGACGAACGTCTGCTCGCTGGCCGTACCATCGGCGTGCCGCATCCGCAGAAACACCCGCAGCGTGTCCGGGTGCAGCCGCACGAACGTCAGGCCCTCGAAATGGACGGCGTTGGGATCGAGCCTGACGAGCGGGAAGGCCACGACCTCGTCCTTCTCCTCCCAGCCCGTGAGCGACGGCGTAAAGTGCTTGAGCAGGAGCGACAGACTGCGCGCCTGTTCGACGATCAGCATCAACTCATAGAAGACCACGCTGTCGGCCCTGCGCAGCTTGTACATCCCCACCATCGCGCCCGCTGACGGCGGATTCCAGACTTCTTCCGCGACGCCGCCGAACGCCTCGGCCTCCCACGCGCCCGCCAGCCACGCCACGTCGCCGATCGTCGCCCGCGGCGCGGGTGCCGCGGTATCGCGTGTCAGCGTGTTGGGCGTCGGGCGCTGCTGCGCCGCCCCGCAGGCGGGGATTCCCATGCCCGCGCCGAGGGCCAACGCCGCCACCGCGGCGGCGCCGGCCGCAGATCGATTCAGGACGGCCACAGCCATCCCAGCGTCCCCGCCGTCACCATCGCGTAGACGAGCGCGTCGAACACGGACTTGAGAGTTGCGCTCCACGAGCGACGATACCAGATCGAATTCTGCAGCAGCGCGAGCCCGTAGCCCGCGAACGCGGTCGCGCCCGCAAACCGGAAGACCGACAGGTAATCCGCGCCCGGCTCCAGTGCGCGCCCGGCCACGTAGGCGGCAAACACGCCGACGATGAGACAGTACACAAACCACATCGCGAGCTGGGGACCCATGGATGGCATCCCGTTGGGGAACACCGTCATGAAGGCCACCGGCCCCTTGGTCACCTTCTCCGTGAATTCGGGTGTCTGCCGTTCCTTCTGGGTCGGCGCGTGCGGCAGCACGTAATCCCCGGGCGGGATGCCGAGCGGCCCGAGGGCCGCGCGGACCTTGCCTTCGTCGGGCAGTTTCTGGAAGTCGTTGTTGTGGTATCCCAGCAGCATGTGAATGATGGAGCTCACCACGAAGACGAATACGGCGGCGAGCAGGATGGGCAGCCACAGCGACATGAGGGACACCATGAGGACCTCCCGAGCGTGGGCGAAATGAGACCGGGGCGCGCTGGCGGGGGTGGCGCCCGGCTTGGGGGACGTACCACACCGCGACTTTCGGCGCGCTTAACGTGCAGGCGGGAGTCGCCGGGCGCAACCAGCGAGGCGACCGGGCAACGGCGGATCGGCGCCGACGGAGGGAACGGCGCTCGGGCTCGGCGGTACGTATCAGGCATGGCCACCCCCCGCTCCCTCCGCGCGCTCGCGGTGCTTCTACTGCTCGCCGCCTGTGGGGAGGGCGGGCCGCCCATGCGGTTCCTCACGAGCACGCCACACCAGGACTACGAGGCGCAGCTTCGCGCGATCGGGCTCGAACGCACGGCGCTGGGGCGTGACTGGCTCGGAGCGGCAACCCAGGCCCTCGCCCTGCCGCTGGCCGTCTCGACCCCGCTCGAGGAAACCCGCTACCTCGATCCCGCGCGGGCGACGGCCGTCGGCTATCGGATCCCGCTCGAGCGCGGGCAGCGCCTCGTCGTCCAGCTCGACGTCGCCGACACCCGCCCGCGCGACACCCGGCTGTTCCTCGATCTCTTCTTCGTCCCAGACAGCACCGCACCCCCGCAGTTGGTGGCCAGTGCCGACTCCTCGGGCTGGGCGCTCGAGTACGTGGCGCTGCGCCCCGGCCCGTATCTCCTGCGCGTGCAACCGGAGCTGCTGCGCGGCGGCCGCGTGACCGTCACCCTCTCCGCACGAGCGTCGCTCGGGTTCCCGGTGGCGGGCCGCGACATGGCGGCCATCCGGAGCCGGTTCGGCGCGTCGCGCGATGGAGGACGGCGCGAGCATCACGGCGTGGACATCTTCGCTCCGCGTGGGACTGCGGTCCTGGCCGCGGCGGCGGGCCGGGTGGCGCGGGTCGGCACCGGCGGCCTAGGCGGCAACGTGGTCTGGGTGCGCGACCGGTACGGCCGCGCCCTCTACTATGCGCATCTCGATCGCCACGCCGTGGGCGAGAACCGGTGGGTCGAACCGGGAGACACGCTTGGGTTCGTCGGCAACACCGGCAATGCGCGCACCACCCCGCCGCACCTCCACTTCGGGATCTACATGCGGGGCGTGGGCCCGGTGGACCCGCACTTCCATCTTTACGATCCGCCGGACGGGCCGGCCCCGTTCACCGGCGATCCCCAGCTCGTGGGGACCGTCGCCCGCATCGCGCGGCCCGCCGCCTCGCTGCGCGACGGACCCGACGCGGCGGCCCCTATTCTCGCGCGGCTGGACGCGCGCACGCCGCTCGAGCTGCTGGCCGGCGCGGGCCGGTGGTATCGCGCGCGGCTTCCCGACGGCACCGCCGGCTATCTCGACGCGCGCGATGCCCAACCCCTCGAGGCAAGCGATACGACGACCGTCGCGGCCACGGTGATGGTGCGCGACGCCCCCTCACCCGCGGGCGGGGCGCTGGACGCCATCGCGGGTGGCGCGCTCGTGCCCGTGCTCGGCCGGTACGGCGAGTACCTGCTCGTCCAGCATCCGAGCGGACTCCAGGGCTGGATCAGCGGGCACAGCACCCTGCCGCCGGGGTCGCGCAGCGGGCCTTCGGCACAGTAGAATCCGGCCCAGCCATTCTCTTTGAACAGGTGATACTGCCGTGCATCGATCGCTCGCCGTCTTCGCTGCCCTGACCCTCGCCGCCCCACTCACCGCCCAGCTGCCCTGCACCGCCCCTGTGGATCCGTACGATTCCGGTGGGCGCCTCGATCCGCAGGAGGCGGCGTACGACGTGCACTTCTACGACCTGGCGGTCGCCGTCCGCCCCGCGGACAGCACGATCACGGGCCAGCTCGAGCTGCACGCGACGATCGTCTCCCCCGCTGCGGTCGTGGCGCTCGATCTCGACACGCTGCTCCGCATCGACAGCGTGCAGTCGCCCGCCGGGTCCTCCCCCACCCTGCCATTCACGCGGTGTGGTGGCCGGGTGCGCGTGGAGCTGCCGCGCACGCTCCAGCCTGGCGAGGCACTGCGGTTGCGGGTGACC
>JAOTWJ010000049.1 GCA_029862925.1 Gemmatimonadota bacterium
CGACGGCGTGCCGTAGCTCCGCCTCCGCCAGCTCCTCCGTGGCCTCGTGTTCCTGCCGCTTGAAGTCCGACCGCTGCTCCTGCTGCGCACCCAGCGAGGCCCGCAGGTCATCGCCGAAGCCGTGCAGCTGTTTTACGACCCCCGCGAGGCGCTCCTCGTAATCCCCTCGCACCCGCTCCCGGACGGCGGGGGGCGTCTTGTCCGCCGCCATTTCGAGCCGCTGTAACCACTGCTCGACCTGACGGCGCTCGTCCAGCAGCCGCTGAATCTCCTCGGCCGACTTGTCCTTCTTCTTGGCCACGCGCCTGCCTCCTAAGAGGGCTCAATTGCGTAAGATACGACAAGCGCCCCGGCGGCGAAACAGCGCCCTGGCGATCCGCCGGGTGCGGGCGACTTGCGCGCGTGGTCCTCGGGGCTCACGCCGCCTGATACATCAGGCGGCCGCCCACGATGGTCCGCAGCACGCGACCCCGCAGTTCCCACCCCGCGAACGGGGTGTTGCGGCTCTTCGACCGGAACCGACCGGGATCGACCGTCCATTGGGCTGCCGGATCGAACACCACGATGTCGGCGGGCTGACCCGGCGCCAGACTCCCTCCCGGCAGACCGAACACGCGCGCCGGGACGGTACTCATGCGGTCGAGCAGCTCGGACAGCGTCAACACTCCGCCATCGACCAGCGTCGTCACGCCAAGACCCAGCGCCGTTTCCAGACCGACGATCCCAAACGGGGCGTCGTCGAATTCCCGCTCCTTGGCGTCGTAGTGGTGGGGCGCATGGTCGGTGGCAATGCAGTCGATCGTGCCGTCCTTCAGTCCGCGGCGGATGGCCTCGACGTCTTCGGGCTCGCGCAGCGGCGGGTTCATCTTCGCATTCGTGTTGTAGCCGGCGCACGCCTCGTGCGTCAGGCTGAAATGATGCGGGCAGGCCTCGGCCGTGACCCGCGATCCCTGCTCCTTCGCGCGCCGGATCAGCTCCACCGAGCCCCGCGTGGACATGTGGCACAGGTGTACGTGGCCGCCCGTGTGCCGGGCGAGCAGGATATCGCGCGCCACCATGATCTCCTCGGCCGCCGCGGGAATGCCCTTGAGGCCGAGGCGCGTGGCGACCACGCCCTCGTGCATCACCCCCCGGGCCGCCAGCGTCGGTTCCTCGCAGTGATCGGCCACCGGGATTCCGAAGGTCCGGGCGTACTCGAGCGCGGTCCGCATCATGTGCCCGGAGGCGACCGGGTGGCCGTCGTCGCTCACCGCGACGGCACCGGCGCCGACCAGTTCGCCGAACTCGGCCAACTGCTCGCCCCGTTGCCCCAGCGAGATGGCCCCGATGGGATAGACACGCGCGCCGGCGGCGGCGGCGCCCTGTTTGACCACGAAGCCGACGGCCGACTGGTTGTCGATTGGCGGATCGGTGTTCGGCATGGCGCAGATCGCGGTGAAGCCGCCCGCCGCCGCCGCCATGGCACCGGTCGCGATCGTCTCCCGGTCTTCCTGCCCCGGCTCCCGCAGGTGGGTGTGGACGTCCACCAGCCCCGGCGCCACGACCAGGCCCGCGACGTCCAGCAGCTCCACCTCGTCCGGACGGCCGAAGCCGCGCCCCACCGCCGCGATCATGCCGTCCACCAACAGCACGTCGGCCGGCTCGTCGAAGCCGCGGGACGGGTCGATCACCCGCCCACCCACGAGCAGCATGGGTCTCATTCCCCGCCCTCCCGACCGCTCTTGGCTGCTTCTGCGAGTTCGGGCCGCCCGCCGGCCAGCAGGTAGAGCACGGCCATGCGCACCGCGACCCCATTGGTCACCTGATGGAGAATGACGCTGTGCGGCCCGTCGGCCACGCGCGAGTCGATCTCCACCCCCCGGTTCATGGGTCCCGGATGCAGGATCACCAGGTCGCGGGGCGCACGCTCGAGCCGCTCGACGGTCACCCCGAACACGCGGTAGTACTCGCGCAGCGAGGGGATGAATCCCGCGTTCATGCGCTCGAGCTGCAGCCGGAGAACGTTGAGCACGTCGGCCCAGGCGATGGCGTCCTCGATGCGCCGGAACACCGTGACGCCCAGCTCCTCGATGCCCCGGGGCAGGAGCGACTGCGGGCCGCACACCGCGACGTGCGCGCCCAGCTTGAGCAACCCCCAGATGTTGCTGCGCGCTACCCGGCTGTGGAGGATGTCGCCGCAGATACAGACCTTCGCACCTTCGATCCGGCCGAGCCGGTCGCGGATCGTCAGCAGATCGAGCAGCCCCTGCGTGGGGTGCTCGTGGGTGCCGTCCCCCGCGTTGACGACGTTCGATCGGATCCGCTCGGCGAGGAATCGTGCCGCCCCCGATGACGGGTGGCGCATCACGACCATGTCGATCCGCATCGCCTCGAGGTTCCGCGCCGTATCCACCAGCGTTTCCCCCTTTTGCACCGAGGAGCCCGACCCGGCGATGTTGACCGTATCGGCGGAGAGACGCTTTTCGGCGAATTCGAACGAGATGCGCGTCCGGGTGGAAGACTCGAAAAAGAGATTGACGATGGTCTTGCCGCGCAGCGTCGGGACCTTCTTGATGGCGCGCTCGCTCACTTCCTTGAACGGCTCGGCCGTGTCGAGAATGAGCCGCAGCTGTTCGCCGGACAGCGGCTCCAGGCCGAGCAGGTCCTTCCCGAGCGTCGGCGTCACGCGGCGGACCCTCGCACCAGCTCGACCGCGTCCCGACCGTCCACTTCCGCGAGCAGGACGTCCACCCGATCACCGGGTCGGGCCGGGACACGCTCACCCACGATGTCGGCCTGGATCGGCAGTTCGCGGCCGCCGCGGTCGATCAGGACCGCGAGCCCGATCCGCGCCGGCCGACCGAAATCGGCGATCTGGTCCAGCGCCGCCCGGATGGTCCGACCGGTGAACAGCACGTCATCGACGATCACGATCACCTTGCCGTCCAGCTCGTGCGGCAGGCGGGTCTCGCCGATCACGGGGCGGGGCCCGATTTCGTTCAGGTCGTCGCGATACAGGGTGATGTCGAGGGCGCCGTGCTGCACATCCGCCCCGTGCTCGCGCCGGAGCAGCACACCGATTCGTTCCGCCAGCTCGACCCCGCGACGCTGAATCCCCACCAGCACGAGGCGTTCGGTGCCGCCGGCGAGAGCAACGATCTCGAGAGCCATTCGGTGGAGCGCGCGGCCGATGGCCTGCGCGTCGAGGAGGGAGGTGCGCACCGGAGCCGACATCGCGACGGCAAGCTAGCCGGGCGCGGGGGTCGGGTCAACGACGCTGGGCCCTCGTTCCCGCCTACGCCCCGACTGGGGTGACGGCCGGGTGCCCGGCGAGGACCGCCCGCACATTCGTCGCGGCGAGCCCGGCCATGGCGCGCCGCGTCCGCACCGTCGCGCTGCCAAGGTGCGGCAGCACGACCGCCGCCGGATGCCGGACGAGCGCGTCCGGCACGAAGGGCTCGCGCTGGTAGACGTCCAGCCCCACCCCCGCCAGCCGGCCGTCCTCCAGCGCGGCGATCAGCGCCGCCTCGTCGACGATATCCCCGCGCGCGGTGTTGATGAGATAGGCACTCCGCTTCATCCGGCGCAGGGCGTCGCGCCCGATGAGCCCGCGCGTCGTGGCATTCGAGGGAACGTGAACCGTGACCACGTCACTGCGGGCGAGGAGGTCCTCCAGCGACAGCCGTGCGGCGCCCGTCTCCCGCTCGAACTCCCGCTTCGCCTCGCGGGCCGTGTAGCAGAGCTGCATCCCGAAGGCCAGCGCCCGGCACCCCACCGCCCGACCGATCCGGCCCGCACCCACCAGTCCGAGCGTCGCGCCGGCGAGTTCGAACCCCAGCAGCTGGCGCGGATCCCATCCCGTCCAGTGACCCTGCTCCACGAGCCGCGCCCCTTCCTTGAGCCGCCGGGTCACCGCGAGGATCAGCGCCACCGTGAGATCGGCCGTCGCAGCCGTGAGCACGTCGGGCGTGTTCGTGACCACTACCCCGCGGGCGGCGCAGGCCGCCAGGTCGACGTTGTCCACCCCCACCGCACAGTTCGCCACGATGCGGAGCTGCGGCAGGCGCTCGAGTTCCGCGGCGCCGACGTGGCGTGAGAGCAGCGGCACGAGGCCCACGTAGGCGCCGGCCGGCGTGGGGCTGCCGCTTGCCAGCCATGCGACCTGGGCACCGGGCACCGGATCGGGGTCGAGCAACTCGGCCAGCTCGGCGGCGATGAGAACCGTGTCGGTCATGAGCGGAAGATACGGGCGCGCGGACACGCGCGGGATCGGCCGCGACCTGGAATCGTCAGCCGGAACCCTCTATACTGCACGCCCGGGAGAGGTGTCCGAGTGGCTGAAGGAGCCGGTCTCGAAAACCGGTATACCCGCAAGGGTATCGTGGGTTCGAATCCCACCCTCTCCGTACCACCGCCCCGCCGCCCAGCCCGCGGGACGCGACAGGGGCGAGGGAACAGCAAGAGACGCCAGAGCGGTAGACAGGTTGCAGGACCCGGTCGCTTCGTTTCACGTTTCACGTTTCACGTTTCACGTTTCACGAACCGGTCCACGCCCCGTGCCCCACGCCCATCCCCTCCTCGCCGATTTCCCCGTCATCGTCTCGTCCATGGTCCACTGGGGCGAGATGGATGCGTACGGCCACGTGAACAACACGGTCTTCTTCCGCTATTTCGAGACGGCGCGAATCGCCTTCCTGGAACGCTGCGGCCTGCTCGAGACGTACGACGAGCACCGCGTCGGCGCGATTCTCCACTCCACCGACTGCCGGTTCCGCCTTCCGCTCCTCTATCCCGATACGGTGCTCATCGGGGCGCGAACCCTCGAGGTGGGCGAGGACCGGTTTACCATGGGCTACCGGATTGTCTCGCAGCAGCAGAACGGGATCGCGGCCGACGGAACCGGAGTGATCGTCTGCTACGACTACGCCAACGACCGCAAGGTGGCGCTCCCGGCGGCGGTCCGAGAAGGCGTGCTGGCGCTGAGAGCGCGTGGAACGTGAAACGGGCAACGCATTGCCCGGGGAGCAGTCGTTTCACGTTTCACGTTTCACGTTTCACGTTTCACGTTTCACGCTCTTCACGCCTCCTCAGCGTTCGATCCGCGGGTTGACGATGTTGTTGTAGATCGAGCCGAACGTGTAGCTGAGACCGACGTTGACAAAGTACCGGAAGTCCGTGCCGAGCTGGCGTCGACGCACCAGGATCTCCTCCGGCGTCAGATCCTCCTTGGGCAGGTAGATCTGGTCTTTCACCCGCGCGACCTCGCCGAAGACATTGAGGGACAATCCACGGATCAGGCGGATCTGGAGGCCCGTGAACAGCTCGAGGCGCTGCCGATCCAGGTCGTGCCAGTACTGCCACCATGAAGCGGCGGCGTGAATCTCGCCCCAGGGCTGCTGCTGCACGAACCCCACCTCGGCAAGGTGCAGCGCCCGCATTTCGCTGGTCCGGTCGAAGATCGTCTCCTGCTCGTAGTCGTACACCGCAATGGCGGGCGTAAGAGTGAACGTCAGCAACCGCCGCGTCGACTCACCGTACGGAAACACGTTGAACTCCAGCGCGGGTCCGCCCACCAGCGCGAAGTCCTGATTGAAGAACGTGGACGCCGAGACCTCCCAGCGGCCGCCGACGGACCAGTGCGGGCCCAGACTCCCGACCGCGAGCCCCTCGAACTCCCAGTTGCGGGACGTGCTCACGAAGCGGGTGGTGTCGTCGAGGTCGAACGCGCTGCGGCTGTAGCGCCCCCGGGCCCC
Organism: Gemmatimonadota bacterium; assembly: GCA_029862925.1. Classification (GTDB taxonomy): domain Bacteria; phylum Gemmatimonadota; class Gemmatimonadetes; order Gemmatimonadales; family GWC2-71-9; genus JAOTWJ01. The sequence continues at coordinate 5,733 of JAOTWJ010000049.1, forward strand.
GAGCTCCAGCTTGAACCCCTCCGTGACGCGGTTGGCGGACACACTGCCGTTGACGGATTGTGCGTTCTGGCGACTCTCGCCGTCCAGGGAGCCGCCCACCCGCACCCGGAAGACCCAGTAGTTCCACGGATCGCCCGTGGCAACCGTCGCGGTCGCCGAGTCGGGCGCCGTATAGCGTACGCCCAGACGCGGCGCCAGGGAGGTCGCGGCCGCGTACCGCACCAGCCCCAGGGCCAGGGTGCGCGTGAGGCCGTCGCGCACCTCGGCATCGGTGTCGACCTGGCTCGAGGCGTACCGCAGCGTGTCCGACCGCGCGCGGAACGCCCCTTGGCCAAGGAAGGTGAACGTGTATTCCCGACCGCCGCTCCCCGTCCGCACCGCCGTCCCCAGCACGTGGACCTGCGCGTCCTGCCGATCCCGCATCCAATTCACGAAGCCGATTTCGCGGCGGAAGTGGTCGAAGTCGCAGTAGAACCCCTGGCAGTCGAGGAAGACCCGCAACGCCGCGTTCTCCTGCCCCGCGGCGGAGGCCGGACCGAGCGTCAGCAGCACGAGGCCGATCAGGGCTCGAGGCAGGTTCATCGCGGGCTCCGTCCGCTCGGTCCCACCGGCAGGCCGTCCGCCGCCCGACCCGTCGGGTGGGGTATTTGACGGCGCTTCCCAATTGGGACTAACTTGCTCCCCGTTCCTTTGCGGGGAAGACCCATGCGTTGCCGCTTGTCCTATCTGCTGGTGACCACCGCGCTGGTCGCGATGCCCACGTCGCTGTGCGCACAGGGGCTCAGTGTGGTCATCAACCAGCTCTTCACGTTCGGCGATTGCGGCGAGCCGCTGTGCCTCGACCTCGGTCCCAGCAGTATACATGGCAACCACTTCATTCCAGCCGTCACGCAGGGCAACGAGACCGTCATCGGCTTCCTCACGCAGTCCATCGGGAAGAGTACTGCGAATCTCCCCATTTCGGCGACGAGCAGCGGCACCACGTTTCGGATCGTCGGCGGCCTTCCGGTACGAACGTCGACCTCCGCCGGCCCCATCTACGCCGAACGCTCGCAGACTCTCGGTCAGGGACGGTTCTTCGTCGGCGCCAACGTGAGCGGCGTCTCGTTCTCGTCCCTGAACGGCGCTCCGCTCTCCGACCTGGGGTTCACGTTCTCGCACGAAGATGTCGGCAATCCGGGCCTGGGCGATCCGGTCCTCGAAAACGATTTCATCACCACGCGCGTCGCCCTCGACGTGAACGTGCAAGTGGCGGCGCTGTTCGCCACGGTCGGGGTGACGGACTTCATCGACCTGGGCGTGGCCGTCCCCTTCGTGCGTACGGCGGTCTCGGGCACGAGCGACGCCCAGATCAACCCGTTCGGGCCGGTCGCCGTGCACAATTTCAACGGCGATACCCTGAATCCCGTGCTGCGCGCCACGTCGGCCGCCGCCGGCAGTGCGGCGGGACTCGGGGACGTGGTCGGTCGCGTCAAGATCAACCTGGGTCAGGGCGCCAAGGCCGGCGTCGCCCTCCTGAGCGACGTACGCCTGCCCACCGGGAAGGAAGAGGACCTGCTCGGTGCCGGTTCCGCATCCATCCGCGGGCTCGCGATCATCGCGCTGCAGTTCGGGACGGTCTCCCCGCACGTCAACGTCGGATACGCCGCGCGGACCGACACCCTCCAGACCGACGCGGTGCTCGGAACGTTGGGATTCGACGCCCTGCTCGCCGACTGGTTCACGTTCGCCTTCGACATGGTCTCCGAGTGGCAAGTCGGCGGCAATCCGCTGCAGCTGCCGGGTCCCATCGTCTTCACCCAGCCCTTCGATCGGCAGCTGCCCTCGACCACGATCCCGACCAAGCGTGAGGACATCCTCAACGCCTCGCTGGGGGCGAAGTTCACGGTCCGTGGCGGGATGGTGCTGGTGGTGAACGGCCTGATACCGCTGCTCCGGACAGGCATGCAGCCGGACTATGTCTGGACGGCCGGGTTGGAGTACGCCTTCTGACCCATCGGCGCCCGATCGCGATCCCCGCGCACGCCGGCGGATCACTCGATGCCGACGATGACCCAGCCGTTGCTCCGCCGTTGGAAGACGTACGTATTCCTGACGGCGAGTTGTCCGCCCCGGAACACCCACTCGCCCGTGACCTGGGCGCGGCCATCTGACCCGCTGACCGTGATGCCGGAGACCGCGAGCCGCACGCGGAGGTTCTCCATGTTCCCCAGCGCGTCGCGGGTATCGCGCTCCACCTCCGGGCCGATCTCGGGAAAGAGCTGCCGCACGCGGGCCATGTTCTTCGCCTGCAGCGCGCGGGCGTAGTCGGCCACGAGCTGCTCGATCGCCGCGTGGGCGTCCTCGACGGGAGCGACCGCGCCGGGCTCGGGTGCGGGCGGTTGCGCCGCCGGCTCCGGGGCTGCCGCCGCGGGCGGGCTCACGACGATCTGCGCGCTCCCCACCAGGCCCTCGATCACGGCGGTAATCACCGCCGAGCCGGGACCGGTGCCGCTGACGCGCCCGTCCGGCGCGACAACCGCCACGTTCTCGTTGCTCGAGCGCCACGCGACCCCGCGGCCGTCGACCGGGCTCCCGTCCGGCGCGATCGCCGCGGCCGTGAGCTGGACCGTCTCCCCCGGCCGGAGCCGCTCGGAGAGTGGACTCACGGTGACCCGCGCCACCGCGACGGTGACGACGATCGCCGTCTGCGCGCGCTGGCCGTCGACCACGGCCGTGACCGTGGCGCGGCCGGGGCCGACGGCAGTTGCCCGCCCGTCAGGACTCACCGACACGACGGCCGCGTCGCTTGAAATCCATCGCACCGGTCGGGATAGCTGGCGGCTGAACTGATCGAGCGCCACGGCGCGCAGCGCCGCCGTCTGTCCGATCCGGAGCGCGGCCGGGGCCTCGGTGATGCGCACGGTGCGCACGACGGGGGTCGCGGGCGGCTCCGCCGCGCGGGGCGGCGGTGTCGCCGCGGCGCCCGCCGGCTCAGAATCGGCCGGGGCCGCGGCCGGCGCGGAGGCGTCGGCGGGCGGGGCCGATGCGGGCTGGGCTACCGGCTCCAGGGGTGCCGCACCGGCGGCGTCCCCGCGTGCGACCGCGCCGCCCGAGGTGGCCGGTGACGCCCAGGGGCTCCACATCAGCACGGCCGCACCTACCGCGACGGCGAGCATCGCTCCGAGGGCGACGCGCCGGCTGGCGTGGGACGCCCGGGGTCCCGCCGGACGCGGGCCGGCCGGCCGGGCCAGCGGCGGCCGCCGCGGTGCCGACGACACCCGCACCGTCTCTTCCGAGTCGAGCGGCGACGGGGGGCGACGGACCAGGGGGATCGGGCTGCGCGGCGTGCTGACCCGTTGCAGAATGGCGCGGTTGCCCCCCGCCACCGCAAACTCGACCATCTGCGTGCGAACCGTGTCGTCGTAGGCGAGTGCGGCCCCCACAATATGCGGCAACGCCTCCTCGATCGTCGGCCAGCGGTCGCGCGGGTCCTTCTGCAGCATGCGCAGGAGGGCGCTCGCGACCTCGGGCGGAACCGCCGGCCCGAGCGACGCAGGGGGAGGCACGGGATCATGACAGTGCTTGAACATGATCGTCATCACACTGTCACCGTCGTACAGGACCCGGCCCGTCAGCATCTCGTACGCGAGCACACCCAGCGAATACTGGTCCGACGCCCCCGTGATCTCGTCCGCGGTGCACTGCTCGGGACTCATGTAGGTCGGCGTGCCGATCGTGGCCCCCGTCATGGTGAGGCCCTGCTTGTCCGTCACCTTGGCGATGCCGAAATCGGTGACGATCGGCGTGCCTTCCGTGTCGATCATGATGTTGGCCGGCTTGATGTCGCGATGGACCACGCCACGCCGGTGGGCGTAGCCGAGCGCCTCCCCGACCTTCGCGATGATCACCCGGACCAGCGGCAGCGGCAGCGGCGCGGCCTCCTTGATGATCGAGTCCAGCGGCCGCCCTTCGATGAACTTCATCACGAAGTAGAGCAGATCGTCGGTCTGCCGCACCGCGTAGATCGGGATGATGTGCGGGTGGGACAAGCCGGCCGAGGTGCGGGCCTCGAGCTTGAACCGCTCGACCATGCCCTCCCCCACCACCAGCTGCGGGTGCATCACCTTGATCGCGACCTTGCGATCCAGCTGGATGTCGTGCGCGAGGAACACGGTGGCCATGCCCCCGCGTCCCAGCTCCACCAACACCTCGTACTCCCCCAACGTCGCCTCGCGCAACGCCTCCAGCAGTCCCGGCTTGACCTGTGACGGCGCGGGCGCGTGGCCGGCCCGCGGGGCCCTGCGGCCCCCGCCCTCGGGCGCCAGGCGCACCTGCTCACCGGAGATGTCGGCGCCGCACCGCATGCAAAAGCGCGCGCCCGCCGTGATCGCGGCGCCGCATTGGCTGCACGTGGCTCCGGTCGTCATCATCCGGTCAGTAGCGCGCCTGCATGTAGGCGACGCCCGGGGCCATCACGCGCCGCCAGGCATCGCCCAGCTCCGGCGTGAACCCCGGATCGTGGCGCTCGAGCGCGTCGACCATCGCGTCGATGAACTTCGGGTAGAGCTCCGGCGGCGCCCCGACGTCGTGGCGGTTGTGACGCACGGCAATGCGTTCCAGCAGCGCCGGGTTCTCCCGCTTGGCGTAGATGATCAGCAGTCCCAGCGCGTGCCGGAGCAGCCGATGCTGCCGCTCGAACTTGGTACCCGCAAACATCGGGGGGATGCGCGGGTCGCTGGCGAGAAACAGCTCGTAGAAGGTGGTGTAGAACTCGGGCCGCTCGGCGCAGCGCTGGTAGCTGGCCTCCACGAGCTCGACCTGCTTTGGCTGGAGACTCGTCTGCGGCATACCCCTCCCGTCGACGCCGCCGGGACGGCCGGGTCGTGCGTGAAATCCGCCTATTCTGAGCGAATTTATCGCCTATCGCCGTTTGCGCTACCCCGCTCCGGAGACCGCCGGGCTGGGGGCGCACCGCGTCGGCGGCACGCCGCGCCGAGGGGCGGCGTGCGCCGCCCATGTTGACCCGGGTGGGAGTCTTCACGAATGTTGCACAGACCCTTCACGCACCATGTGGCATGATGTACGGGCTCAGTCGAAAGGGAGGTGGGTTGTGCGGAGCACCGAGCGCTGGATCGCCCCGTTGGCGATCGGGGCCGCTGCCCTGACCTGGGCCGCCTGCGCGAGCCGGCCGGCGACGTCCGGCGTTGCGCCGCGGACGGCGCGGATGATGGCGCATTTCGAGCGGGCCGGCCAGCTCCACGCCGCCATGGCGGCCGGCGATCTCGACAGCGTCCAGATTCAGGCCCGTTGGATTGCGGCGAACGAGCGGGGCGAAGACATGCCCCCCAAGGCACAGCCGTACGTGGAGGAGCTGCACGCGTTCGCGGATCTCGCCGCCCGGGCACCCGATCAGCAATCGGCCGCGCGCGCCGTGAGCCGGATCGGAGCCACCTGTGGGTCCTGCCACGAGAGCCTGAACCGCGGACCGCGCTATCAGGTCGCGGGCGGGCCGCCGGCGGGTGGCAGCGCCCTGACGACGCGGATGGTCCGGCACCGCTGGGCGGCCGACCGCATGTGGGAGGGGCTGATCGGTCCGTCGGACGCCTCGTGGCGGGCCGGGGCGCAGGTGTTGCGCGACGCCCCGCTCTACACGGATGCCCTGACGACCGACGTGGCGCGGTACGAGCCGGTCACAAAGCTGGCGTGGACGGTGCATGAGCTCGGCACGCGGGCGGTCAACGAGCGAGACCACAGTGCGCGCGCCGAATTGTACGGCCAACTGCTGGGCACGTGCGCCCGCTGTCACGCCCTGCTGAAGGGCGCGCATTGACGTGATCCCGCGCCGGCCGCTGGGCCGGCGCGGCCCCTAGATTCGCTGCGCCACCGCCGCCAGCGTGTCCCGCGCGCGCCGGGCCGCTTCCTGTTCGAGGCGTTCGGCGCGTGCCAGCGCGTCTGCTGCATACGTTCGATCGGTCAGACCCTTCACGTTGGTGCGGACGTTCAGCCCGGCACCCCGCACCGCGACTTCGGCACACAGCGCCCCGACCCCGCCGTCAGAGACCGAACTCGGCAATCCCGTCTCGACCATCCGCTGGATCACCTCCAGCGACGCGACCGCGACCGCCATCACCCGCAGCGGGACCTCGATGGCCCCCCGCGTGGCCGCCTCGACGGCCTGCGCCCGCGCGGCCCGCTCCTCCGGCGTGTCTTTCGGCAGGCCGAACGCCGCCAGCACGCCGTTGAACGCCCGCGTATCCTCATCCACCAATTGCAGCAGCTCCTCGTGCTGCCGCTTGCCGCGTTCCGCCCACTCCGAGAACTCCGCCCACCGCGTTTCCCACCCCCGCTTGTGTGCCGACAGGTTGGCGACCATCGTGCCGAGGGCCGCCCCCAACGCTCCCACCGCCGCGGCCACCGAACCGCCGCCCGGCGCCACCGATTCGGAGGCGGTCTCGTGCACAAAGGCCTCGAGCGTCCGGTCCACCAACCGCGACTGGCGCCGGTCGGCAATGGCCCACTCGATGATCTTCTGATCGGGATCGAAGGGGGCGAGCTCGCCCAGTCCCAGCGAGCGCACGGCGATCTTCACGAGTTCCCGATCGGAGACGCCCGTCGAGCGCTGCTGCTTGCGCAGGTAGTGACGGCCCGCTTCTAGCATGGCCGCCAAGGGCACGACGCCCACGATCTCCGACCCGGTCACCCGCACGCCGCGCGCCTCGGCCCGCCGGCACGTTTCGTCGAACGCCACGTGGAGCGGCGTCACATCGAGATCCGTGAGGTTCATCGAAACCTGGGCGACCCCATACTCCTCGATGAACCACCCGATCGCCTTGACCGCCTTGAGCGACCCGGCGTCCCACACGGGCTCCCCCTTGGCATCCCGCACGAGGTCGCCCGTGAGCGGATCGGGCGCGCGCTTGATCCGGCCCTTCTCGCGCACGTCGAAGGCGATCGCGTTGGCCCGCCGGGTCGACGTCGTGTTGAGGTTCACGTTGTACGCGATCAGGAACTTCCGCGCCCCGACGGCGGTGGCCCCGGTCCGCGGGTTGAACTCTAGCGGACCGAAATCCGGTCGCCCGTCGGGACGCGCGAGTTTGTCGCGCAGACCCTCGTATTCACCGGCCCGCACGTCGGCGAGGTTCCGGCGCCGGGGCGACCGCGCGGCGGCCTCGTAGCAGAACACGGGAATGCCCAGTTCTTCCCCGATGCGCCGTCCCAGCGCGTGCGCGTACTCGACGACCTCGTCCATGGTGATGCCCGCGACGGGCACCAGGGGACAGACGTCCATCGCTCCGAACCGCGGGTGCTCACCGTGGTGGGTCCGCATGTCGATGAGCTCGGCCGCGGCGGCCGCGGCCCGGAAGGCGGCCTCAACGACCGGCTCGGGCAGACCGACGAACGTGACAACGGAGCGGTGGGTGGCGCGACCTGGCTCCACACCGACCAGCTTGACGCCGTCGACGGACTCGATCCGGTCGGTGATCTGGCGGATGATGCCGAGGTCGCGACCTTCGCTGAAATTCGGCACGCACTCGATGAGGCGATCGGGCGTCATCCTGTTCCTCGCGGCTGCAGACGGCGGGCGGCCCGCCGGAACGGGCCGGACGGCTCGCGAAGCGTAGCACGCGGCCCGGCGAGACTCAACGGGCCACGACCATGGGGTGGCGCCCCGACGCGGGCGGCCGGAGATTGGTCGCGTGCGTCGCCTGCCCATCGCCGTCGCCAGCCTGGTCACCGCGCTTCCCGACTTCGCGCTCGCCGGCCTGTTCCTGGCCACCTGGATCGCTCCCGGCGCCATGGGACCCACACGCCTTCGGCAGCTGGTGCTCGTCATCCCGGTGGAGTCCCACGTCGTTCACGCGGCCGCCTTCATGGGCAGTGCGGCGTTCGCCGACGGCGCGCCGCGCAGGCGGGCCAAGGCCGTGCTGGGGTTGGGCGGGCTGTACACGCTTTTCGCCGGCGGCTTCGCGCTCGCCTTCCGCGCATGGTGGCCCGTGCTCCTGTTCTGGGGACTGACGCTGAATCGCCTGCTCGGCGTGGTGCTCGGGCAGGCCCCGTCCGGCGCCGAGCGGGCGCTCATTCAGCGCGGGTGGGGCGTGGCCACCCTGTGCTACCTGCTCGCGGTGTGCGCCAGCGCGTTTCTGCCCGTGCCGGCGCTCGGCGTGGACCGGGCCGCGATCAGCGCCGCGCAGTTGCCGTCGAGCGGCCTGTGGATCGAGCAGCCGCAACGAGCCCTCGCCGCGGGCGTTCTCTACTTCACGGCGCTGGGGCTGTGGGAGTTGATGGGGTCCCGCTGGCCGAGCGCGACTTCACGGACCTCGGCGCCCGCCCGCCGTGCCGACTCCACGCTCGGCAGCAACGGCACGTGACCCCCCTGCGTCAGGAGGCCTGCCGACGGCGGCCCGTGCGCTCGATTTCCTGAAGCGCGAGCCAGATGCGACGCACGGCCGCCGCGACATCCGCCGCGGTGATGGCGTCGAGCTGACGGGTGGTGGACAAGTGGACCAGAACTTGAAGCGCATTGCGGAGATGCTCGGAAACGGTCTCACGGCGCTGACGAACGCGCCGGTCCCGCCCGCCGCGACGGTCACTGGTTGCCGTGGTCTCACCGCTCCGGCGACGCTCGCGCGCCCGCCGGTCCAAACGTCGGCGGTCGACCAGGGGTTCCATTCCGTCCATCCAGACCAGTGTCGGGTCGGGCACGCCGGCAAGATAGAGGCGAGCCTGCATCTGTCAACATCATGGCGACGCACGGACGCCACAGCCTCTTCCGCGTCCCCGACCCGGCGCACCATCTTTACCGCTCCATGACCGCCGACCGACCAGACGGGCGCGACCCCTCCGAGAGCCAGATCGTCCACCGGTACCTCGGTGATCAAGCGCCGGACGACATGAGCCGCCGGACCGCGATGATTCGGGGCGCCCTGCGGCGTGAGCAGAAGCGGCGCTTCGGCCGCTACCAAAAGGCCCTCCTGGTGCTCGCCGTCGTCGCCGTGGCAGTGTCCGGCTATGCCTACCTCCAGCATCGCCGGGTGGAGCGCGCCAAAGGCGTGGCCCAAGACCTCTTCTACGCCATGAAAGCCCTAGAGCTCGAAGTGGGCCGCCTGCAGCTCACGGCCGACGAGCGCGCGTCCTACCGGGCGCGGCAGGCGGACCTGGCGCGCCAGTACCACGGCTATCTGGAAGACCTCGGTGTCTACGGGCGTGGGACGCCGAAGGAGATCCAGGTCATTTACCGCGTGGTCCATCGCTTCGGGGAGTCCGAGATCAACGTCCCCGAGGAATTCGTGCAGGAGGTGCGGCGTTTCATTCGCCGCTGGCGCGACAGCGGCCGGCTCACGACGTCGCTCGCCCGGGCCACCGAACACGCGTACGGCCCTCGCATCGCCGAGATCATGCTCGCGAACGACTTGCCGCCCGAGTTTTTCTACGTGGCCCTGCAGGAGAGCGACCTCAAGACCGAAGCGGTGGGGCGGCCGACCCGGTTCGGCATCGCCAAGGGCATGTGGCAGTTCATGCCCGAGACCGGGCGCGCCTATGGACTGCGGATCGGCCCGCTCGTGGGGCAGCCGCGCGCGGATCCCGCCGACGACCGACACGATTTCGAGAAATCCACGGCCGCCGCCGCCCGCTATCTCAAGGACATCTACTCGACCGACGCCCAGGCGTCGGGCTTGCTGGTGATCGCGTCGTACAACTGGGGACAGTCGAACGTCCTCCGGCTGATCCGCGCGATGCCCGAGAACCCCCGCGAGCGCAATTTCTGGCGTCTGCTGTCGACTTACCGCGATCGGATCCCGCGCGAGACCTACAACTACGTGCTGGCGATCGTGTCCGCCGCGGTGATTGCGGAGCAGCCCGACCTGTTCGGGTTCGCCGTCACGCCGCCGCTGCCCGCCGGCGGCGCGGCGTCCTCGGTCGCCGACGGGCCGTAGGCCCGGGGATGGACATATCCGCGTCCGCCGGCGCGCTGGCGCAGGCGCTGGCGGTGCTCCTCGCCCTCCAGACGGTGGTGTGGCTCGCGAGCCTCCCGGCGCGAGACGCGGGCCTCGCCGACGTGTTCTGGGGTCCGGGGATCGCCGTGGTGGCGTGGCTCTACGTGGCCCTCGCGCCGGAGGCCGGCGTGCGGGGCGTGGTGGCCGCCTCGTGCGTCACGGTCTGGGCCGCGCGGTTGGCGCTCCATCTCCTCTGGCGCGCGCGCGGTCGCGGGGAAGATCCGCGCTATGGCGCGATGCGCGCGCGCCACGGCCGGCGGTTCTGGTGGGTGAGTGCGTTCACCGTCTTCTGGCTGCAGGGCGGGATCCAATGGGTCATCGCCTTCCCGTTGCTCGCCGCCCAGGGACCCGATCCCCTCGGGTGGTGGGACGTCACGGGTCTGGCCTGTTTCGGCGCCGGCTTCCTGTGCGAGACGATCGCCGACTGGCAGCTCACGCGGTTTCGTGACGACGCGGCCAACCGGGGCAGGGTGCTCGATAGCGGACTGTGGCGCTATTCCCGGCACCCGAACTACTTCGGCGATGCGCTGCTGTGGTGGGGAGTGTTCTGCTTCGCGGCGGCAGCCGGCGAATGGTGGACCGTGGTGAGCCCGGCGCTCATGACGTTCCTGCTGCTGCGCGTCTCCGGCGTCACGTTGCTGGAGCGCAGCCTCACGGCGTCTCGTCCCGCGTACCGGGACTACGTCGCCCGCACGAGCGCGTTTGTCCCGCTCCCGCCGCGTCGCCGCCCCGCGTAGGGGCTACGACCGCTGCACCTCCAGGTCGAGGTCCTGGCGGGCGATCCCGCGCGCCGGGGTCCCCGGCCGGCGCAGCGCCGGCACCTCGACCCAGCCCGCCGCCGACAGGACGGCGCGCCGACGGCGTTCGGCGCTCGCGGTCTCCGCGGGCGTGTCGGCCATGCGGGTCGCCAGATCCAGCCAGGCGGCGGCCTCTTCGTAGGCCGCGCGCTCTATGGCCGCATCGGCGGCGTGGAGCGCGAACGTGTGGGCCTGACCGCGCTCGCCCGCGCGCGCGGCGTGCCGCGCCACCTCCCCCGCCAGTTCGGGCGATTCCAACTCGCGCAGCGCGATCGCCAGCGCCCGGTGGATCTCCCGCCGGCGCGCCGCCGACAGCTGGGTGCGGACCACCTCCACGATCACCGGGTGCGCGCAGGCGTACAGTCCGCCTTCCGCCACGAGCAGGCGGCGATCCACGAGCGCGTCGGCCAATGCCGCCACGCGCAGCCGCGACATGCCGCACAGCCGGGACAGCACCTCGGGCCGCGTCCCCGTCCCCGCCACGGCGACGGCCGCGAGCAGGTCGCGGAGCTCGTAGGGCAGCCGAGCGCACCGGGCCGCAATCGCGTCCCGCACCGTGGCGGGAAGGGGCATCGTGCCCGTGGGATCGGCGCCCGCCTGCGCGGTCGCCTGCCACCGGCCCGTCGCCGGATCCGCCTCGAGCAGTCCCTCCGCGAAGAGGGTCTTGAACAGCTCGACGACGTGGAACGGATTGCCGTCCGTGATCCCGTGGACACGGGCGGCGAACCGGCGACCCGCGTGCGGCTCGTCCAGGTGGCCCAGCTCGCGGACCAGTACCGCGACGTCTGCCTCGTCGAGCGGTGTCAGCGTCACCACCGAGGTCCGGGGCTCGCGTCGCAGGGCACCGCACAGGCGCGCGGCGGGGGCGACGCGGTCGACCTCACCCAACGTCAGGGTCAGCAGCAGCAGCACGGGCGCGTCGCCGAGCCGCCGCACCAGGAAGCCGAGCAGGGCACAGGTCGCCGGATCGGCCAGCTGCAGATCCTCCACGACCACCGCCGTGGGACGTTCGGCGGCCAGCCCCAACAGCACCTGCGCGATCCCTTCGAACAGCCGCCACCGCCGGTCGGCCTCGGCGGCATCCGAGGCGCGCGGCAGCCCCGGAAACCGCGCCCGCACGCCGGAATGCAGCCGCGCGGCCTCGGCCAACCACTCGGGCGCGACGCCGGCCAGTCCCGGAGCTTCCATCGCGTACCCGAGCACGTCCACGATCGGACCATACGGGATGCCCGTCACGGGATCGAGCGCGCTGCCGCGCAGGACGGTTGCCCCCCGTGCCCCGATCCACTGCACGAAATCGCGTGAGAGCCGCGTCTTGCCCAGCCCGGCTTCGCCCTCGATCAACACCACCCGTGTTCCACCGGTCGGCAGGGCGCGCCACGCGCTCAACAGGGCCTGCCACTCGGCTGCGCGCCCCACCAGCGGCGGGTCCATCGGCGGGATGGCGCCCTCTTCCCCCACTCTGCCCTCGGGACGCGATACGCGGTTGGCGGTGATCCGTTCCGCCAGCTCGCGCAGCGCCGGACCAGGTTGCGCACCGGTCGCCTCGCCGAGTCGCTGCGCGAACCCCGTAAGTCGACGCAAGGCCTCGCCCCGCTCGCCGACCATGTGATACGCCTCGGCCGCGAGACGCGCCGCTTCTTCCGAGAGCGGATCGCATTCCACCAACCGATCGGCATAGGTCGCGGCGTCCCGCCACCGCGAACCGGCGACGCACTGCCGCACGCACGCTTGGAGGGTCTCGCGGTAGCGGTGGAGGAGATGCGCGCGCATCGCCTCCGCCCATTCGTCGAAGGCGGGGGCATGCCGCGGGCAGAACCCAGCCAGAAACCGCGGCACCGGGAAGGTCGCGGCTCGCTCGGGATCGTCCGCGGCCGCCCGGAGGAACTCGGCAGCGTCACAGGCCACCGCGGGACTCAACTCGACCCCAAAACGGTCGGCCCGCACGTGGGGGCCGACCGCGGCCCGGAGCTGGCGCAAGGCCTGCCGGAGCGACGCGCGCGCGGCGCTGCTGGGTGACTCCCCCCACAACAACGCCGCCACTTCTTCCCGCGCATGGGGGCCAGGCTCGAGTGCCAGATACCCCAGGAGCGCCAACCCCTTGGCACCGAGCTGCACGCGACCCTCCCCACCGTCAGGCCCGTCGAGGTGGGGGGAGCCCAGGAGGGTCAGTCGGCATCCGGCCATGGCGTACCGTGGGTAGCGGCGCCGTCTAAGCTACCGGCCGGTCCCGCGCCCGCAAGGAACGATTCACGGTCTTTTCACGCACGGTTCCCATGGTAGTGACTGTGACCGCCGGAGGAGCGGTCCTCTACCCCCCACGCGGAGGTCCGTATGCAGAAAGGCAAAGGCGGGTTCCGGCTGAACCTGACCGAAGAGCAGAAGAAGGCCGTGCGCCAGGCCACCGGCAAGGATGCCGAGGCGATCGAGCTGACCGCCGAGGAGCTCGAAGACCGCATCGCCCCGGGTAAGGTCATCCCGCAGGCGCTGGAGTAGACCCGGTCGGATCCGGATCTGCGTGCGCGTGCCGGCGTTCCCCCGTCCCGGCACGCGCTCGTGCGTTGCCCCCTCCTCACCCAACAGCACCCACCGGCGTGGTGGACCGGACTTGACACCCGCGGCCGCGGCGGGCCTCTTCCGCGATGACCGGCCCTTCGACGAGGTTTCCCACGACCGACGATCCCCGCGACGCCGAGATCGAGCGGCTGCGTCTGCTGCACCGCATCAGCCAGGAGTTCAACAGCTCCCTGGATTTTGACGCATTGCTCCCCAAGGTGTTTAACGCCGTGCTGGACGCCGTGGGAGCCCAAGGGGGATCGATCTGGATCGCCCACGGCGACGTGCTGCGGTGCGAGCTCGCGCTCGGGGCGGGGGCCAACAAGGCGCTCGGCTCCGAGGTGCCGATCGGCACGGGGTTCGTCGGCGACGTGGCGCGCAAGCAGCGCTCCACCATCGTCACCGACGCCATCCACGACCCCCGGTTTCAAGACCGGCTGGACCGCTCGAGCACCATGCTCACCACCACGGTCATGGCGGCGCCCATGATCGCCACCGGCGAGACCGTGGGGTCGATCCAGGTGAGCAACAAGGTCCGCGGCGACATCTTCGACGACCACGACCGCGAGTTGCTGGAAGGCCTCGCGGCCGCGGCGGCCGTGGCGCTCCGCAATGCCCGGCTGCACGCCGCCGAGAAGCGGGCCCGCGACTTGGCACTGCTGCTCGAGATCAGCCGCGAGGTGACGTCCACCCTCGACATCGATCGCGTCCTGCAGTCGGTCGTCAATCTCGCCACACGCGCGCTGTCGTTCGACATCGGGGCGGTGGGTCTGTACCAGCGGGG
>JAOTWJ010000199.1 GCA_029862925.1 Gemmatimonadota bacterium
CGTGCAAACTTAACTACCCGGCACCCCACCCCATAGGTTCACCGCGGGGCCGCATGGACGAGTTCCACGGGCCTGACTACCTTCGGGCATGCGCCCACTTGCCCTCCTCGCGCTCCTCGTTGCCGTCACCGCGCCGGACGCCGTGGCGCAGCGGGACTCGGTGCTCGCGCACCGCTGGGTCGGCATGCACCTGGGTCGCCCGCTGCAGTTCGAATTCTACGGAGACACCATGCTCGTCTTGAACGACGAGCATGTGCTCGATTTCCAGCTGACGGATGACTCCCTCAGCGGGTTCGGCGACACCGTCCTCACGGGCCGGTACCGGCTCGTGCTCGGGCGACTGATCTTCGAGGCGCCGGGCGGGGTCGTGACGATGGCCACCCAGAGCGCCCTCGCCCGCCCGCTGACCGGTCACTGGCGGGGACCGCTCGGGACCGCGGATGGCGCCGCGGTCGAGCTCGTGATCTACGCCTCGGGAACGGCGCGCTGGCGGCGGGCACCGGACGGTCGGTGGATGGACGGGGAATGGGACCGCGCAACCCGGGTGCTCACGTTCACGTGGACGGACGAGTCGGAGTGGCAGGGGCAGTACGATCCGATCGGGAACGCCATCCTGTTCGAAACCACCGTACCGGACGGAGGAACGACGATCCTCCGCCGCGTGTTTCGCTAGCGTCCCTACAATACGGCCACGGGGTGGAGCGCGTCGCGCGCGTGCGCCAACACCGCTTCCGCCTCGTCGAGATACCCCGCGACGCCTCCCGCCCGCCGGTCGGTGAACTTACTGCTGGGAGCGACCGCCCCCGTGAAGCGCCGAACCATGACGAGCGCGTGCGTGACCTCACAGCGTTCGGGGTCGCTGTCCGTGTGGCCGGTCACCAACAGCTCACGATAGAACGGGAGGGTGCCGCGATCGGCGAGCACAAAGAGGGAGCCGAGAATCCGGGGGCTGAGAAAGGTCCTCAGCGGGACGTCGCTGCGGATTTCATCGAACAGGGTGACGAGCTCGGGAGCCGGCGCGCGGGCCGGATAGTAGCGGGCGGCTTCCGCCGCCACCCCCACGAACGCGTGGTGGGCTTCCGGCACGAGGTAGCGCCGGAACAGGGGCCACGTGGTGGCAGCGTGCAGGCGGGCCAACGTGAGGAAGGCGTGGTAGCGACGGGCCAGGGGCGCCTCGGGGTCCGCCGCGACGGCCGCGAGCCCTGCCGGGCCGAACCGATGCGCGACGAGCGCCGCTGCCGCCGCGTGCTGCAGTCGCTCGAGCTCCGGCTGGCGGAACGTCACCAAGCGGGTCGCGTCCCGCTCGGCGCGGCGCGCAATCAGGGGCACGCGATCAAGGAGCCGCAGGAGCAGGCCGTCCACCTCATCAAGGACGGGCACGAGGGCCGGATCGGTCCCGCCACTGGCCGCGCCGAGCGCCTGCCAGCCGACCGTTTCCAGCCGTTCCTGCTCCCAGCACGCGTCGATAGCGGCCGGATCGTCACAGACGAGCAGCTGCCGCAGTGATTCGGCGAAGCGGTAGATCAATGGCGCCATGCGGGCTCCGATCCTCAATGTACTGCATTGCCTTGGGGCCGCTCCATGGCTAATCTTGCCTCCCGCGTGCCCCTCGCCATCCGGAGACCGGGTCGGTTGCTTTCAGCCTCCCGCAGCTTGATCCCCCTCGTCGTGGCCGCTTCGCTGTTTGCCTGCGGCGCGGAGCCGGCGCCCATTCGCCTCGGACTCGCGGGGCCATTCGAGCAGTCCCGTGGCGAATCGATGCGCCTCGCGGCGGAACTGGCGGTTCGGGAGATCAACGACGCCGGTGGGATCGACGGCCGACCTCTCGAGCTGGTGGTGCGCGACGACGGGGCCGACGCCGAACGGGCGGTGCCCATCGCGCGCGAGTTCGTGGACGACCCTACCGTCATCGCGGTCGTGGGACATCTCACGAGCGGCACGACCCTCGCCGCCGCCTCGACGTACGGGGGGCAAACGACACCGCTCCCGGTCATCTCACCCTCGGCCTCCAGCCCCCAGCTCACCGACGCCGGACCGTGGGTGTTTCGCGTGTGCCCGACGGACCTGGTGCACGGCGCGCGACTTGCCGCCTTCGCGGTCGATCGGCTCAGAGCCCGGCGGGCCGCCGTGCTGTACATCAACGACCCGTACGGACGCGGCGTTCGCGCCGTGTTCGCGAACGCGTTCGCCGAGCGGGGTGGGCGGATCGTGACGGACGACCCGTACCTGGACGATCTGCCGAGTTTCGCTCCTTATCTGGAGCGGATGCGGCGACTGGGCGGCACGGACGTCGTCATGCTCGCCGGCACGCGGGTTGGTGCGGAGCGCGTGCTCGCGACGCTCGACTCGCTCGGCCTCGCACCGGCGGTTGTGGGGGGTGACGGCATCGCGGGCATCGAGGCGGCGGGCCGGGTCGCCGAGGGCGTGTACGTGTCGACCGCCTACCTTCCCGACCGCCCCGGTGAGCGAAACGTCGCGTTCCTTCGCGCCTATCGTGCCGCGACCGGTGACCGGGTCCCGGATCATCGCGGCGCCGGCGCGTATGACGCCATCCACCTGCTCGCCCGGGGCCTCGCCGCCGTGGGACCGGATCGTGCACGCCTGCGCGACTGGCTGGCCGGCGTGGGAACCACGACCCCGGCATTCGACGGCGTGACCGGCCGTATTGCGTTCGACACCAACGGGGATGTGCCCGACAAGGACGTGGTGATCGGCGTCGTCCGTGGCCGGCGGCTGGTCATGGTCGAGGGGCTGTAATGCTGGCCGGCCTCAATACGATCCGCGGCCGCATCGTGCTCGCGGCCGTCGCCGTGGCCGCCGGCCTCATCCCCATTGCCGTCATTGGAATCGGCGCGCTCTCGACGATTGCGTCGACGGTGGGGGCGGAGCTGACCCTCCTGCAGCGCGTCTCGGGACTGAGCGGCGGGCTCTCGGCAGCCGTCGCCGACGAGATCCGGAACGCGGACCAGTACATCACGTCGCGGGCGGAGGGGACGCGGGAGCGGTTTCGCGACGCGGCTGCCACCATCTACGAGTACCAACAGGGGCTCGCACGGATCGAGGAGTTGGACGCGGCCGAGCAGGCGGCGGCCGTCCGGATCGAACGCCTCCAGGCCGAGGTCGAGGTGCGGTATCATTACGCGCACGCGTTGGCCGATCTCGGCCGGCGTGACGCCGCGCTCGCGGCCGCCGCCGAGGCGCGCGCGCCCGCCGAGCAACTGGTGGCAGAGACCCGGACGATCAGTGCGGCGCAGGCGCTCCGGTCCGAGCGGACGGCGCGCGGACTGGCGGCCTCCGCTTCACGCCGCCTCGCCGTCGTGCTCGGGGTGCTGGTCATCACGGCCCTGCTCGGTATTGCCGTCGGCGTCGCGCTCTACCGGTCCATCGATCGGCCGGTGCAGCGGCTGCTCGAGGCCGCGCGGCGGCTGGGCGAGGGCGACCTGCGGCCGACGGCGCTGGACGCGACGGCGATGCCGGCGGAGCTGGGCGAATTGGCCGTGACGTTGACGGGCGTCGGCGGGCGGTTGCGCGAGATCGTCGTCCGGCTCGTGCCCGAGAGTGAGCGCATGGCGCACACCGCCGGCGACCTCTCCGCCGTGAGTGAAGAGCTGGCGGCCACCGCCAGCGAAATCACCACCGCCATGGTCGACATCTCCGGCGGGGCGGAACGGCAGGCGGGCGGCCTCGGGCAGGGCATGAGCGCCGCCGATCAGCTCGCCACCGCCGCGGCGGCCAGTGCCGACATTGCCCGGCGGGTGGCCCGGCTCGGGGACGAGATCCAGCGCCTCGCCTCCACGCACCAACGGGACATGGGCGCCGCCGCCACGACCTTGGCCGACGTGCAGCAGGTCGTCGAGCGGAGCGCCACCCAAGTCGACCAGCTGGAGCGGCTCTCCATCCAGATCGACGACTTCGTGGACCTGATCAAACGCATCGCCTCCCAGACCAACCTGCTCGCGCTCAATGCGGCCATCGAGGCCGCCCGGGCAGGGGAGCAGGGGACCGGCTTTGCGGTCGTGGCGGAAGAGGTCCGTCAACTGGCCGATTCGAGCACGCAGGCCGCCGAGGACGTGACCTCCACGATCCACAACATCCGCCGGCAAACGACGGAGGTCTCCGCCACGATGACATCGGGGCGCTCCAAGGTCGCCGGCATCAGCACCGTCGCGGGCAGCGCGGCGCGCGCGCTGGAGCAGATCGTGAAGGGTATCCAGGAAATCGAGCGCGCCGCCCGTCAGGTCTTGAGCGAGGCGGAATCGAACCTGCGGGCCGCCCAACAGGTCTCGACCGTGCTGCGGACGGTCTCGGAAGCGGCGACGCATCACGCCTCTTCGGCCCAGCAGGTCACGGCCGCCGCCGAAGAACAGGGCGCGTCGACCGAGGAAATGGCGGCGCAGGCAAACGAGCTGGCACAGGTCGCCGATCGCCTGCGCCAGCTCGTCGAGGGATTCACGGTCTAAGACCGCTCGTCCGACCGCTCGGTCAGCGTTTCTTCTTCGGCCCCGCCTTCTTGACCGGCTTCTTGGCCGCGGGCCGGGGCTGCCTGGTCGCGGGCCGGGGCTGCCTCACTGCGGGCCGGGGCTTCTTGGCTGCCGGTCGGGGCTTCTTGGCCGCAGGCTTCGACTCGGCACCCGCTCCCTTCGCCAAACTACGCCGGCCCTGGGCGGTTTCGCGCACCTCAGCGAGCACCCGCTCCCCTTCCCCGGCACTGATCAGGCCCCGCCGCACCGCATACTGGATCAGCTCATCGGCTTCG
>JAOTWJ010000200.1 GCA_029862925.1 Gemmatimonadota bacterium
CGGAAGGGCGCCGCGCGCAGCGGGGCGAGTGCCGGGTTGTCTTCCCCCGCGTTGAAATCGCCGAGCACGATGAGCGCCGTGCCCGGGGCGAGGGCCGCCGCCCGCGCCAGCACCAGGGCCACGGCCTGCTCCCGCGACGGCTGCGATTCGTGGTCCAGGTGGACGTTGAAGGCGGCGAACCGTCGTCCGCTCGCCCGTTCCCGGAACAGCGCCCACGTGCAGATGCGCGTGAGGTGGTTTCCCCACGACGCCGATCCGGGCACCTCCGGGGTGTCGGAGAGCCAGAACGTCCCACTCGTGTCCACCGCGAGGCGCTCCGGCCGGTAGAGGATCGCCGCGTACTCGCCGGCGGCGATGCCGTCCTCGCGCCCCACACCGAGTTCCGCATACGCGGGGAACGCGCTCGCCAGTTCGTCCAGTTGGAACCGCAGCGCTTCCTGCACGGCCAGGACGTCTGGTGCGGTCTCACGGATCAGGGTGATGACGTGGGCGCGGCGCAGGGGCCAGGCGTCGGGGCCGTCGTCGGCGGTCCCGTAGCGGATGTTGAAGGTCATCACCGTGAGGGCCGGCGGTGGCGCGCAGGACACGGCGAGCGGCACGAGCGCCAGAGCCGCGGCGGCCGCGCGCATCAGTCGCCCCGGCCGAACCGGGCGACCAGCGCGGTCACGTTGTCGGTACCGCCGCCGTCGAGCGCCGCCGCGACCAGCGCGTCGCACGCCGCGCCCGCATCGGGCGCGGCGTGCGCGAGCCGGCCGATCTCGTCGTGGGCGACGTGTTTTGTGAGCCCGTCCGTGCAGAGCAGCAGGGCGTCGTCGATTTCGAGGTCCACCTGCGACAGCGCCGGCTCGATGTCGTGGGCCCCACCCACAGCCTGCATCAGCACGTGCGCGTACGGCGACTGCTCGGCCTGCTCTGCGGTCAGGTTCCCGGCCTCCACCATGGCCTGGGACAGGGTCTGATCGCGGGTGAGCAATTCCAGCCGCCCGCCCCGCACGTGGTAGCATCGGCTGTCGCCGATGTGCACGACGTAGGCGCGGGGCCAGAGGATGTGGGCCATCGTGAGGGTCGTCGCCATCCCGCTGTCGTCGGGCTCCGCTTCGGCCGCGGTGCGCACGGCCAGATGGCTGGAGTGCACCGACGCCGCCAGCTCACTCATGAGGTCGAGCGACGCCACCTGATCGAGCTTGTAGAAGCAACGCATGGATGTCGTGACGTACTGCATGATCGCGTCGAGCGTGAGGCTGCTCGCGCGCTCACCGCCCGGCCCGCCACCCACCCCGTCCGCCACCAGCAGCAGCAACGCACGCGCACCGGAGTCGAACTGCTGGTGGTACTGCGCCGGCAGGCTGGTCTCGTGGATGTCGATCACCTTGTGCAA
Source organism: Gemmatimonadota bacterium (assembly GCA_029862925.1). GTDB lineage: Bacteria > Gemmatimonadota > Gemmatimonadetes > Gemmatimonadales > GWC2-71-9 > JAOTWJ01. The sequence continues at coordinate 1,379 of JAOTWJ010000200.1, forward strand.
CGCGGCGATGAGGAACTGATCCTGATTCACCCGCCGCACCCGGCCGACGTCGGTCTTGCCGCGCGCGTCGACCTTGAGCCCCTCGAACCTCAGCATTGGTCATCCCTCCGGCCGCTGGCGAGAAGCGCCTGCCGCCTCCATACCCAATAAACATGACCGCGGTCCGGGCGGCGGCCAGTCCACCACGCCGTTCGGGGCAGGGCCCCGGCAGTATCGCCCGGTGGTATCTTCCAGACGCCAGCCGTTACACGAGCGCCGCATCCAGCGGACTTTCACCGGGGAGGGCCACGATTCCGTTGCCCCTGGTCGCGACCCTCTTTGCGTACGCGTTTCTGTCCAACGTGGCCATGGCCGTGGTGCCGCACGAGCCGGTCGTGATTGGGTTCGGGGCCGCGTACGGCGTGTGGAGCACGGCCGTGATCGCCACGCTCGGGACCGTCGCGGCCGCCTGGGTGGACCATCGCGTGTTCGGACCGCTCATCGAACGGGTGCAGCACAAGAAGTTCTTCGCGCAGGGGTCCGTGGGCTGGCTGCGGGCCCGATTCGGCAAGGCCCCGTTCGCCGTGCTCGCCGTCTCGGGCATCACGCCGCTGCCCTTCTTCCCGTTCAAGGCCATGGCGTTCGCCGACGGCTATCCCCTCGGTCGGTACCTTGCGGCCGTCGCGGCCGGCCGGTTCCCCCGCTATGTGCTGCTGGCGTGGCTCGGCCTCGTGATCAAGGTTCCCACCTGGATGCTGATCGTCCTGTTCGGCCTCATGCTGCTTCCCTCACTGCGACTGATATGGAAACGGCCAAGCGTGAACTGACGTTTCTGCTCGCCGTGCCAGAGCGGCGCGTGCTCCGCTGGATCGCGGCGCGGCTCCCGCGGGCGTGGATGCCCGATCACCTGACCGCCATCGGAGTGCTGGGTGCGCTCACGACCGCGGTGGGCTACTGGCTGTCGGCCGGCCATCCGGTGTGGCTCTGGCTCGCGAGCGGCGGGCTGGTGCTCAACTGGTTCGGCGACAGCCTCGACGGGACGCTGGCGCGCGTCCGCCAGATCGAGCGCCCCAAGTACGGCTACTACATCGACCACATGGTGGACGCGTTCAACACGGCCGTGATCGGCGCCGGGATCGGGCTCTCGCCGTACGTGAGCCTGCCGCTCGCCATGCTGCTCGTGATCATCTACCTGGGACTGTCGATCAACATCTACCTCGAGTCGTCGGTGTTCGGCGTGTTCGAGATCTCCTACGGCATCTTCGGTCCCACCGAGGCCCGGCTCCTGCTGATCCTGGCCAACGTGGGACTGTTCGCCGGCGCCCAGTGGGCGGACCTCACCGGGCCGGCGGTGGCCAGGATCGCCAACTGGGTGTTCCTCGTGGTGAGTGCCGCGATGTTCATTTCGCTCGCGGCCCGGTTCCGCATCAACTTGGTGCGGCTCTCGCGGCTGGAGCCGCCGCGGCGCAGCTGAAACGGCTCCCCGGGGGAGTTGCCTTCACGAGGCTTTCATCATCTCTTACCATGGCAGACGTTAGAGCGTTCGCAAACGTCAACCTGAGGTAGCACCATGGCACGGAGCGGGGTGATCGGGACGGCAGGACGAGGCTGGGTGGCAGTGGGCGCGTTGGTCGCTGGGCTGGCCGGGTGTACGCCGCCGTCGTCGGACGATTCCACGTCCGAGCCCCTGCCGCCGGTCGGGCAGGGTACCAACCTCATCCTCGCGTCCGCCATGGTCGGGCTGCCGGCGGCCATGGCCGCCAGCGAGCTTCCCGACCCGACGAGCAAGGGCGCCGAGTTGGCGGGCAAGTTCTGCGCGGGCATGTGCCACGGCATTCCGGCCCCAACGACGCACGCCGCCACCGACTGGCCGGTCGTCCTGCGGCGCATGTGGCTCCGGATGGAGCGGCTCGATACCGCGTTCGCCGTGCCGGTCCCGACGAGCGCCGAGCGGGCGGTGCTGGCGGATTACTACGTGGTGAACGCGCTCCAGGTGACGTCGGGCATTCTGCCGGCGGGGCCCGGGAAGGACCTGTACGTCGCCACGTGCGGCAAGTGCCACGGGCTCCCCGACGTGCGGCAGCACTCGCCGGAGGATTGGGTGGCCGTGGTGCGGCGGATGAAGGGGCGCATGGAGGGGATGCTCGGGCAGACGCTGAGCCAGGATCAGATGCAGCGGATCATCCTGTATCTGGAGAGTACGTCGCGTCGATCCTGAGTCTCCGGAGGTCGTCGACGCAATCGCACGCGCGTGGCGGTGTCGCCGCGCGCGTGCGCCGCCTCTCCCGCCCGTGCCTCGCCCCGAGGCGCGCGAGCCCCCGTCACGATGACAAGTGGCATAAGCTGTTTTCCAGCAAGAGTTTGCACTCACGTGGTCGCGCGGATGCTCCGGTGACGTCGCGACACTGATCAGTTGGTGCGTTCGAGCCCGGTGAGCAGGGCCCGGGTCGCGGCGCGGAACTCCCGGTCGAACTCCACCCGCAATGGCTCCAGCCCCGGCGCCCCCAGGAGGCCGCGCACGGCGGGCGCCGGTTCGGCTTGCACCTGGAGGCCGACCGCGAGCGCCTGAAGCTGCTGCAGCACCCGGACGCCGTCTCCCGGCCGCAGGAAGACACAGCGTTTCTCCAACAGCGATCCGGTGGCGGTCATCCGGCCGGCCAACCGCCACTTGAACCGGAGTGCCGGATCGGGATCCAGGTTCTGCTCCAGCACACTGCCGAGCACGGCGAGGAGCCGGCGCAGCAGGGGCCGATTGGTCAGTGACGGGACCAGGAGGTCGGTCAGGGCCGCGGCCGTGATCCGGCCCGCACCGGTCGCCAGCGCGCGGTCCAGCTCGCCGAACCACCCGTCGAGCTCATCCTCGAGCAGCCCGATGAACAGCTCCTCCCGGGTCCGGAAGTAGACGTAGACGGTGCCCTTGGCGAGCCCGGCGGTTCGGGCGATCTGCGCCACCGACACGTCCGCGAGCTCCGCGCCGGCGAGCCGTTCGCGGGCGGCATCGAGCAGGACGGCCCGCCGTTCGGCTTTGGCGGTGGGGGATCGGGCGCGTCGATATGCGGGAAGGTCGGGCACGCGGCTAAGGGAGTTGGGGGTGCACGTTGGCAGCGCCGGGCAATGCCTCCGCGCGCTGTGGCGCGCGGCGCTCCGGGGTGGCAATGATCGTCGCGTTGGCACCGGGTCCCGGCACCACGCGGTGCCTTCGACTTCGGCACACCTGTGAGTGACCCACGGTCAAATAATAACTGACCGAAGGTCACTCGGCAATCAGGGCGCTGCGGCGGCGAGGGCTTCCAGGGTGGGTGCGTGGAGCTCGTGCCCGCCGTCGAACCGCACGACGCGGTGCCGCACCCCGTTGGTCTCCAGCAGTCGGCTGAACCCCTTGACGGCTGTCGGCGT
>JAOTWJ010000201.1 GCA_029862925.1 Gemmatimonadota bacterium
GCGCAGGTAGTCGAACCCGAACTCGTTGTTCGTGCCGTACGTGATGTCGCACCCGTAGACGGCGCGGCGTTCGGGGCTCGAGGGCTCCGTGTCGTCCAGGCAGCCGACCGTGAGTCCCAGGAACCGGTAGACGTGGCCCATCCACTGCGAATCGCGTCGGGCCAGGTAGTTGTTGACGGTGACGAGGTGCGCGCCGCGCCCGGCGAGGGCGTTGAGGAACATCGGCAGGGTCGCCACCAGCGTCTTCCCCTCGCCGGTGGCCATCTCCGCGATCTTCCCCTGATGCAGCACGATCCCGCCGATGAGCTGTACGTCGTACGGCACCATGTCCCAGACGAGCTCATGCCCGGTCACGACCACGGTGGACCCCTGGAGGCGGCGGCACGCCTCGCGCACCGTGGCAAACGCCTCGGGCAGAAGCTCGTCGAGCGTACGCGCAATGACGCCCTTCAGGTCGTGGTCGAGCTTCTGGACCTGCTCGTCGAGCCGGTCGCGCTCGACCGGATCCGCGCACGCGTGCTTCGCCGCCCGCGCTTCGGCCAGTTCGGCTTCCAGGGCCCCGGTCCGCTCCCGCAGCAACCCGCGCAGCTTCTCCGTCTGCGCCTGAATCTCCGCGTCCGAGAGCTCGGCAAGCCGCCGCTCGTGTTCCTTGATCGCGTCGATGATCGGCTGGATCCGCTTGAGCTCGCGCTCGAACCGGGTACCGAGAATGGCGTTGACGACCCTCTGGAGCATCAGTCCTCGTCTACGTACAGGCGTCGCTCGGCGATGTACTCGGCGACGGGGGCCGGCACCAAGTAGCGGACGCTCTCGCGTCGGCGGCAGCGCTCGCGGATCCCGGTGGCGGAAATGTCCACGGCCGGCACCTCGAGCGTCCGCGCCACCAGCGGGTGCGACGGCACCGGCGTCCCCGGGCGGGTCAACATGACGATGGTCGCCAGAGACCGGAGCGCCGCCGCCTCGTGCCAGCGGGGGAGGTCACGGGCCGTATCGGATCCGAGCAATAAACATAACGCGGCTTGCGGAAATTCGGTGTGGAGCTCGCGCAGGGTGTCGACCGTATACGACGGACCCGGGCGGTTCACCTCGCGGTCGTCGACCACGAAGCGTTCATCGTCGGCCACCGCGAGCCGCAACATGGCCAGCCGATCGGCGGCACTCGCCCTGTGGCCGCCGGCCTTGAGCGGCTGTTGGCGGGCCGGAATCAGCCGGACCTGGGTCAGGTCGAGCCGGCGCCAGGCTTCCGCCGCAACGATGAGATGCCCGTGGTGCACGGGATCGAAGGACCCGCCGAAGACGCCGAGCCGCACCGCCTAGGGGGCCGGAACCGCTGGGCAGGCGTCGTTGAGGCCCGGAGCGTCCGCGTAGAACCGCCGCAGGTGCTCGCACGCCTCCGTGGCTTCCTCCTCGTACCCGATGCGGCGGTAGGTCGCCACGAGTTTCATCAGCGCCTCCGGCACGTGGCGGGACTCGGGCCAGGAGGCGACGACGCTGCGGTAGTAGATGATCGCGGAGTCGTAGGCTCGGATCCGGAAGTAGAAGTTGCCGTTCTTCAAAGCCTTGAGGGCAAACCGGTTCTGCAGCGTCTGGCTCCGCTCCCGCGTCTGGGCCGCGGCGGGCGCGTTGGGGAAGCGCGTCAAGACCTCCGAGTAGATCGACAGGGCCTGCTCGCCGTACGTGGGGTCCAGCTCCGGCCGCTTCCACAGGCGGGCCAGGGCGTCGCCCGCGCGCATCAGCGCCGTCGGCGCGAGCTCGTGCGACGGGAAATCGTCCGCGACGCGCCGGAGCTCGCGCGTGGCCTCGAGATAGTCACCCTCGCGCAGCCGGCACTCGCCGAGCAGGTACCGCGCTTCGGCGATGCGCGGATCGCGCGGCGGCAGCTCGAACAGCACCCGCGTGAAACCCCGAATGGCGCCCCCGCAGTTGCCGCGCTCGTACTCCGCCTTGGCGGCCTGGAGCAGGTCCGCGGGCGTCGCATAGAGCTCCGGCTTGAAGCGGTTCCCGCAGGCCAGACCCGCCACGGCGAGCATTGCCGTCAATCCTCTGCGCACGAATCTATGACACTCCTACGGGAACACCGTTCCCGCGTTGGCAAGCCGATTGAGACGTTCCCGGGCCTCGGCGGCCACGGAGTCGCCGGGCAGCGCGTCCGCCAGCACCCGCTGAAAGGCCTCGGCAGCACCGACCAGGTCACCGCGGGCGACCATCACGTCGCCCAGTCCGAGGTACGCGCTCCGCCCGAGCGGCGAGTCATCCCCGTGCACGACGGCGCGGCGAAACCAGTCTTCCGCCCGCTCGAGCCGCCCGCCCTGCAGGTCGGCCCGACCCAGCCGCACGGCGCACGACAGGGCGCCAGCGGTGGCTCCGGGCAGCACCCCGGTCGCGCGTTGCCGCCGTACCAGCCCCTCGAAGATGGCCACCGCCTGATCGCACCGTCCCACGCGCACGAGCGCCTGGCCGTAGGCGTACATCAGCGAGTCCTCCGCTCGGGCGTCGGGGGCGTTCGCAGCCGCGAGCGGCAGGACCGCGAGCTGATCGGCGGGCGCGGCATCCGCCGTCGTTCGCGCCAGCTGCAGCGCCAGGGCTCCCAAGGCCCGCCCCGGGGCGAGCTCGCGGAGGCCCGCAAGGGCGGCTTGGAGCGCGGGGCGGTCCCCCGCTTCACTGGCCCCCCGGGCCACCCGCTCGAGGCCATCGGCCGCCTCGTCCACGCGAGCCCCGTCCGCGCGCCCGAGGGCAGCGTACTCCGCGGCGGCCCCGGCGAGATCGCCGGCCCGGAGCGCGGCGCTCGCCGTCTTGGCGCGCAGCCGAGCGCTCGGTGTCTCGGCCTGCACCACTGCCAGCCGGTACTCGGTCAACGCCTCGTCGTGGTTGCCGGCGACGTACGCGCGGTCGCCGAGCTCCTCATGGTTCGCCGCACTCGGGACACAGGCCTGGAGCAGCGTCGCCGCGAGCGCCAGCACCACCATCGTGCCGCGTCGACTCATCACAGGACCGGCCCCTCCCCGCGCTCGAGCAGCGCGAGATAGACCTGGGCCCGTGGGTCCCCGGGATGGTGTTGCGCCATGGTCTCCCAGGTCTCACGCGCCGACGCGGCATCGCCGGCCAGGTAACACGCCAGGCCGTAGTTGGCCTGGGCGTCAACCGAGTGGGGCCGTGCGGCCAGAACCGCCGACAGTTCCTCCCGTGCTTCCAGCGAGCGACCCGCCTCCAGCAGCAGCTTGCCGAGTCGCAGCCGCAGGTCGTGGAACGCGGGTCCCAGCTCGAGCGCCCGCCGGTACTGCGTCAGCGCCTCGTCCACCGCGCCGGCTTCGGCATACGCCTCACCGAGCAGGGCGTGGTGGTTGGCCAGTTTCCCCGCGTGGTGGGCCGTGAGGCCGTCCTGGCCCCGCACCGTGACCTGCCGGGCGTCTTCGAAGGCCGCTTCCGCCTCCTCGGTGCGACCGAGCTCTCCGAGGATGACCCCGCGGTGCACCAGCGCCTCGACGTACCGGGGGTTGGTCCGCAGGGCTTCATCCAGCAGCTCCAGGGCGCGCTCGGGCTGGCCGACCAAGTTGTAGCACAGGCCGAGCAGATGCTGGGCGTCGGCGAACGCGCGCCCGCGGTCGACCAGGTCTTCCAGCAGGTGGATCGCGCCGTGGTAGTCGTTCAGCGCGAAGCGCTCCTTGGCCTGGACGAGGAGTTGTGCGGGGCTAACGTCCATGGGCACCCTCGTACCACGTGACGAACTCGTGAATACCATCCTCCAGTTCGACGTCGGCCGCGAAGCCGAGCACCGACCGCGCCTTTGCAGTGTCCGCGCAGGTCGCGGGCAGGTCGGCCGGATGCGCGGGATGACGTTCGATCACGGGCGACACCCCATACACCGCCGTCAGACGGGCGACCAGACAATCTAACGCCACCGCGCGTCCGCTCCCGACGTTGAGGACCTCCGCGGCCGGCGTATCGCCGTCCGTCCACTGCACGCCCAGGCCAACCGCCCGGGCGGCGTCGGCGGCGTAGGTATAGTCGCGCACCGACCGACCGTCGCCAAGCAAGGTAATCGGCCTTCCTGTCGACAACTGTTCCGCAAACCGGACCAGTGCCAGATCAGGCCGCATCCGCGGACCGTAGACGGAGAACAGCCGCAAGATGACAGCCCGGAGCCCTGCCTTCTGCTCCGCGGTCACCAGAGTCTCCGCAGCTAACTTCGACGCGGCGTACGGCGACGTCGCCGTCCCGAGTGGTGCATCCTCGTGAAACGGCAGCGCTGCTCCTCGCCCGTACACCGATGACGACGAGGCCAGGACGAAGCGCCGGACGCCGGCTTCCCGGCACGCCGTGAGCAGCACGCGGGTGCCACGCGCATTGACGTCGAAGTAGACGTCCTGGGCTTCCAGGCTTGGCCGTACCCCAGGGCGCGCCGCCAGGTGCACGACGACCGAAACGCCGTCGAGCGCCTCCAGTACATCAATCGCTTCCCGAACGTCACCGGACAGGAACCGGAACGCGCGCGACCGCTGCAGCGCCTCGATGTTCGCTTCTTTCCGATCCCGATCGTAGAAGGGATCGAAGTTGTCGAGTCCCCGCACCGCATATCCACACTCTACAAGCCGTTGACATACGTGCCACCCGACAAACCCTGCGGCACCGGTCACGAGTACGGTCTCGGCGGTCACCTCAGGATGCCGCGGAAGTGCTCAATCGTGCGCCCCAGCCCCTCTTCCAGTGCGATCCGCGGCTCCCAGTCGAGCCGGGCGCGCGCTTCGGCG
>JAOTWJ010000050.1 GCA_029862925.1 Gemmatimonadota bacterium
GACGGCCTTCCGCAGGGTGCGCCAACCGGCCTTGGCGTAATGCCGCATCCGCTGCCAGGCCGACGCGTCCGCCGCGAGGCTGTTGCCCTGAATGATCTGCTCGCAATCGAAGTCGATCGGGCTGTACGTATTGGGCAGCGCTTCCACGCTCCCGTCGTCCCGCAGGTGGTGGAGCTGCAGGAGATCCACCTGATCGGGGTTGCTCGGGGTCTCGTAGATGCACCCCGCGACGGTCGTGGGCACCTGGAACTGCAGCTCGGACCCGAGTTCCGGCGTCCGGACCAGGAGGCAACCGGGATACTGCGGGTTGTCAATCGGCAGCAGCGTCGAGCCCGTGCACGTGAGCCGCTCGATCACGAACAGCACGTCGTTCTGGAGCGCGCCCGCCGGAATGTCCAGGGCACACGTATTCCCGACGCAGATCCCCGTCCCGCCGGCGGCGCCGGCCGTGAATTCGGTGCAGTCTTCCACCCCGCCCGTCCCCACCCCGGAGCTGCACAGGGCCGTCCGCTCGATGCGGAACTTGATGGGCAGGGTGCTGCCGTTGTTGAACTGGAGCAGGGGGAGCTGTTCCGGGTTCCTCGGCACATCGGCGCCGGACGCGTCCGGCAGGATGTCGCGGTAGCCCAGCGAGATCGGGCCCACCTTCACGCAGATGCGGTACGCCTTGCCCGTCTGAAGCAGGGTGCCCGTCTGGAATCCGACCTGATACAGCTCGCCCACTGGGTCCACCGAGATCTGACTCGGCAGGAACGTCTTTACCGCGGGCCCGGGCCCCGGCACGCACACGTCGGTCGGGAGGTCGAGCCGGCCGTCCGGCCGCAGCACGGGCGTGAACGGCCCAGAGACGATGACGGTCGGCTTGAGCGAGGGATTGAACACGCCGGTGTACGACGGCGACGGCACGAGCGGGGGCAGGAAGTAGAACCGCGTGTTCGCGGGCTTTCCGTCCACCGTGGTCCCAGTATGCGCTCCGTCGGAGACCGCGAACGACGGCTGGGACGGCTCGGAGAGATTGCCGGTATCCGTGCATCCAGCCAGGGTTCCGACGACAAGCAGGGCAGCAGCAGTCCGTTTCATGCACACTCCATACGCGTGGACAATCCCGGGGGGGCCGACGCGAAGGCGACGACCAGACGATCAGCAGGGGGATTCGGGGGCCGGGTCCCGATCAACGAGGGTTTTTATCGCAAATCACACGCCAGCGCAAGCCCGCGGGCGACTTCGCGGGTGGCCGAGCCGCGTATCGCGCGACCAGACTTGGACTTAGGGGTGAAGGGTGGAGAGGAACCTGCCTCAGCGGCCCGCTTCCTCGATCTCGGCCCACCGCGGGTGCTGACGCAGGTCTCGATACCACCACACCGTGCCCATGGACTCCAGGAACGCATGATGGGGGTTGGCCGCGACGTACTGCTTGATCAGGTCGATGGCTTTGTCCGCGTCGCCCGCGAGCGAATACATGTAGCCGACGCGCCCGATGAGGGATTGCTCAGGGTCGATCTCGTAAGATGCCGCGCCCCGTGCGCGCGCCAGCACGCGCTCGGCGCTGTCCCGCAACCCCGCCCGGCCCAGGATACCGCCGAACACGGCTTGCGCCTCCACCCGGAGATACTGGCCCGATCGTGAATCCGGGAGTTGTCGGTCGAGCTCGGCGAGCAATTGCTGCGCGCGCGCGACATCCGGTTCGGTGGCTGGAATGGCCATCAGCCACAGCTGGCACCGGCGGAACTCCGCGCGGTCGGGAAACCGCGCGGCCCCGTCCGCGCACCAGCGGCGCGCCTCGGCAAACTGCTCGAGGTCGAGCGAGGCCCAGAACATCCGGGCGATCAGCTGGTCCGCCCCTTTGAGAAACGCGTCCTCGTCGTACCCGCGCCGCGCGGCGACGAGCGCGCCGGGAACGTCGTCGATCTGCGACTCGTACAGCACCTCACTCAGGATCACCCAGGCGGAAGCGCGGGAGGGATCCGCGCGCGTGGCCGCCTCGAGATCCTCGCGTGCGCCGCGGAGCAGCTGTTCCCATTCGGTCTGATTGGTTGTGACCCGGAGGTTGTACAGCTGGTAGCGCAGCGTCCCGCGCAGCTCCAACGCCCCAGCATTGGCGCCATCCATCGCGAGGGCGCGGTCGGCGAGCTCGAGGCCGGCGCGTGCCGCGCGCGCGCCGCCTTCCCCACGCCGCGCGGCGGCGCGCCGGGCGGCGACCCATCCGCGCGCGAGTAGCGGCTCGACCCAGCGGCTGTCCGCGGCCTCTGCCTCGGCGAGCACGGAGTCCGCGCGGATCAACAGGCTGTCTCCAGCCTCCGCCGCGCCGGCGTCGATCCGCGCCTCCGCTTCCTTGCGCAGTCGCTCCCCCCGCTGAAGCCCCGTCCACGCCGCCAGACTTGCGGTTCCCGCGCGGCTGTCGCGCAGCTCGACCTCCTGCCCAAGCCACTCCCGCAGCGTGCGTGCCATATCCCGCGCGATCGAGTCGCGGGCACCCAGCAGCGCATCGCCGGGGACTTCGAAACTCGTGCGGCGCCCGACGTCGGCCCCGCTCGCGCCATCCACCAAGCGCGTGGTGACGCGCACCCGGCCGGCAGCCGCCGGCTCGACGCTGCCGATCAGCAGTGTGCCGGCGCCGAGGGCGCGGGCGATGCTGTCGCGCGGCAGGGAGGACCCGCGGTAGGCGGCGACACCATTGCGGGACACCACGTCCAGACCCGGCACGCGATCGAGCTGGCCGATCAGGCCCTCGGTGAGCCCGTCGGCCAGATAGCCGAGCTGCCCGTCGCCGCTCAGGTCGTCGAAGTAGGTCACGGCGATCCGCCGCAGGTCGAGCTCCCCGCTCGTCGCGGGGCGCGGGGCGCGCGGGAGTGCCAGCCACCCGACGCCGGCGAGGAGTACCGCCGCACCGCCAACCCCCACGAGATACGGCCAGCGGCGACGGGGCGCGGGCGGCTCTTGGAGTGCAATGCCGACTTGGGAGGCGCGCATCCCCGCGCGCGACATCCGCATCGCCGTGGAAACCCGCAGCCCACTGACCTCGCCCCGCTCGACCGCCTTGAGCGCCTCCACTACCTCGTGGGCCGTACGGTACCGGTCCGCCGGCACCTTCTCCATGGCCCGCAGCACGATGTCCTCGAGCTCCGGCGGGATGGACTGCCGCATGATGGACGGCGGCGTCACGTGGTCCATGGTGTGGCGCGCCATGATGGCCATGGCGGTCGGGCCCGTGAACGGCACCTGCCCCACCAGCATCTCGTACAGCATGCACCCGAGGCTGTAGATGTCGGCCCGCGCGTCCACCCCGGGATCCCCCGCGGCCTGTTCGGGACTCATGTACGCTGGGGTGCCGACGGACATCCCCGTCTGCGTCAGCTTGTCTGCACCCGCCTCCGACAGGGCCCGGGCGATCCCGAAATCGGCCACGATGGCGTGCCCGTTCGACATCATCACGTTGTCCGGCTTGATGTCCCGGTGGACGAGGCCATAGCTGTGCGCGTAGGCCAGCGCCTCGGCCACCTCCCGCGCGATCCGCACCGCGTCCTCGAGCCCCAGCTGCGTCTCCCGCTCCAGCAGGTCGCTCAACGACTCGCCCACCACGTACGGCATGACGTAGTACAGCAGGCCGTCGGCGTCCCCGGAATCGTAGAGCGGCAGGATGTGGGGGTGCTGCAGCTTGGCCGTGACCTGGATCTCGCGCAGGAAGCGGTCGGCGCCGAGTGAGGCCGCCAGCTCCGGTTTCAGCACCTTGACCGCGACTTCCCGGTCGTGCTTGACGTCGCGCGCCAGGAAGACGATCGCCATGCCGCCCTCGCCGAGGAGACGGTCGACGCCGTAGTCATCGGCCAGGGCACGCTTCAGTTGTTCGAGGATGTCGGACACCTGCTCCGCGACTCCCTACCTTGGGGCTCGAGGGTCACTGTCGGGCGGTACCACGCCGAGCTGGCGGCCGTCCGCCCCGCCGCGAGGCACGACCGGGTAACGTACCGTGCCCCACCTCCATACACCAGGCACGGCGGTGTCGCACCAACGCCCCGTCCACCCGGTGGTGTCGGGTGGCCGCCGCACTCCGTCGTTCATTCCCATCTCATTCCCACTTCACGTCCCAGGACCAACGTTGCCGGCATCTTCGACCGCCCGGGCCTCGGCCCGCGCGCCCGACCTCGAACCTCCCACCTAGGTGGTGGCCATGCCTGCACTCCGTCGCGCCCCCACGGCCGTGGCGGCACTCGTCGTGTTCGCGGCCGCCGCGTGTCAGGAGCGTGCGCCGCTCGCTCCGGATCACGCGACCTTCGACCTCCAGAGCCCTTCGCCCACCTCCGCGGAGCTCATCGCCGTTGGCCGGGCCATCTTCTTCGACGAGAACCTGTCGCTCAACGGCAACCAGTCCTGCGCGTCGTGTCACGATCCGGCGTGGGGGTGGACCGGACCGAACTCGGCGATCAACGCGGCGGGGGCGGTGTACGAGGGCTCCGTCGCCGGTCGCTTCGGCAACCGCAAGCCACCAAGCTCCGCCTATGCCACCCTCAGCCCGGTACTCCACAGCGACAGGGGCCTGTTCGTGGGCGGCAACTTCTGGGACGGCCGCGCCACGGGCGAGGTACTGGGGAATCCCGCGGCGGACCAGGCCCAGGGCCCGTTCCTCAACCCGGTCGAGCAGGCGCTGGCCACACCGGCTGACGTCGTGAGCCGGGTATGCGCGGGCTCGTATGGCGACCTGTTCCAACAGGTCTGGGGCACCGACGTGTGCGAGCCGGAGTACGTCGCCGAGGCTTACGACGCCGTCGCCCTGTCGATCGCTGCGTTCGAGGGCTCCGACGAATCGAACGCGTTCTCCTCGAAGTACGACCTGTCCCTGCGGCGGGCGGCGAGCCTCACCAAGCAGGAGCGGCGCGGTCTCAGCCTCTTCAAGGGGAAGGGCAAGTGCGCCAAGTGCCACGTGCTCGGTACCGGGAACGGCCGGGAGCCCGCCCGCTTTACGGACTTCACGTACGACAATCTCGGGCTCCCGAAGAACCCGGCGAACCCGTGGTACGGGATGCCGCCCGAGTTCAATCCGGACGGGGCGAGTTGGACCGACTACGGGCTCGGTGCGTTCCTGGCATCGCGGCCGGACTACGCGCTCTACGCCCCGGACGCCATGGGCATGCAGAAGGTGCCGACGCTGCGGAACGTGGACCGCCGGCCCGCCACGACGGCCGTGAAAGCCTACGGCCATAACGGCTACTTCAAGACGCTGTGGCAGATCGTCCATTTCTACAACACACGGGACGTGAAGCCCACATGTGCCGACGCGTACCCGGTGGAAATGGCGATCCTCAACGACTGCTGGCCCGCGCCGGAGGTGCCGGCGAACGTCAACGACGCTGAGCTTGGCGATCTGCGACTGACGTTCGACGACGAGATCGCGCTCGTCGCCTTTCTCAAGACCCTGTCGGACGGCGTGGCGCCGTAGCCAGCCCCTCGCCGACGGCACGGCCCCGAGCGTATGCCGGGGCCGTGCCGCCGACGTTCCCCGCGCCGGGAGGCCGCGGGGCGATATTACGGCATGCCGACGATCCCCCCTGGCCGGACGTTCGAGTTCCAGCTGCGCGACGGCAGCCCGGTGCTCATCCGGCCCGTGCGTCCCGACGACAAGGCGCGGCTGCGCGAGGGCTTCGCCCGCCTCTCGCTGGTGTCGCGGTACCGGCGGTTCATGAACACCCCCGCGGGGCTCACCGAGGAGCAGCTGCGCTACTTCACCGAGCTGGACTACCGCGATCACATGGCCTGGATCGCGCTGGATCCCACGCAGCCCGGCCAGCCCGCGCTCGGGATCGCGCGGCACATCCGGCTGGCCAAACGGCCGACCGTGGCCGAAGTGGCCGTCACGGTGATGGACTCGCACCAGGGCCGGGGTCTGGGCACGCTCCTGCTCGGCGTGCTCGCGCGCTCGGCTGCCGAGCAGGGGATCGACACGTGGGTGGCCTGGGTGTTGACCGAGAACACCCCCATGCTCCGCATCTTCACGGAGCTCGGGGCACGCGAGGCGCAGTCGCAGGAGCCCGGGGTGCTGCGGATCGAGGTCCCCGTGCCCGAGGATCCGGCCGACCTCCCGCGCACCGCGGCGGGGCGCACGTTCCGGGCGACCGCGAAGGCCGTGGGCGGCGCGCCCGCGGCGCCGCGACGGCGGCGTGGGGTGAAGAACACGGCCAAGCGCGCCCCCAAGCGGCAATGAACGGCGCCTCGGCCGCCTCCGAGCGGGTGCTGTTGACGGGCGCCACCGGCTACGTCGGGGGCCGGTTGCTGCATGCCCTCGAGGCGGGCGGTCGCCCCGTCCGCTGCCTCGCCCGCCGGCCGGACCATCTCCGGCCGCGGGTCGGGGCCGCCACCGAGGTCGTGGCCGGCGACGTGACGGACGCGCGGTCGCTCGCGCCGGCGCTCGAGGGGGTGGGCGCCGCGTACTACCTCGTGCATTCCATGGCCGCCACAGACGACTATGCCGAGCGCGACCGGCAGGCCGCCGCCGTATTCGCCGGCGCGGCACGGGCTGCGGGCGTGCGGCGCATCGTCTACCTGGGCGGCCTGGGCCGCGGGGTGGACCTGTCCGAGCACCTCGCCAGCCGGCAGGAAGTGGGCCGGATCCTGCGGGACTCGGGCGTGCCAACGCTTGAGCTCCGCGCCTCGATCGTGATCGGCTCCGGCAGCCTGTCGTTCGAGATGATTCGCGCGCTCGTCGAGAAGCTGCCGGTCATGGTCACACCCCGATGGGTGGGCGTTCCCACCCAGCCGATCGCGATCGAGGACGTGATCGCCTACCTGCTCAAGGCGCTCGACCTCCGGCAGGCCGGCAGCGCGGTGTTCGAGATCGGTGGAGCCGATCGCGTGTCGTACGCCGACATCATGCACGAGTACGCGCGGCAGCGGGGGTTGCGCCGCTGGATGATCCCGGTGCCCCTGCTCACCCCCAAGCTCTCGAGCCTCTGGCTCGGCCTCGTGACCCCGATTTATGCGCGGGTCGGCCGCCAGCTCATCGAAAGCCTGCGGAATCCCACCGTGGTGCACGACGACGCGGCACAGCGCGCGTTCGCTGTGCGGCCGCGCGGATTCCGGGAGGCGATCGCCCGGGCCCTCGTCAACGAAGATCACGACGTGGCCGAAACGCGCTGGTCGGACGCGCTCTCCTCCGGGAGCACGGATCCCCAGTGGGGCGGCGTGCGCTTCGGCTCCCGCCTCGTGGATTCGCGCGCGGTCACGGTCCCTGTGCCGCCGGCCGCGGCGTTCGCGCCGGTGCGCCGCATCGGCGGGGATACGGGATGGTATTTCGGCAACTGGCTCTGGCGGCTGCGCGGCTTTCTGGATCTGCGCGTGGGCGGCGTGGGCGTGCGGCGCGGCCGGCGGGATCCCGAGCACGTCATCCCCGGCGACGCGCTCGATTTCTGGCGCGTGGAAGCGATCGAGCCCGACCGGCTGCTCCGCCTTCAGGCCGAGATGAAACTCCCGGGCCGCGCCTGGCTCCAGTTCGAGGTCGAGCCCGCCCCCGGGGGCGCGCGGCTCCGGCAGACCGCCATCTTCGATCCGGTCGGGCTTCTGGGGCTCGCCTACTGGTACGGGCTCTGGCCAGCGCATGCCGTGGTCTTCCGGGGCATGCTCCGGGGCGTGGCGGCGGCGGCGCGCGGGGCGGCACCCGCGCCGTAGATCAGGCGGAACTGGCCATCGTCCCCGGGGGTTACACAGGCGAACCGGAGGTGTGCATGAGCCGCGCCCGTTTGTCGTCACGCGTCGCCTGGCTGGCGACCGTGGCCCTCGTCATCCTGCCGGCCGCCTGTAAGGACCAGGCGCCGGCGGGCTCGCAGGCGTACATCCGCGTCGTGAACGCGTCCGGCCGGCTCACCCGGCTCGACGCACTCGTCGACGATGCCGTGCTCGCCCCCGCGCTGGCCACGGGCGACGCCAGCCCGTGGCTCGCGGTCACCCCGGGCACGCGCGCGGTGGGGGTGCGCGGCGTGGGCGCCGGCTCGAGCACGGCACTCCAGGTCACGCTCGACGCCGATGACAGCACGACCGTGTTCGCGGTCGACCTGGGCGGCAGCACAGAACCACGCATCCTGTCGGACACGAACGCGGTGGTCCCGGCGGATCGCACGAAGCTCCGCGCCGTCCATCTCGCGCCGGGCATCGCGCCGGTGGATATCTGGCGGACGCAGCCGGACTTCTCCCAATTCATCACGGTCATGTTCCCATTCGACTATGCCGACGTGTCGCCGTATCTGGAGAGCACACCGGGCACCTGGCGCCTGTTGGTGTCGAGCCGGCGGCGCGACGCCAACAACCTGCCGGTGCTGGAAGACACGTTGCTGCTGTCCGAGCCCATCCTGATTCCGGCTGGCGAGCTGCGGACGGTCGTGATCACGGCCGACAGCGCCGGGAAGCTGGGCGTATTGGTCGATACGCCCTAGGGAACGGCTGCTCGAGGCAGAGATCCCCTCGCGGGGCGCGTCACGCCCCGGCGGGCGCCTGCTCGAGCAACTGTCGGGAGACCGCTGCGAACAGCAGCAGCCGCGCCCGCTCCACGATGTCATCCATCGACGGCGTCTGGGCGAACATCTCCTCCGCCCGGGCCCGTAGCTCGTCCAGACTGGGCAGGTTTGGGAGGTGCACCTGGGCGGCCAGCTCCTCGAGCTGGCCCCGCGCGGCGCGGAGCCGTTCCGTCAGCTCCACCCATCGGGGCGAGTGTGCCCACGAGGCGCGCACCTGGGCCGCGAGACTCTCGACGGCAAAACTCGCCGCGAGTTGGCGCGCCACCTTCTCCACCACCGCCCGGCCCAGCGGTCGCTCATTCCGGACCAGATCCGGGGGCGGCGCGCCGAGATCCCACACGATCCGGACCCACGAGAGCGCTTTCAGCACGTAGAAGGTCGGATCGATCTCCCACCAGCGGAACCCCGCCCGCGTGGATCGCTGGTAGGCGTGGTGGTTGTTATGCCACCCCTCTCCCAAGGTGATCAGGGAGAGCCACCAGTTGTTGCGGGAGTCGTCACCCGTCACGTAACGCTGGCGCCCGTGCACATGGGCGAGCGAATTGATCATGAACGTCCCGTGGTAGAGCGCCACCGTGCTCCAGAAGAAGCCCACCACCAGTCCGGGCCACCCGGCCGCCAGCCAGACCAGCACCGCGAGCACGGCCGCCGGCAGATACTTGTGGCGATCGAGCCAGACCATCTCCGGATACCGGGTGAGATCCGGGACCGCGCCCAGATCGACGTCCGCGTGCTGCGACGTGAAGATCCAGCCGAGGTGCGCGTACCAGAAGCCGTGCTGCCGCGGCGAGTGCACGTCCAGTGCCGTATCCGAGTAGCGGTGGTGATGACGGTGCTTCGCCGCCCACCACAGCACGCCGCGTTGGGCCGACGTCTGCGCGAGCAGGGCCAGGACGAACTGCCCCCCGCGGCTGGTCCGGTACGAGCGATGGGCGAAGTAGCGGTGGTAGCCGGCCGTCACCGCGAACATGCGCACGAGATAGAGGGCCACCGCGAGCGCGAGCGCGCTCGTCGTGACGCCTGTCCAGATCGCGGCCAGGCAGGCGACGTGCACCAGCAGAAACGGCACGGTGGCCGGGTAGATGATGTCGTCGTGCGGGACCTCCGGCTCCGGGGCAGCAGCAGGCGGGCGAATCACGGACACGGGCAACTCCCACGCTGGGGTCGGGCCACCGCCGGCGCCCGGGAGACGGGGCGGGGTGGGTTGGGGACGCATCGGAAGATAGCGGGCAGGCGGGCCGAGCAGGCCCCCCTCGCGGCATCGGGATCCAGGCCACATCTTATTGCCCCATTCGGCCCCGCGATCCGGGCCCCGGTCGGCGGGCGCCCGCGGCGTTGGAGGCAGTCACGGCAGTTGGGAGGTTCCCCCGCACTCGTCCTCGAGGAGGATCGCGTGAAAGCAACCCAGTTCAGGCTCCAGGCGGGATTGGCGCTCCTGCTGGGCGCGGCGCTGGCCGTGCCGGCAGCGCTGCCGGCCCAGGGTGTCACCACGGCGGCGATGAGTGGGATCGTCACGGATCTCGACGGCGTGCCGCTCGCGACGGCCTCGGTCCTGGCGGTGCATGTTCCGAGCGGCACGCAGTACCGCGCTGCGGTGCGGGCGGGCGGGGCGTACAATCTCCCCAACATGCGGGTCGGCGGCCCGTACCGCGTGACGGCCGCGCTGATCGGCTACCGTCCCGAGACCCAGGAAAACGTGTTCCTCAATCTCGGCCAGGATTTCCGGCTCGACTTCCGACTCGAGCGCCAGGCAATCCAGCTCGAGGCCGTCCAGGTCACTGCCGAACCGGACAAGGTGCTCAACGCCGGCCGGACCGGCGCGGCGACGTTCGTCGATCCCGAGCAGGTCGCGGCGCTCCCGTCCATCAAGCGCAGCACGCGCGACCTGACGCGGCTCGATCCACGGAGCGACGGCAACTTTGCCTTCGCCGGGCGGAACTGGCTGTACAACAACATCTCGCTCGACGGATCGTACTTCGGGAACCCGTTCGGTCTCGACGATCCGGCGCCCGGCGGCCAGACCAGCGCCGAGCCGGTGCCCTACGACGCCGTGGAGCAGGTGCAGGTGGCCGTCGCGCCGTTCGACGTGCGCCAGGGCGGGTTCACGGGTGCCAACATCAACACCGTCACCAAGAGCGGGACCAACCAGATTCGGGGCTCGGCGTACACGTTCTACCGCAACGAGGACCTGATCGGCAACTCGGTGCGCGGCAACCCGGTGATCGCAAACCCGGACCTCAAGTTCATCCAGTCCGGGATCTCGCTGAGTGGGCCGCTGGTGCGGGACAAGCTCTTCTTCTTCATCAACGGAGAGATCGAGCGGACCGACGATCCCGGCACGAACTTCGCCGCCAGCACCGGCGGGGCGTCGGGGTTCGGCGTCTCGCGGGTGGACGAGCAGATCATGGATTCCATCCGGAACCGCCTGATGACGGCGTACAACTACGATCCGGGCGCCTACCAGGGCTACATCAACGAGACCAATAACGACAAGCTGATTGCGAAGCTCGACTGGAACGTCAATGCGAGCAACAACCTGTCGTTCCGCTACAACTACCTGAACGCCAAGCGGGATCTCCCGCCGCATCCGTTCGTGCTGAGCTTCGCCAACAGCGGGCGGGGCCCCAACGAGAGCAGCCTGCCGTTCCGCAACTCGGGCTACGCAATCAACAACGAGCTCAATTCGTTTGCCTTCGAGTTGAACAGCCGGGCGACCAGCTTCGCCAACCGCTTCTTCGTCAGCTACAACCGGTTCCGGGACTTCCGCCAGCCGTTCAGCGCGGACTTCCCGACCATCGAGATCGGCGAGAACGGCGTCACGTACACGACCGTCGGCCACGAGCCGTTCTCGATCCACAACATCCTCGATCAGGACGTCTTGCAGATCACCAACAACTTCACGTGGTTCCGCGGCCGGCACGCGCTCACGTTCGGCGGGAACTTCGAATTGTTCAAGTTCTTCAACTCGTTCAACATCTTCCGGCACGGAGTGTTCTTCTTGCCGGCCGTCGTCGGGGCCGCCGGGGGCACCACGTTCTCTTCGCTCGACGAGTTCTTCGACGCCACGGATCCCAACGCCGATCGGGACAACGACGGCCAGGTCGATCCGCTGTGCAACCCGTTCGGGACGCCCGCCACCAATCCCGTGGTGGATGCGTGCCAGGTCGACTTCCGCTCGTACGTCGGGTCGGGCCCGTTCAAGGGCGAGAAGATCAGCGTGGGGCAGCTCGCGTTTTACGTGCAGGACGAGTTCCTCGTCTCGGACCGCCTCAACCTGACGCTCGGAATGCGGGTAGACTTCCCGACCTATTTCACAAACCCCGTGGACAACCCGTTTTCGCGCGGCCTGACCGCGCTGGACGAGAACCGGCAGCCGGAGACCGTGGACCAGGGCTCGCTGCCCGGCGCCAGCCCGCTGTTCTCCCCACGCTTGGGATTCAACTGGAACGCCGTGGGCGACCGCCAGACGCAGGTCCGCGGCGGCACGGGCATCTTCACGGGCCGGGTCCCGTTTGTCTGGGTCGGGAACGTGATCTCGAATCCCGGCGCCAACCCCAACGTGTGGGGGCCGTTCAACTCGGGGGTGCCGCAGGTCCCCACGTCGAGCGACGCCATCCTGCAGCAGTCGTTCGACCTGAACGCGATGGATCCCAACTTCAAGTGGCCGCAGGTGTGGACCACGAACGTCGCGATCGACCAGCAGTTGCCAGGAGAACTGCTCGGGACGCTCGAGATGATTTACAGCAAGGACCTCAACGCCGTCTTCATGCGCAATGCGGACCTAGTGGCGCCGGTCGGCACACTACCCGCACCAGACGGCCGGCCGTACTACGGCGGATTCGGCAACAACGAGCTGAACCCGGACGGGGGCGCCGGCATCTACGTGATCGACAATACGAGCGACGGCCACTCGCTGAACGTCACGGGTCAGCTGCGCAAGACGTTCGCCTCCAGCCTCAACACCACCTTGGCCTACAGCTTCACGCAGGCCAAGAACTCGCTCAAGTCCACGGAGATCGCGAGCGTGCTGTGGCAGAACCAGCCCGTGCGCGGCGACCCGAACAACCCCGAGCTGAGCCACTCGGAGTTTGGGCAGCGACACCGGATCATCGCGGCCGCGACCTATTCCAAGGCCTGGTCCCCCAACCTGCGGACGCAAATCGGGGTGTTCGTCGAAGTGGCCGAAGGGAACCGCTTCGCCGGCGCGGGCGGCAACCGGTATTCGTTCATCTACTCCGGCGACGTCAACGGTGACGGGCAGGCGGGGAACGACCTCATCTACATCCCGCTGGATCAGTCGGAGATTCTGTTCGACCCGACCAGCCCAGTGTCGGCGCAGGAGCAGTGGAACCAGCTGGACGCGTTCATCGAGCAGGATCCCTACTTGCGCACCCATCGGGGCCAGATCGCCGAGCGCTTCGGCGCACTGAACCCGTGGTACAACAACGTGGATCTGCGGATCCTGCAGGACTTCTCCCTGGATCTGGGTGGGTCGCGGCATGGGTTCCAGCTGAGTCTTGACATCCTCAACGTCGGGAACCTGCTCAACTCCTCATGGGGTGTGCGGAAAGTGGCCAGCGCCGCGGCGACGTCGCCCCTGACGCTCGCTACCTTCGACGCCAGCGGCGCGCCGGTGTTCAACTTCACCGGCCCGTCGGAGACCTTCATCGACGATCCCAGCCTGCTGTCGCGCTGGCGCATGCAGCTCGGGCTGCGGTACTTCCTCAACTGACCGCGGTCGTCGCGTCGTGACGTGCGGGGCCCCGGCCGCTCTGGTCGGGGCCTCGTCGTTGAACACGGCCGGGGAACCCCGGCGGGGCCGCCGGGATTGGGGAGAGAAGAACACCGGCGGCGCGGGAGGAGCGCATATGTTGGCAGCGGGTCTCTGGGGCGGCTTCGGGGCCCTGTCTCTCCTGCTCGGGGCGGGCCTCGGGCTTGCCTTCACCATCCCCCGGCGCGCCATCGGCCTCGTCATGGGCTTCGGAGCCGGGGTCCTGATCAGCGCGCTCGCGTTCGAGCTCACCGCCGAGGCCTTTGCCGCGGGCGGGGCCGACGCGGTGGCCGCGGGTCTCGCCGCCGGAGCGCTGGCGTTCTTTCTCGGCGACTGGGCGATCGACCGCTTCGGCGGCGATCACCGCAAGAGCTGCACGGGCAAGCAGGCCAACGGCTCTCCCTCAGGTCTCCTGCTCGGCGCCATCCTGGACGGCATCCCCGAGTCCACGGTCATCGGGACCACGCTGCTCATGGGCGAGGGGATCAGCCTGCCGGTGGTGGCCGCGGTGTTCCTCTCGAACCTGCCCGAGTCGCTGTCGTCCGCCACGGGCATGCGCCACGCGGGTCACAGCCCGGCCTGGGTGCTCGGGGTATGGAGCGCGGTAGTCGCGGTGTGCGCGCTCTCTGCGGCGCTCGGCTTTGCGCTGCTGGCCGACGCGTCGGGTAACTGGGTGGGGTTCATCCAGGCGTTCGCCGCGGGGGCCGTGCTCACGATGCTGGCCGACACGATGATGCCGGAAGCGTTCGAGCACGGCGGCAAGGCCGTGGGGCTCGCGACGGCGTTTGGGTTCGCGGCGGCGTTTCTGTTGTCGATGATCGCGTAGCGTTGTGTTCCGATGTGCGGGGCGTGGAGGGACCGACTCGGGCTCGACTCCACGACCGCCGTACCGCACCTCCCCGGGGAGTCGCCCTGCGCCGGTCCCTCCACACCCCTGCTGACGTCTTTCAGGATCCGCCCTACGGCTCGAGCCCCAGCTCCAGCGCGACCGCCGGGATCTCGCCCGGCGTCCGGACAACGTAGTCGGCCTGGGCGTCCCAGACTTCGTGGTCGCAGCCGTCGCCGAAGCACACCGCGATGCTGAGGACCTCGATGGGGTTCGCGCGATCGGCCAGGACGCGGGCGGCCCTCCGCGCGCACCGCACGTCCGTCTCGTGGTCGCCCACGTACACGACGCGCGCCGGCCCGGCGATCGCCAGCTCGTCCAGACACGCCAGGAGCCCGTCGGGCTCGGGTTTCTGTCGCTGGATGTGGACGCTGTCGTACCCGATGACCGACCGGAAATAGCGGGCGATGCCCGCCCGTTCGAGCGACCGCGTGATCTGCGTGCGCGCGTTCTGCGACACCACCCCGTGCGGTACGCCGGCGAGCGCCGCGAGCACGTCGGCGATGCCGGCGAACAGCTCGGCCGGCGTGTCGTCCCGCAGTTGGTAGTCGCTCCACAGGCTGCCGAGCCGATCCGTGTCCGCGTCCGACAGCCCGAACTCGCGCGTGTAGAGGTCGCGCCAGTTCACGTAGCGGCGCTGCGTCTGCTCGTAGATCTCGAGCGACCGCAAGGCGGGAAAGCGGTCGGCCGGCCGGCCGGTGGCCTCGGCGAGGAGGCGGCGCACGATGGTGTAGTTGCGCCGCCGCGTGTCGACCAGCGTGCCGTCGTAATCCCAGAGGAACGCAGCGAGCGGTGCGCGGTGGCGGGAGGCATGCGGCATGGTGGCGGAGTCTACCGCGGCGCGGAGGGGGAGTCTAGATCGATCGATTCGACGGATCGCGGATCGGAGGAGGGAGGGGTTAGGGGTATCGTCCGTCGCGCGCCGCGCGCAGGAGGGCGGGCACGTCTGTCACGATACCCGCGACACCGCGCGCCCAGTGGCGCCGGGCGGCGGCGGGATCGTTGACCGTCCACACGTGCACCGGGCACCCGGCCGACCGCACGAAGCGCCGCGTCGGGACGGGAAGCCCGTGCCAGCGTTCCGGCACGGCCAGCATGTCGAAACCCGCCCTGGGCAGCCGCACGCCAACGAGCGCCGCGGCCCAGCGCTGGGCGATGGCGCCGCGCGTGCCGGCGCGCCGGAACGCGGGATGGGGAAGTCCGGTGAGCGCCGCCGCGTCGAGCGCCGCCACGACGCTCCGGGCCTGCGCGGCATGGTGTTCCACCACCCGCCGCACCGCGGGGGCCGCCGCCGCCGTCTTGAGCTCGATCAGGAGGGGCACGTCCGCGAACCGCTCCAGCACGGTCGCCAACGTCGGCACGTACACGCCGCGCCCCCGCCAGGGGAACGAGCGCCCGCCATCGGACGTGAACCAGTACCCCGCATCGGCCGCCTGCACGGCGCCGACCTGCATGGCGCCCACGTTCCCCGGCCGGTCGGTCGTGCGATCGAGGGTGGGATCATGGAGCACGACCGGGACGCCGTCGGCGGTGACGTGCACGTCGAGCTCCAGGGCGTCGGCGCCCTGGGCGAGCGCCCGCTCGAAGGCGACCAGCGTGTTCTCGGGCGCGGCGGCGGCCGCACCGCGGTGCGCGATGACCGGGTGGGCGGCCGGATCGAGCAAGATGCTCATGGCACGCGACGGCGTGTGGGGCCGCGCGTCATGGGTCGGCCCGGCCCCCCACACACCGGCCGCTACATGCCGCTCCGTTCCGCATACCCCGCGGGCACGAGGAAGACGTCGTCGCCGAGCGGAGCCGTACTGCACTGCGTGACCTCGCTCCTGATGCGCATGAACGTGCCCTGCTTCGGTTTCGGCGGCTCGGCCTCGCGCTTCCTCCCGAACAGCCCGCCGGTGATCGCCCCCACCGCGGCGTTCTTCGCCCCCTCCGCCGCCGCGCCCGCGACGTCATCCGACAGCTTCTTGTTGGCATCCTTGAGCACCGGCGCGCGGTCGAACGTCACGCCGTGCGGCACGCTCACCACGTGGATCATGCTCCGAATCGCCTCGCCCTCGATCCCCTTCATCTCCTCGGCCAAACGCTCGAACCCCTGCTTGATGCGAGGGTCGAACTTGAAGGCCTGCGCCATTTCGGGCGAGCCCGTTTCCGTGCTGCCGAGGATCTCGGCCCAGCGGCGCTCCTGCGCTTTCTTGGCCTGATAGCCCGGGAACGTGGTGCTGAGCCAGAGATCGGAGAGGATCACCAGCGTCCCCGCCCGCTCCATCGCCTCTTCTTCGGTCTCGTCCTCCTGCCGGATCGGGATGGCCTCGATGTCGAGCTGGAAGAACACCTGCTCGGCCTCGTAGCCGGCGACCTTCGCCCGCTTGCCCGTGCGGTCCGTCGCGAACCGCACCTCGTAGCGCACCGTTTCGGGCTCGGCGTCCGGCGCCTGGTCTTCCGCGGCCTTGAGCGAATCCTCCATCCCTTCCATGGCCGCCTTGGCACGCGCGGCCGCCTGCTCGAACGTCATGGTCATATACGTCTTCGACTCGTGGTCCATCCACGTGAACGCCCGTCCCTCCAGATCGAGGACCGTCGAATTCCCCTCGTCGTCCGTGCGCATCCGGAGTCCCTTGATGGAAGTCACCTCCGTCGCGTCCTTCGTGCCACCCATCAGTTTCATCATCCGCCCGAGCGCGCCTCCGAACTCGGCGCGCGACACGGTCGTGTAGCGCACATCCTGGCCGCGTGCGGACATGGGAACGAGCCACGCGGCGACCACGAGCGCGACGAGCGGAAGTTTCCAGCGGCGCGTGTGCATGGAGTCGAGCCTCCTCTGGGGCCAGGGCCGGGTCCTGCCCCAATCTGGGTCCGAGATACACTATCCCACGGCTGGGCTGGTCGCCAGGAGGGCCCGAAGCGGTTTCACCTTTTCCCGTCGCCACCCAACTAGCCTCCTGGCGCGCCACCGGCTATCCTACGAACTGCATTACCCCAGTGCTCCGACATGAACCACCGAAGGATCCGACCGACAGCGGCCGCTCCGGTTGCTGCCATGGTGCTGCTCTTCGCCGTCACGGCGCCGGCAGCGGCGCAGCACGAGCACGACCGCCACGGCACCGCCCCCGATCCGTCGGCGCCGAGCGGCCGGATGATCGTCCCCATGATGCGGAACCCGATGCTACCGGGCCTCAGGGGCGTCCGGCCCGCCGTCACACCCTTCCTGCCGGGCCACGGCATGGATCCGACGTCCCTGCCGTTCGCCCGACCCCGCGAGATCGCCGACCTCGCCGACGGTGACACGCTCGCGCTCGAGGCGATGCTGGTCCGTCGCAGGATCGCCGGCAAGACGTTCACGATGTACGGGTTCAACGGCCAGGCACCGGGACCGCTCATCCGGGTCCGCCGCGGCGCCACGATTCGCGTCCGGTTCACGAACCGGATCGATCTCCCCACGACCGTGCACTGGCACGGCATCCGGCTCGACAACCGGTTCGACGGCGTGCCGGGCCTCACCCAGGACCCCGTCCAGCCCGGGGAGACCTTTTGGTACACGATTCGCTTCCCCGACGCGGGCATCTACTGGTATCACCCGCACGTGCGCGAGGACATCCAGCAGGACCTCGGTCTCTACGGCAACCTGCTCGTGCGCTCCGAGCGGGCGGATTACGACAACCCCGTCAATCGGGAAGAAGTCGTGATGCTCGACGACCTCCTGATCGATGGGGACGGGCTGGTGCCGTACGGGCAGGAAGCCGCCACGTTCGCCCTCATGGGGAGGTTCGGGAACGTGCTGTTGCTGAACGGCGAGCAGCGCTTCGAGCGCACGTACACCGCCGGCGAGGTCGTCCGGTTCTACCTCACCGACGTCTCCAACACGCGGAGCTTCAACCTCGCGTTCGGAGACGCCCCCATCAAGCTCGTCGGCGCGGACATTGGGCGATTCGAGCGGGAGATGACCGTCGCGAGCGTCGCCATCGCGCCGGCCCAGCGGTACGTGGTGGAAGTGCTGTTCGCGCAGCCCGGGCGCTACGCCATCACCAACCGCATTCAGGTGGTGAATCACATGGCCGGCCACTTCGTGTTCCACGTGGATACGCTGGGCGTGATCACGGTCGCGCCCGGGCGTCCGGACACGAGCTATGCGCGGCCTTTCGCGACGCTGCGGGAGGACGCCGAGGTCATGAAGGAGGTGGCGCCCTACCGCCGCTATCTGGATCGCCCAGCCGATCGGGAGCTCGTGCTCTCGGTTGCCGTCCGCGACCTGCCGATCCAGGTGATGCAGTTCATCGCCGTAGACACGATCTACAGGCAGCCCGTCGAGTGGACCGACCCGATGGCGGACGTGAACTGGCTCTCGACGTCCCAGGAGGTGCGGTGGATCCTGCGCGATCCCGCCACCGGCCGGGAGAACATGGACATTGCGTGGCGGTTCCGGGTGGGCGACGTGGTGAAGCTCCGGCTCCGCAACGACCCCGACGCCTTTCACCCGATGCACCACCCGATCCACCTGCATGGGCAGCGGTTTCTCGTGCTCGCGCGGGACGGGGTGCCCAATGAGAACCTGGTCTGGAAGGACACCGCGGTGGTGCCCGTGGGCTCAACGGTGGACATCCTGCTGGAAGTATCCAATCCGGGCCGCTGGATGCTGCATTGCCACATCGCAGAGCACCTGGAAGCAGGCATGATGATGGCGTTCGCGGTGGATGCGGCGCCGTAACCCCGAGGGAGGAGGAACCCTGTCGATGCTGGTTACCGCAAAGCCGGTCACCGCCGTGACGGCGCTGATCGTTCTCTTGAGCGTGGCGCCCGCCCCGGTCGCCGCACAGGGCGATCACTCGCCGCCCAACACGTCCAACGTCCACGTCCTCGGCCGTCTCCGCACCGACGGGCCCGCCATCAGTTACACGGACATCGAGATCGAGCAGGAGCCGTCGCGCCCGTACGCGTACCTGAGTCGCGCGCTGCGACCGACCTTCGGCTTCGACATCGTCTCGCTCGCCAACCCCGCGAACCCGACGCTGCTCTACTCGTGGCGCATCGAGAACCCGGAGCTGCACGTGGGCCTCGGGGCAATGGACGCCAAGTACTTCAAGCACCAGGGCCGCTACTACATCATCCAGTCGTTCCAGTTCGCGCCGGGCGGGCCCGACGCGGATCTCGGCGCGATCATCTTCGACGTCACCGGACTCCCCGACACGTCCACGGTACGCGCAGTCGCGCGCATCCGCGCACCCGACACCCCCGGCGGGTTCCACAACATCTTCGCCTACAAGCACTCCGACGGGCGGGCCCTGCTGTTCACGACCACGAACGGCCCGCACGCCAACGTCTACGACCTCGGCAAGGCGGTGGCCGGCGACTCGGCGTACGGGTTCGTGGGCCGCGTGCCGTGGCCAGCCACCGCACCGGACATGACGCCGTACGGGCCGCTCGAGGGGTATCACGACTTCTACGCCGCCTACGATCCCAACACGGGGCAGGACAAGCTGTACGGGTCCGGCTTCAACGGCTACTACATCTACGACGTGACCCGGCCCGATGCCCCGCAGCTGGCCATGTCGATCGTGGGCGTCCTCGGTCTCCAGATCGCGCACACGCTCACCGCCTCGCCTGACGGGCGCTACGCCGTGGGGCAGACCGAG
>JAOTWJ010000202.1 GCA_029862925.1 Gemmatimonadota bacterium
GGGGGGGAGCGCCAGATTGACGGCCGGCCGGACCTCTACGCGCTGGGCTGTGTGCTGTACGAGATGCTGGGCGGCCAGCCGCCCTTCACGGGGCCCACCGTCGAGAGCGTGGTGCATCAGCATCTCACCGCCGAGCCGGCACCCATCACGCAGCTCCGGCCGGCGGTGCCGGTGGAGATCGCGGGCGTGCTCCAGCGCGCGCTCGCCAAGAACCCGGCTGATCGATTCAACCCGGTCGCGCAGTTTGCCGACGCGCTACGGGCACCAGCCCAAGCGTCGGCGCCCGCCCGGCGCCCGGTTCCGTGGTTCCGCCGCGTCCGGATCGTCACGCTGCCACTGATCGCGATCGGGGCCGTGGGCGCGGTGCTGATGCTACGCGGCCGGTCCCGCGGGGAGCCGCTGCCCACGGTCGGCCGCACGGTGCAGGTGACCCGCGAGCCAGGTCTCGAGGTGGATCCCGCCATCTCGCCGGACGGCCAGTTGGTCGCGTACGCGTCCGGGCCCGCCACGAACATGCAGATCTACGTGCGGCAGGTCACGGGCGGGCGGACGGTGCAGCTCACGCAGGACTCGACCAGCAACAACCGCTGGCCGCGCTGGGCGCCGGACGGCTCCCGGATCGCCTATCAGGCGCTGGACGGCATCTACGTGGTGCCCGTGCTAGGGGGCGCGCCGCGGCTCATCGTCCGGGCGCCGGCACCGACCGCCGAGGTGAGCATCGGCTCCTTCACGTCGCTCAGCGGCCTCGCGTGGTCGCCGGACGGACGCCGGATCGCATTTGCCGCGGGCTACGGCGCCGAGGGGCTGTACATCGTGAACGTGGAGGGTGGCGAGCCCGTCAAGCTCGACGCGCCCCGCGAGCCGTTCAGCCCCGCGTGGTCACCGGACGGCACGCGCATCGCCGTGGCCTCGGGCAACGGCGTCTTCGTCTTCGGGATGGTGTACTTCGCCAACGCGGGCGCGTCATCCCTGTGGACAGTCCCCGCGGACGGCGGGCCGCCGCGACGTCTCACCGATGGCGCCTCCATGGATCTGAGCCCGCAATGGTCGCCGAGCGGCCGCTCCCTGTATTTCGTGTCTGACCGCGGGGGGAGCCGCGACGTGTACCGGCTGGACCCGGACCGGCTCGCCGAGCCGGTGCGGGTCACCACGGGACTCGACGCCCAGACCATCACGCTGTCGCCCGACGCAACGCGGCTCGCCTACAACCGGCTTCAGTCCACCACCAACATCTGGTCGCTGCCCATCCCGGTCGCGGGTCCCGTGACCGCCGCGGCCGCAACGCCCATCACCACCGGGAGCCAGACCATCGAGCAGGTGGACGTCACCCGCGACGGCCGCTGGCTGGTGTTCGATTCCGACCGCGGCAGCAACGCGGACCTCTACAAGCTCCCGGTGACGGGCGGCGAGCCCATCCAGCTCACCACCGACCCGGCCGGCGATTTCAGTCCCGTGTGGTCGCCGGACGGCACCCGGATCGCGTTTCACTCATTGCGCACCGGCAACCGTGACCTCTTTATGATCAGCGCCGACGGCACGGGCCTCACCCGGCACACCAGCGACGTGCGGCACGAGCTGGATCCTAGCTGGTCGCCTGACGGGAGCGCGATCGTCGCCGAGACCATCGACTCCACGTGGACGGCCGGGAACTTCATCGTGGTGCCGGTGACCGGCGCCGATACGACCCCTCGTGTGCTCGAAGGCATCGGGGATTTCGCCGAGTGGTCGCCGGCCGGTGACGTCATCGCGTATCACACGAGGGACGGGATCGGCCTGCTCGACCCGGCGGGCGGCCCGCCGCGGCCGCTGGTCTCGAACGCCGCGGACGGTACGGAGGCGTTCTATGCGGCATGGTCGCTGGACGGGAGGACGCTCTACTACCTGGCCCGGGGCGACCGGGGCTGGCTGATCCGCGCCATCCCACGGACAGGCGGTGGCAGCCAGGTCGTGGTCCGGTTCGACGACCCGGCACGCCAGCCGGCCGCCTACGGCTTCGCCACGGACGGTCGCCGGTTCTATTTCACGCTCGGCTCCCACGAGGCAGACGCATGGGTGCTGGACCTGGAGAGGCGGTGACGATGAGGGGTGGGTCATGAGGCACCCGGATGTCATCGGCGTCGTGATCGACATGGCCGGTGGCGCCCCGTGACTGACGCGATCGGGCGACCAGGCAGCCCCTTGCCGGGAGCGCGACGCAGCCGGACGGACTGAACCGCGCAGCCAGTCCTCGGGTTATGTGAGCTAGATCACAATGGGGCCTTGCGGCCCCCCGGCCCTCGTGCCGCAGCGGGATTCGATCGCGGCGCGGCGGGACGCACTCGCAGGCGGGGCCG
Source organism: Gemmatimonadota bacterium (assembly GCA_029862925.1). GTDB lineage: Bacteria > Gemmatimonadota > Gemmatimonadetes > Gemmatimonadales > GWC2-71-9 > JAOTWJ01. The sequence continues at coordinate 2,334 of JAOTWJ010000202.1, forward strand.
GGGGCCCATGACCCGTTCGGCGGAACTTCTCGCCCATTCTGGACGAGCGACGCGCGCTGGTCTTCGCGCAGCTCGGGATGGCGGACGAAGCCGTCGCCTCGCTCGGGGCGCTGCTCCGCGGTCCCTCGTGGATCAGCGTCCATACTTGCGGCTCGATCCGCGCTTCGATCGGGAGACGCAGCTGAGCGTGGACGAGGCGATCCGGCTCACGACCGAGCTGGCGGACGCGCTGCAGTACGCGCACGAGCAGGGGGTGATCCACCGCGACATCAAGCCCGAGAATATTCTGCTCTCGAACGGCCGGGCCCTGGTGGCGGATTTCGGGATCGCCTTGGCCGTCTCTGCCGCCGCGGACGGATGACAGAGACCGGCCTGAGCCTCGGGACGCCGCACTACATGAGTCCGGAGCAGGCGACGGCGGCAAACACGCAGCCGCACGCAGCCAAACTCACCGCAACTCAGAAGAACTCGCGCAGAGCACAATGGATGGGGTCGCACTCGTGCTCGCCGGCGCTGATGCGCCGGCATCGCATCAGGGGGTCGCGGGTTCACCTCCGGCCTTTCGGCGCAGGTCGTGCCGGCCGGGGCTACCGCCAAGTGCAAAGACGGCACGTACTCGATGGCAGCAAGTAGAGTTCCAAAGTGGTCTCTGGGAATACCGTCAAGTCGACGAGCCGCCATTCCTTGCCCCGCGATACCCTACTAGTGGTAGTAGGGGTCGCGGAATTCCGAGTGTTCTTCTTGTTGACATCCCCGGTCCCGCATTGCATGGCTGGCCTCAGTCCATCCGAAGGGAGCTGCCGTAACCGGCAGGCGGTTGGCGCCGCCTTGCCACCCTCCGTTGTCGCTCGGGGCATCGTGGCCCCGCCTCGGAAGTCCCTGAGAACCCGGCAACGTGGATGGGGACGCCGCTCGCCTCCGCCACGTGCACCTGGACCGCGACATCCGGGAGATGCTCGTCCTTCTGCGAGCTCGCGGACTTGACCTCGATCAGCCGCCGGCCTCCGTCCATCCGCTCGAGCACGTCCACTGCCACGGACACGCCGTCGGCCAGGAAGGACGCCTCGAACACCGCCGGCACCCCGCCGGCGAGCGCGTCCTGCGTCCGGGCGACCCGCTCGGCCCGGTTCCAGTGCGGCGTGTCAATCAGCACCCCGCCCGGGAACCGCTCACGCGCCAGCTCGCCCACCTGCCGGCCCTGATCGAACAGGTCCTGGAGGACCTTGTCGGGCTAGAGCTCCTTGACGTCCGGTTCGTGCACCGTCCACCACAACAGCTTGTGGCAGCGCCAGCCGGACGGTGAAGCGGGTCTTGGAGAGCGGATGGGGCATGCTCGAGAATCCGATCGCCGGGTCACGCCACCGTCAGGGTGACGGGGGGCATTCCGGTCGCCCCGCCAGCAGGAAGAGCGCCGTCGAGGAGACTCGAAAAGCGTGAGGGAATGCAAGCGCAACGTACGTCTTGCTCGCGCGGTACGTTCCTGAACCGCACGGTCGCACCAATGCAGCGGGCGCCCCGCGTGAGTGCGCACTGTGGCGGTCGTCCTTGCCACACAGTAGGTTAGCGGCAGAGTTCCTCCGGCCCGACGCGGGCCCGCTGGCCATGTCGCTGCGCGCTAAGCTGATTGCGCTCTTCGCCGTCCTCGGCGTCGTGCCCATCGTGGCACTTGGCGTCTTCAGCTACGTGCGTTCGATGCAGGCGGTCGAGGACCTCGTGGCCGCCAGGACGTTCGGTATCGCCCAGGGTGCCGCCCAGGAGATCACCAACCGCTACGCGCTCCGACAGTCCGACCTCCTGCTGCTGGCCGAGAATGCGGAGACGCAGCGACTCTACAGGACGTTGGCAGAGGGGAACCCAGGCCGGGTAGAGGCAGCGCGGCGCGCTGCGGATGAGTACCTCCGGCAAGCTTGGCAGGCCGTCGGATCGTCCTATCGCTGGGCTGAGTTCCGTGACACATCAGGGGCCGTGCTCTACACGCTGGGTGCGTCCCGGAGCCAGCCGGCGTTCGGCGAGGAGGTCCCCGACGTGGACCGGCGCGACGTGGTCGTAGCCACGCAAGCGGTCAGGGATCTCGACAGCGGCCGTGAGTGGGGGAGCCTCGTGGCTGCCATCCATCTGCGAACCTTGTTACCGGACGACGCACTAGCGGTGTCATTCGGTCAAGCCGGATACTCGACTGTCATCGATCGCTCGATGGGGCAGGTGCTCTACCATCCGCGTCGCACCTACTTCCGGCAGCCCCTCTCGATGTTGCTCGGTCCCGATGGCTGGAGTGTTGATCGGACGGCATTTGCCGAGGCGAGTGGCCGCTTCGAGCATGCGGAAGAGGGTGTGCATCACGTAGCGTCGTTCACGTCGCTGACCGAGCCACCGTGGACGGTCGTCGCC
>JAOTWJ010000203.1 GCA_029862925.1 Gemmatimonadota bacterium
CATTCAGCATTCGTCATTCGCCCCTCTCCACCACATTCGCCCGCACCTGCGCTCCTTCGAACAGCCGCTCGAGCCCGCCCACCACGACCTGCTCCCCGGCCGTGACTCCGTTGAGGACTTCCACGAAGCCCGGGATGCGCACGCCGAGCGTCACCTCGCGGCGCGTCGCGGCGTCGTCGCTGATCACCCAGACGTAGTCGGCGCCGCTCACCGGCAGCACGGCGTCTTCCGGCACGACCACCGCCTGCGGCCGCACCTCGGACACGAGGCTCACGTCGACGAACATGCCGGGCTTGAGCACCCGGGTCGGGTTCCGCACGCGCGCTTTCACGGTGATCGTGCGGGCCGGCAACTCGACGCGCGGGTCCACGAAGTCCACCGTGCCGGTGAACTGGCGGTCCGGGAGCGCGGCCACCGCGAAGGTCACGGCTTGGCCCAGCCGCAGCCGCTCGGCGTAGCGCTCCGCCACCGTGAAACCGGCCCGCTGGGGATCGACCGTCTGCAGCGTCGTAAGCCGCGTGGCGCTCGTGACGTAGTCACCCAGGCTCACCAGCCGGACGCCGGTCACCCCGGAGAACGGGGCGCGCACCACCGTCCGCTCGAGCCGGATCTGCTGCAGCTCGAGTTGGGCCTCGGCGCTCCGCGCGTTGGCTTCCGCCTGTTCGAGATCCGCGGCCGAGGACGCATTGCGCTCGATCAGCTCGCTGGTACGCCGCAGCGCCTGCGTGGCCAGGTCGCGCTCCGCTTCGAGTCGCGCCACCTGCGCCTTGAGCTGCGAGTCATCGATCTTGAAGAGCCCTGTCCCCTCGACGACCTCGGTGCCTTCTCGGGCCAGGATCTCGACGATGCGGCCCTCGACCTCCGGCCGCAGCTCGATGGCCTGCACGGCCTCGATCGCGCCGGTCGCGCGGATGGTCTCGATCACCGTGTCGGTGCGCGCCACGGCGACATCCACCGGGAATACCGGCGCGCCCCCGCCGCCACCCGCGGCACCGCCCGCCGGTGAGGCTTCGCCGCCGCAGCCCACGAACGCCGCGGCCAGGACCATCACAGAGCGCGTCTTCACTGCCCCTCCATCGTGAGCCGGCGCCCCAGCAGGGCTTCCATGCCGGCGAGTGCGAGGCGCGTCGCGTAGCGCGCCTGGACGAGATCGGCCTCCGCCGCCGCCAGGTCCACCTGCGCGATGACCAGATCGAGGATGGTGGTCGCCCCGGCCCGGTAGCGTTCGTCCTGCACGCGCAGGTTTTCGCGGGCCACCGTGACCGCCTCCTCCGCCAGATCGAAGCTCGCGCGTGCCGTGCGATACGCCTCGTAGGCTTCCACCACATCACGGCGCACGGCGAGCTCGGTATCCCGCCGCGTCGCCTCGGCGACCGCGCGCGCCGACCGCGCGCGGGACAGCGCGATCTCGCGCTGGCCGTTGTTCCAGATCGGCAGGGCGATGGTGAAGCCGACCGACGAGCGCGTCGTCGCATTCGGAAAGAACGACACGTCGAACGCGGACACCTGCCCGGTGAGCGTCACGCTGGGAAGGTACAGGCTCCAGGCGGACCGCACCGCCGCGCTCGCCGCCCGGGCGTCGGCGCGGGCGGCCAGCGCCGCCGGTCCCTCGCCGAGCGCCTCGGCCACGGCGTCCTCCTCGGTGATCGGCAGCGCCGCCGGCGGCGTGGGGCCGACGGGGGCCGCGCCCACCGGCGTCGGACTCCCGACCCGCCGTCCCAGCTGCAATCGCGCCACACGAAGCTGGGAGCGCTGCCGCAGCAGATCCACCCGCGCCCGGTTGAGCTCCAGCACCAGCTGGAGCGAGTCCGTCTGCACCGCCCCGCCCGTGAGCACGCGCGCGCGCGCGACCCCCAGCTGCTCGCCGGCTCGGCGCACCCGCTCTTCCGCCACGCGCACCAACTCCTGCTGCGCGAGCACGTCGTAGAAATCGGATTCGATGAACAGGGCCGTGCGGAAGCGGGCCTCCACCTCGGAGGCCTCCGCGCTCGCGAACTCCGCCCGCCGCCGCTGGAGATCGAACAGTTTTCCCCCGCCGCGGAACAGGTCATAACTCGCCGAGAGCTGCGCGGACACGATCTTCGAGCTGGGCTGGCCGGTGCCGATGTTGAAGATCTCGCTCGAGAACCAGCTGGCACCGGTGGTGGCCGTCACCGCCGGAGCCACGAACGCCGCGATGGCCGCCGTACGCTGCCACGACGCGTCCCGCACCTGGCCCAGCGCCACGACGTACGACGGATCCAGCTGGGTGCCTCGGCGCAGCGCCTCCTCGAGGGTGATCAGCGGCAGCGTGTCCGGGGTCACCGCCTGGAGCGCCAGGGCAAACGCCACCGCGATCATCGGACCTCCGCCGGTTCCAGCGCTGGGGCGCGCCGGCGGGCCCCCAGCTTGACGCGCAATCCGTCGAACAGCACATAGGCCACCGGTACGAGGTACAGCGTGAGCAACGTCGAGAAGAACATGCCTCCCACGATGGCGTAGCCCAGCGGCCGCCGGCTCACCGAGCCGGCGCCCAGCCCGAAGGCGATGGGCATGGTCGCCATGATCGTCGCGACCGACGTCATCACGATCGGGCGGAGCCGGATCCGGCCGGACTCCAGCACCGCGGAGACCACGTCCATGCCCCGCTCCATGAGCTGGTTGGCATACTCCACCAGCAGAATGGAATTCTTCGTGACGAGTCCCACCAGCAGGATCATGCCGATCTGGCTGTAGAGGTTGAGCGTCGCGCCTGCCACCCACAGCGTGGCGAGCGCGCCCGTCACGGCCAGCGGCACCGCCAGCAGCACGGTGAACGGGTGCAGCACCGACTCGAACTGGGCCGCCAGCACGAGGTACACGGCAACGATCGCCAGAATGAACGCGAAGTAGAGCGCGCTGCCGCTCTCTTCCAGCTCGCGCGACTCGCCCGCCAGCGCCGTCGAGCTGCCGCGTGGCAGGACGTCGGCGGCCAGCTGGTTGAGCGAGTCGATCGCCTCGCCCAGGGTGAACCCGGGGGCGAGGTTCCCGGTGAGGGTCGCCGACCGCACGCGGCCGAAGTGGTTCACCTGCCGGGGACCGACTCCCTCGTCCACGCGCGCCAGCGAGGCGAAGCTCACCAGCGAGCCATCCCGTCCCCGCAGGTATACATCCCGCATGTCGGCCGGCGTCGCCCGCTCCTGCGGATCGAGCTGGACGATGACGTCGTACAGCTTGTTGTCGCGCGTGAACGTGCTGATGCGCTGCCCGCCCAGCAGGGCCTGCAGCGCGTTCGCCACGTCGCGCACGGGCACCCCGAGGTCTTCGGCGCGTTCCCGATCGTAGTTGACCGTGAGCTCGGGCTTGTTGACCCGGAGATCCGTGTCCACGTTCACGAGCCCCTGGATCTGCCGGGCCCGGGTGATCAGGGTGTCCATCCCCACCACCAGCTGCTCGAAGTCGGGGTGCCGCACGACGAACTGCACCGGGCTCCCAAAACCGAACGCCGGCGGGTTGTTGGCAAACGCGAACACCCCCGGGATGGCGAACAACGGACCGCGGATCTCGCCGATCACGTCCGGCACCGAGCGGTCCCGCTCGCTCCAATCCGCGAGGCGCACGAACGCGATGCCGCCGTTCACGCGGCCGCCGAAGCCGACGACGCTGAAGTAGCTCTGAATGTCCTTCGTCCCGCCGAGGATGGCCTCGACCTGCCGCTGATAGCCGTCGGTGTACTGCAGCGTCGAGCCTTCCGGGGCCACCGTGATGACCGTGAAGAACCCGCGATCTTCCGGCGGCACGAACTCGCGCTTGAGCCGCCCGAAGATGACCACCGCCAGCGCCACCGTGGCCACCGCGCCGCCTACGATCACCCAGCGCCGGCGGATGGCCCACTCGAGCGACCGTTTGTACTGCTCGCTGATCGCCAGGAAGGTACGCTCGAACAGATTGAACAGCGCCCCGTGCGAGTGGGGGACGCGGAGGATCTTGGCCGAGAGCATCGGCGTGAGCGTGAGCGCGACAAACCCCGAGATCACCACCGCCCCCGCCAGCGCGATGCCGAATTCGTTGAACAACCGGCCGGTGGTGCCCCGCAAGAACGCCAGCGGCGAGAACACGGCGACCAGCGCGATCGTGGTCGCGATCACCGCAAAGGCGATCTCGCTCGTCCCCCTCATGGCCGCCTGTTCAGGGGTTTCGCCCAGCTCCTCCTGATGGCGGTACGCGTTTTCCATCACGATGATGGCGTCGTCCACCACGATCCCGATGGCGAGAATCAGCGCCAGCAGCGTGAGGTTGTTCACCGAAAAGCCGAGTGCGTACATGAGCCCGAACGCGCCCACGATCGAAACCGGGATGGCCAGCGCCGGGATGATCGTGGCCCGCACGTTCCGCAGAAACACGAAGATGATCACGATCACCAGGAACCCGGCGAGCACCAGCGTTTCCTGAGCCTCCTGGATGGAGCGGCGCACGAAGATCGCCTGGTCGAACCCGATGTCGAGACTGACCCCCGGCGGCAGGGCCTCGCCGATACTCTCGACTTCCTGGCGAACCGCATCCGATACCTGGATCAGGTTCGCCTTTGACTGGCGCACCACGCCGATCGCCACGGCACTCGTTCCCGAAAACCGCAGCGAGGTGCGGTCGTCCTGCGGCCCAAGCTCCACCCGCGCGAGGTCGCGCAGCTTCACGACCTGCCCGTTCTCCGACGTGACCACGAGGTTGGCGAACTCGTCCGGCGTCTTGA
>JAOTWJ010000204.1 GCA_029862925.1 Gemmatimonadota bacterium
GTAGTAGTAGCCCGTCGGAATCCCCTCCAAGTAGGAGAATTGCTGGACGCCATCGATGGTGAGATACACGACCGACCACGCGGCGTTGTTCTGGAACCTGGTAGCGGTGACGACGCTCACGACGGCCGACTGGACCTGGCTATAGTCCGTCGTGCCGAGCGCGGTGACGGCCCGGACCCGATACCAGTACGTCCCGCCGCCACGGTTCACGTTCACCACGAAGGGGCTCTGGCGCGTCAGGTACGAGCCGATCGTCACGAATCCCGAGGTGGGGCCGGTCGTGGACTCCTCCAGGCGGTACCCGTCGTTGGAAGAGGCGATGGGCGGGAAGCCGAAGGTCCAACTCAACTGAACGTTCGTTCCGGCGACGGATGGGACATTCAGGTTCGGGCCGGTGAGTCCCGACTTGGTATAGGTCACGAGGAGACGCTGCGGGCTGTTGCTCGCTACGTTCGACGTGACGTCGATCGTCGCCTGATATGTGCCCGAGTTGAGTCCGCCGGGCGAGGCCTGCACGGTGAGGGTCGCCGGCGCTGTGGTGCCGCTGAACGACGTCGAGAGCCAGCCGGTCGGTTGCCCCGCCCCGTACGCGATCGTGGTTGCCAGACCCGTGAGCGCTCCACCGCCGGCGTTGGACACGGTGACCGTCTGCGCGGCGGGCACGCCGACGCCGACCGAGGCAAACGAGAGGCTGGTCTCCGACAGACCGATGGCCGGCGGCTGGGTGACCGTGAAGGTGACCGTGATGGCCTGTGGGCTGTTGTTCGCCACACCCGACGTGACGTCGATCGTCGCGTTGTACGTCCCGGCAGCGAGACCCGTCTTGGACGCCTGCACGGTGAGCGTGGCCGGTGCCGTCGTGGCGCTCAAGCTCGCCGAGAGCCAGCCGGTTGGCTGCCCACTCTGGTAGCTCACCGCCGCGGCCAGCCCCGTGAGGGACCCCGTGCCCGCGTTCGTCACCGAAACCGTCTGCACCGGCGGCTCGGCGCCGGTGGTCTGCGCGGCGAATGCCAGGGACGTGTTCGACAGACCGATAGCCGGATTCGTCGCTGGCGCCGTGACCGTACACGTCACGCTGATGCTGACCGAGCCGTTGGTGGCGACCGGTGACTGCACCGTCACCGTGGCCGGATGGCTGCCGACGGTCATCCCGTTCCCGGACGCCTGGAGCGTGAGGGTGGCCGGCGCGGTCGTGGAGTTGAGGCTCGCCGTGAGGAAGCCGGCCATGCCCCCGCCGTAACTGACCGAGACGCTGAGCCCGGTGAGCGTCCCGCCGCCGGTGTTGGAAATCGTGACGGTGGCCGAGCGCATGGTCGGGTCACCCTGCGTGACCGTCATCCCGACGGTCGTATTCGACACCGCGATCAGCGGGTCATCCCCGTTCCCGATGGGCGATTCGCCGCAGGTCGTGATGACGACGACCGCGAGGGCAAGTCCGAGGATCGGGGCGACGGGGCGGATCACGTGGGCAGGCCTTCGCATGGCATCCGCCGCACGAGAGGCTCCAGAACGACGCGTCGCCGTGCGGGAGCCAAACCGTGGGTCGGCTTGAGCAGCTGGCGACGTACGGATATCGCACCCTGGGTCGCGCTGTTTGAAATCCCCCTGAAATCAACATGAAGTTGTGGGCTGGCAGCCCTCCCACCCTGTGGCGTGCCCTCGGCACCGTCTTGCGGCGGGGCCCCAGAACGCCTGGCGGCACGCCTTCCGCCGCGACATGTTTCCTATCCCGGCTCTTCGGAGGCCCGATGCATCGACGCGACGCTCTGCAGACGCTCGCCGCCCTCGCGGGCGTGCCCGCGCTTGCGGGTCGCACGGTGGCGGACGTGCTCGCCGCGGCCGGCCCGCACCGCCAAGCAGGCCGCCTGGCGGCGCTGAATGCCACGCAGAACGCCACCGTCGTCGCGCTAGCCGAGCGGATCATCCCGGCAACCGACACGCCGGGCGCCACGGCCGCCGGCGTGAACCAGTTCATCGACCTGCTGCTCGCCGAGTGGTTTTCCGCAGACGAGCGTCGCGCGTTCCTGGACGGGATCGCCGACGTGGACGCGCGGGCCCGGGCCGCGTTCGGGAAGTCCTTCGCCGCGGGGACGCACGCGCAGCAGGACGGCGTCGTGGCGGTGCTCGACGGCGAGGTGACCGCGCTCCGTGAGGCGAGCCGCGCCACCGCCGGTCATTTCTTTGCCCGCTTCAAGGCGCTGACGCTCTACGGCTACTACAACTCCGAGGTGGGGATGACGCAGGAGCTGCGGTACCAGATCATTCCGGGTCGCTATGAGTCCTGCGCGCCCCTCGGAGCGCGATGATGCCGCAGACCTACGACGCCATCGTGGTCGGCTCGGGTATCGCGGGCGGGTGGGCGGCCAAGGAGCTGTGCGAGCGGGGCCTGCGCACCCTGGTGCTGGAGGCCGGCCGGCCCATCGAGCCGGGGCAGGACTACGTCGAGCACGTGCCGCCGTGGAACATGAAGTTCCGCGGCTACGGCGATCGAGTGGCCGCCGAGCGCGACCAGCCCGTCCAACGCCGCTGCTATGCGTGCGACGAGTGGGCCAGCAAGTTCTTCGTAAACGACCGGGAACACCCGTACTCGACCCCGGACGACACGCCGTTCCTGTGGATCCGGGGACGGCAGGTGGGCGGCCGGTCCATCATGTGGGCCCGGCAGGTCTATCGCTGGAGCGACCTCGATTTCGAGGCCAATGCCCGGGACGGCCATGGCGTGGACTGGCCCCTCCGCTACGCGGATCTCGCGCCGTGGTACGATCACGTCGAGGAGTTCATCGGCATCAGCGGCGAGGCGCTTGGCCTGCCGCAGCTGCCCGACGGCCGATTCCTGCCGCCGATGCCCCTCAACTGTGCCGAGGAGGTGGTGCGTGACGCGATGGCGGCCACGTTCGGCGGGGAGCGGGTGCTCACGATCGGCCGGTGTGCCGTGCTCACCCGCGCGCACCGCGGGCGCGCGGCCTGTCATTACTGTGGGCCGTGCGAGCGCGGCTGCATCACGCATTCGTACTTCAACAGCATCGGCTCGACGCTCCCGGCGGCGCGCGCCACCGGCCGGCTGACGCTTCGCCCGCACAGCGTGGTGCACAGCGTGCTCTATGACGCGCGCCGCGACCGTGCCACGGGCGTCCGGGTGATCGACGGCCAGACGCGGGAAGACCTCGAGTTCCACGCGCGGCTCGTGTTCCTCTGCGCGTCGGCGCTGGAGTCCACGCGCATCCTGCTCAACTCGCGTCCCTCCCGGTTCCCCACCGGGCTCGGCAACTCGAGTGGTGAGCTGGGTCGCAACCTGATGGACCACGTGATGGGCGGCGGCGCCCAGGGCACGATCGCAGGCATGGAGGACCGCGTGGTGGTCGGGCGGCGTCCCAACGGGATCTATGTTCCGCGCTTCCGCAACGTGCGCACGGCCCATCCCGGCTTTCTGCGCGGCTACGGGTTCCAGGGGGGCGGCAGTCGCCCGGGATGGGGACGGGGCGCGTCCATGGCCGGCTTTGGCGCGGATCTCAAGCAGGCGCTGCGGACGCCGGGTCCGTGGCAGTTCCGGTACTACGGGTTCGGCGAGTGTCTGCCGCGCCCCACGAACTACGTGGAGCTCGATCCCGAGCGGGTGGACGCCTGGGGCATCCCCGTCCTCCGCATCCACTGCGCATGGAGCGACAACGAGCGGGCGCTGCTGCGGGACATGGCCGACACCGCGACCGAGATGCTGGAGGCGGCCGGCGCCACGGGCATCGAGCCGTTCATCCAGGACAATCCGCCGGGGCTCGGCATTCACGAGATGGGCACCGCGCGCATGGGACGGGATCCCGCCACGTCGGTGCTCAACGCCCACAACCAGTGTTGGGACGCGCCGAACGTGTTCGTGACCGACGGCGCGTGCATGACGTCGTCGGCCTGCCAGAATCCCTCCATCACCTACATGGCGCTCACGGCCCGAGCCGCGGCCTACGCGGTCGAGCAACTGCAGCGCGGAGAACTGTGACCATGGACCGACGGGAATTCGTGGCGGCAGTGGCGGCGGGCACGGCGGGGATCGCGGGCGCGGCGGGGGCGGCATGCGCGGCGGGCCGGGCGGCCAAACCGGCGCTGGACCGCATCGGCGTGCAGCTGTACACCGTCCGCACGGAGATGGCCAAGAGCGTCGAGCGGACGCTCGAGCGCGTCGCCGCCATTGGCTATCGGGAAGTCGAGTTTGCCGGCTACTTCGACCGAAGCCCGGCGCAGATCCGCACCGCGCTCGACGCGGTGGGGCTCCAGGCGCCGGCCGCGCACGTCCCCTGGGATGCCGTCGAGCAGGGCTGGGACGCGGTGCTCGACGTGGCCACCCGGACCGGCCACGAGATCGTGATCGTGGCCTGGCTGCCGCCGGAGCGGCGCCGCACGCTCGACGACTATCGCCGGTGGGCGAACGCGTTCAACACGGCGGCCGACGCCGCCAAGGCCGCCGGGCTACGCTTTGCCTACCACAATCACGACTTCGAGTTCGTACCCATCGACGGGCGGCTACCCTACGACGTGCTGCTCGAAGGCACCGACCCCGCGCTGGTGCAGCTCGAGCTGGACCTGTTCTGGATCACCAAGGCGGGGCAGGATCCCCAGCGCTACCTCGGGCGGTGGCCC
>JAOTWJ010000205.1 GCA_029862925.1 Gemmatimonadota bacterium
CCGGGCCAGGCACGGCCGCGCCGAAGGCGAGGAGGAGGAGCGCACCACCGGAGAGTCGCATGAGGTTCAGGGGTGATGGACGTGAGGAGCGCCGCTCACGGCGCGGCCGACCAGCGTCATACCCGCGCGGCCCGCAATGGTGGCCGCGAGGGTCGAGGGCACGGAGGGCGTGGCGATCCACGCCAGACCCGCGCGGGCGGCCTTGAACGCCAGCTCGGCGGAGATCCGCCCGGTGACCAGCAGACCCTGCGCGGCGATCGGCTGGTGCGCGAGCAGCGCGCCGCCGATCACCTTGTCCACGGCGTTGTGCCGGCCGATGTCCTCGGCGTGCTGCAGCAGCGCCTGCCCGTCGGTGAGGGCCGCCGCGTGAATGCCGCCCGTGGTGCGGTAGCGGGTGCCGCGCGCGAACAGCTCCTTGAGGAGCGCGCGCAGGGCCTCGACCGGCGGCGGCTCGACGCCCGGCGCCCGCCGCGGCGCCTGGGCGGGATCGGCCAGAAACACCGAGACGGCCCCACAGCCGGACGCCAGCACCCGGCGCCGATTCTCCGCCTCCACCCCCGTCACCCGGTCGCCGTCGATCTCGGCCCAGAACCCGAGGTCGGTGGCGCACGGCCGGAGGCTGCGCAGCTCGGCGAGGCCGTTGATGTAGCCCTCGCCGTGGAGCCAGCCGACCGCCAGCTGCTCGAGCTGGTCGGGTGTACACATCCACGTCACCGCCGGCGACCCGTTCACCTCGAGCCACACCGGGGTTTCGTCCACGAGAGCCAGGTCGACCATGTGGCCGCCCCGTTTCATGGCGCGCGCAGCGGTCTCAGGATTCCCCGAGGTATTCGGCGAAGAGATCGTCGTCCTCCTCGATCCGCACGGCGGCGAGCCGCACGCCCGCCGGGAGGCGGGGCGCGAGCCGGCGCCAGACGTAGGCCGCGAGCGCCTCGGCCGTGGGAATCTCGCGCCCGTACGCAAACTCGGGCACGGCGTGGTTGAGATGGCGGTGATCAAGCGGCTCCCGGACCTCGGTGGCAAGCAGCGCGTCCAGTTCGGCCAGGTTCATGACCATCCCGGTGTCCGCGCCGATCGGTCCACTCACGGTCACCGCGCACCGGTAATTGTGCCCGTGCCCATGATCCCGCGCACAGAGCCCGAACACCCGCGCGTTCTCCTCCGCCGACCACTCCGGCCGATGGTAACGGTGCGCGGCACTGAAGCGGATCACGCGCGTCAGACGGGCGGGCGGCATGCCGGAATCTACCGCGCCGTCAGATGACCCGCACGGCCATCGCCTTGACCGAGAGATGGACCCTCGTTCCGAGCGAGATGCCCAGCTCCGCCAGCGCGGCGGGGGTGATGCGGACGACCAGCGGCGTGCCGACGTCCACGACGAGCCGGACGTGCCCGTGGCCGTCGTCGCTCACGGCGACCACGCCGCCGGCGAACTGGTTGCGGGCGCTGGACTGGAGCGCCGCCGTGCTGACGATGATGTCATCGGGGGAGATGGCGAGCGTCGCCGGTCCGCTCGTCTCGGTCACCACCAGAAATTCGAGCGGCCCGGCGCGCACCACCCGTGGCCCGCCGCCCGGCGGCAGCGTCACGCGGAACAGGTTCTCGGGCGTCACGGGCGCGAGCCGGCCGTCGGCCAGGGCGAGCACGCGGGACGACCACCGATAGGCGTCTTCGAGCTGATGGGACGCGAGGCAGACGGTCACCTCCTCCTTGTGCAGCGCGGTCAAAACCTCGGCGAGCGCTGATCGGGCACCGCGGTCAGCGGCGCTGGCCGGTTCGTCCAGCAGCAGCGCGCGCGGCCGCAGCAGCAGCGCGCGGGCCAGGGCCACCCGCTGGAGCTCGCCGGCGCTCAGCTGGCGCGCGGCCCGGTTGGCGAGGTCCGCGACGCCGACCCGGTCCAGGGCCTGCAGGATCCGACCGGCCGCATCGGGGTCGCGCTGCCGTCGCGCGGTGAGGGCGTAGCGCAGGTTCTCGGCGACCGTCATCGCGAACAGGAGCGGATGCTGCTCGACGAGCGTGACGTCGCGGCGGGCGGCGCGCCGGGCCGCAGCCGTCTGGACCGGCCGGCCCCGCAGCAGCACGGTGCCCTCGGCCGGCGACTCGACGAACGCGAGCAGGCGGAGCAGGGTGCTCTTGCCGGACCCGTTCGGTCCGACGAGGGCCGTCACCGTGCCGGGCTCCAGGTCCAGCGACGGTACGTCCACGACCGTCCGGCCCGCGTACCGCTGCCGCAGATCACGCGCGCCCAGCATCACCGCGGCCTTGAAAGAGGTGCAGCAGCACGTTCACCGTGAGGGCCAGCGCAAGCAGCACGAGGCCGAGGGCTATGGCCAGCGCGAAGTCGCCTTGAGACGTGCTCAGGGCGACGGCCGTCGTGAGGGTGCGCGTCTGGTGTCGGATGTTGCCGCCGACGATCATCGCCGCTCCGACTTCGGCGATCACCCGGCCGAAGGCCACGACCACCGCGCCGAACAGCGCGAACCGCGCCTCGCGGGCCACCGTCCAGTGCACCAGCCACGGCCCCGCGCCCAGGGTGAGCGCCGTGCGGCGGACGCGCGGGTCGACCCCCTGGACGGCGGCGGCGGTGAGCGCCGCGGCGATGGGGGCCGCCAGGATCACCTCCGCCAACACGATGGCCCACCACGTGTACAGGAGGCCCGCCCCGCCGAAGGGTCCGCTCCGCGCCAGCAGTCCCCACACGAGCACGCCTACGACGACCGTCGGGAAGGCCAGCATGGTATTGAGTGCGGTGATCGCGGCACGGCGCCCCCAGAACTGCGTCGTGCCGACCAGGAATCCGATCGGCACGCCCACGAGACACGCGAGCCCCGTCGCGACCACGGCCACGCGGAGCGAGAGCGCCGCGATGCTGAGGACCTCGGGGTCCCCGGCGAGGAGGAGGGCGAGCGCGCGCCGCAGTCCTTCGGCAAACAGCTCCACGCGCTAGAGCCGGAAGGCGTATCCCACGGCGAACAGGAGGATGGGGTGGGACGTCCACTCGGAGTCCGAGTCGCCCGCGAGATCCAGCAACGGCGGATCGTCGGGCGCCCGGGCCGGCGCGGCGAAGAAGCGGGACGGGTACTTGAGCTGCCAGAACAGGAGCCGACCCTCGGTGCGGATCGTGAGCCGCTCGGACGCATACAGCCGGATCCCCACGTGCGGGCCGCTCGCGAACTTGGTGCTGAACTTGAAGCCCGAGGAATCGGTGGGCACGCCCCCGCCGATCGCCAGTCCCAGCGTGCCGCCCAGGTACGGGGCCAGGCGGTTCCAGGTCTTGTCGCCCGTGAGGAGGATGGTGAGTCCGGCTTCGGCGAGCACGACGGACTGGCGGACCGGACCCGTGATCTGCGAATCCGCCGGGGCGTCGGGATCGGCGACCATGCGCTCCAGGCGCCCCCAACTGACGCTCAGCGACGCGTCCGTCGGCCCGCTGAGCCGCATCTCGTAGCGCAGACCGACGAGCGCGCCACTCGACGGCCCGAGGTCGAGCAGCCCACCGCTGCCCGACAGATACGCCCCGGTCGCCATGATGCTCGAGCGGATGAAGATCGGCCGGTACGGCGAGTGCGCCGGATCGTGACCGACCTGGGCCGCGGCTGGCGCACTCGGGAGCGCGAGAACGAGGGCCGCGGCCCAGGTCGCCTTTGACATCGTAGCTGGCATCTCCTAGAATGATCTAAGTGTCGGTGACGGAACAATCTAGCCACGGCCCTCCGGTGCTTCCAGCCTCTCGCTCCCTTTGGCTCGTCTTCGCGTTGCTCGCCGCCGCCGCCCTGCCGGCCGCCGCACAGAACTCGTACCGGGTGACGACCGACGAGAACTTCCGACAGGAGCCGGGACCGCAGGGCCGGTTGTTGGCGCGCGTGAATGCCGGCACGATCCTGGCCGGGGACGAAACCCGCGACGGCTGGGTGCGGGTCACCCTCACCGGCTGGATCTGGGAGCGCTCGGTCCGGCCCGATCGCCGTGACGACTTCGATCTGGTCGTGAGTGCCGCGAACGGCGAGAACCTGCGCACCGAGCCCAACGGGCCCGTCGTCGCGCGTGTGCTGCAGGGCTTCCTGCTCGAACAGGTCGCGCGGCGGACCGGTTGGGTGCAGGTGCGGCGGACGGGGTGGATCTACGGTCGCTCGCTCGACCGGATCGGCGCCCAGCCCCGAACGGCGCCGACCGCCGGGCCGGGTCCAACCACCCCCCCCGCCGCAGGGGGGGTGGCGGCCGCGCCGTCGTCGCTCGACCGCGTGATGGTGGCCAGCGGCTCCACGGTGTTGGCGCGTCCGGAAGGTGACACGCTGGGACTCCTGGGGGCCGGGACCACGGCGCAGGTGCTGACGCGCGCCGACGGGTGGGCCCGCGTGCGGATCGACGGCTGGGTGCGGGAGACAGACCTGCGGCCGGCGCCCGACGGCGCGTTGGTCGGTGTGACCGCCGCGGAAGTGCGGAGCGCGCCGGCGAACTTCGAAGGCAAGGTCCTGCGATGGGAGGTGCAGTATATCTCGGTGCAGACGGCGGACGAGCTGCGACAGGACATGCCGGCAGGCCAGCGGTTCATGCTCGCGCGCGGCCCCCTGCCGGAAACCGGGTTCGTCTACGTCGTGCTGTCGAACGAG
>JAOTWJ010000206.1 GCA_029862925.1 Gemmatimonadota bacterium
CGGGTTCCTTTCCGATGGGTCGCCCTGGCGGGAGGGGCCGCCATCGTCGCGTCGACCTTCGTGCTCGGTGTCCACTGGGTAGCCGACATCGTGGCGGGGGTCGCCGTCGGCCTGATGAGCGTCGCCCTCGCCCTGCGCCTCGAACGGCGGTGGGAGGACGCGTCGCAGGCGGTCACCCCGCAGACGCCGCTCCGGCCCGCCTCGAGGCCATCGCCCGCCGAGCGCACCGCATGACGACGCGCGCCGGCCGAGGCCGCCACGCCGCTCTTGTGGTAGGCGCGCGCCTCGCGCTCCCCGTCTGGCTCGCCACGGCCGGTGTCGTGCCGTGCCAGGCCCAGACGGGAGCCACGTTCATCGGCGTCGCACTCGACAGCGGCACGCGTCGGGCAGACGAACGCCTGCGCCGGCACCTCGAGGCCCACGCGGGAGTCCAGTTCGTCTCGGAGCGGGCCTACGAGTACCGAGCCGTCATCGACCGGTTGGTGACGTGGAATCCCGACCGCGGGCCGTTTCTCGCACGGGTCACGCCGTACGCCCTCGTCGCGGCGGAGCTGCTGGGCGCCGACGTGCAGGTCCTCGCCACGTACGTGAGCCGCGCCACGGGTCGCACGACGTACCGAGCCTACTTCGTGGTGAACCGCGCTCGGTTCCCCTACGAGCCGGAGCTGGCCAACGTGCTGCGGTGGCTCCGTACCGCCCCACGCCCGCGCACGTTCGCCTACCACAGCGAGTTCAGTACGTCGAGCTATTTCTTGCCCGCGCTGTTTCTGCGGCGCAACGACGTATTCGACATGGCGACATCCACGGAGCGTGCCACCGCGATCAGCGCCGTCCAGACCGGGGCCTCCAGCGGAGATCTCGTGCGGACCGTTGCGCGCGGCGACGTCGATTTCGCCGCCGTGTTCAGCGCCACGAAGGACGTCTTCGAGCGGGGGGACGCTGCCGCGCGATCCGAGGGCAGTCGCGTCCGCTTCATCGAGCTACCCACGACCTTGCCCAACGATCTGCTGGTCACCTCCAAGCTCCTCGACTCCGCCACCGTCGGACGGATTCGGCAGGCCGTAGGTGCCATGGACGCGCGCGCCATCGATGAGGGCGACTTCCTGACCTGGCAGGACCTCAACGCGGCAGAGGATGCCCGCGAAGCGCTCGCCAACCTTCGCTGGCTGGCGCGGGAGCCCGTGGCACCAGTCGCGGTCGAGGTCCGTCGCACCGGGGAGCGCGGGGTGACCGAGGAGCACGCGGCCGCCGCACGCCAGGCCATCCGGCTCGCCGGATCGGAACTGGTGAACTACGACCGCGACTTTCACGCCCAGCAGGACTACGTGTGGACGCTCGCCCCGCTGCACGATGGAGCCGTACAGCTGCAGAGCCGCATCGTCGGCTCCGACATCTCCGACCAGGTGTTCCAGATCAGTTTCCGGGATGCCGAGGATCTCACACGGCGGATCGGAGAGATCCTCCGATCACGCATTCACCGCATCCGCTACGTGTGGCCCTACCGGTCAGATCCGCCGACCGTCCTGCGCGACGTCGACTTCGGGATCGCAACGGGCGCGAGCGTCAAGGTCCGGCGGATCCGCTGGCTCGACGTGCACCGCAATTCTTACTTGCACGATGCGGAGTTCGAGGCGACCGTGGCCCGGTCGGATTTCTACAAATTCGAGCTGGCGCCGGCGTTCGTCGCCGGGCCGGAGCGCGGCAGAGCGGGGTTCAGCCCGATGAGCAACCTCTCTTACCGGGTGATCCTCCCGCGCGAGACCCACGAGCAGCCGCTGTTCAGGGTCCTCACGGCAGGACTCCTGGGGCTGTTGGTCGTGGGGGCGGTCGCCGCCGTGGTCGAACTGCGTCGGCTGCTGCGGGCCAGCGACTTCCGCAGCCTACCCTAGCGGTCCCCTTCGCCCGCGCCGAACCAGCGCGCGAGCCGCTCGGTCTCGAACCGGCGCTTCTCCTCGGCGTGCCGCGCAGAGACATCCTGGAGCGCCACGACCGGCTCGGGGGTGGCGAAGAAGTCCCCCTCCACGAGCGTCGCCCGCGTCTTCCCCATCTCGATGAAGCAGAAGGCGCGCCCGTCGAATGGCGGCGGCGAAGCGGTGCCACGCACGGCGGCGGCGATCCCCGCTGCCACCTGCCGGCCCTCGAGCTCCGCAATGAGGCCCGCCTTGGGAAGGGGGAGGCCGTTGGCGAGCTTGATCTGCGTGACGTCCCCGATCGCGAAGACTCCGGGATGGGTCGTCCGGAGCGTAGCGGGATCCACCGCCACCCACGGCCCGCCGGCGGTGAGACCGCTCGCCGTCACGACCGCAGGCGGTCGGTGGGGTGGCACGCCGATCACCAGGTCGGCCTCCAGACTCGTCTCGGCGTACACGATTCGTCCCGGCTCCACGCGCTCGACCGCGCGCCCGACGCGAAACGCGATGCCCCGGGCGGTGAGCTGCTCGCCGAGCCATGTGGATCCCGCGCGGCCCGCGTTGGGCAGGAGCATGGGCTGGAGCGTCGTGACCGTGAGCGTCGTGCGGTCGCGCAGGCCCCGCTCCCGCAGGTGGTCGTCGAGCAGCATCCCGCACTCGTAGGGCGCCGGCGGGCAGGGGTAGGGCGCGCCGGCGATGACGATCGCAATGCGGCCGCCATCGAACCGGTCGAGCGCGTCGGCGAGGGCCGGCACATCGTCCGTATCCCAGACGTTGTACGCGTGCTCCGCGAGGCCCGGCACCAGATCGGCCCGCGGCTCGGCCCCGAGCGCCACGACCAGGAAGTCGGCCTCGAACGTCTCCTGGTCGGTCGTGACGCGGCGGGTGGCTGGGTCGATCGCCGTCACCTCGCGGCGGAGGAAACGAATCCCGTGCCGCTCGAGCGCGGGACGCGGCTGGCGGCCCGCCTCCAGACCCCCCGCGCCCACGAGTGCCCAGAGCTTGCGCAGTCCCATGAGAAAATGCTGCCGGTGGTCGAGCACCAGGATCTCGTGCTCCTCACCCACGAGCTGGCGCAATTCGACGGCGACCGTAATGCCGCCGAAGCCGCCGCCGAGGACGAGCGTGCGCCGCCCGGCAGGAGGGGGATGGGTCATCCGCTACGCGGCCGCGGCCGCCGTCCGTCGTCGGAGCCGCGCGACGGCGAGGACGGTGCCCAGTACCGCGAGCACCATCAGCGGGCCCGTGATCAACATGAACGTCGTGCGGCGGCGCGTCGCTTGCGCGTCCCGCAACACCTCCGCCTCGTCGCGGATGCGTGCCAAGTGGCCCAGGACGTCGGCGTAGCCATACCACCACGCGTAGTCCGGGCTCATGTGAAACGCCCCCTTGTACGACTTGAGGTTGGAGAAGAAGAACATGTCAAAGTACTCGCGCTCGATGGCGGTCACGTTGTAGTACAAGCCCGCCGGCCAATGCTGGGCAACGGTTCGCGGCAGTTCGGTAGCCGTAAACCGTGGGCCGGGTAGCAGGCCCGCCGCCGTCTGCCCGTGGCCCGCCTCGATCAGCCCCTCATCATAGAGGTCGGTCAGAATCGTGCGCGCCTCCACCACCAGCGCGTCGCCGGCGAGCTTGTGGGCATCTGCCGAGGCGAGGTATCCGGCCGCCTTGTCCTCGGAGTGACACAGCATGCACGTCTTGGTCATCTCCCGCCGCTTGACCGTGTTTTCCGGCGCGGTGGTGATGTCCTCCAGCTGCCCCGAGGCCGCCTGGACCCCCATCCCCCAGATGATCTTCTCGGTCATGTTGTGGCTGACTCGCCGCGTGCCGTCGTCCCCGACGTAGACCATGTGGCAGAACGCGCAGGACGGCGCATCCCACCGTGCCGTCGCCATCGACGCGGTCCAGTCCCACTCGGTCCCCCTGGTCGAGTAGATCGCGCCATGTTTCGAGCTCATGTACGCTTCGTAGTTGGGGTGATCGGGGCCCATGTGGCAGGTGTAGCAGGCTTCCGGCTTGCGCGCCTCGACGAGGCTGAAGGAGTGGCGCGTATGGCACGCGATGCAGCCGTTGCGATACGGGAGGCTGCTTCCGTCCACGTACTGCTGCTGGTCGTCGCTCCAGTAGGGCGCGTCTGTGGCTCCTGCCTGCGCGTGACACGGATCGCACCCCATTTCCATGACCTTGCGGGGCATCTGCTCGTAGTGCGGAACGCCGATGTTCCGCTCCCAGTTGATGCCCAGATCTCCCGGACCCGGTCCGTAGGTGTGGCCGGCATCCAGCACGTGCTCCTGGTAGATCTGGGGATGACACCCCGCGCACGTGGTCTCCGGGACGCGGCCCCGGCTCGCCATGATCGCGTCGTGATCGGTGCCGTGGCAGTTGGCGCATCCGATTTGGTGCTGTGGGTTGGTGACCCGCGAGTTCTGGACGCCTCGCCGCCCCATCGCCCCGCTTTCGAATTGCGCGACAACGGTGGCGTGGAGGCGGCGATGGCATCCGGCGCACGTGCCCGCGTCAACCACGCCAGCGGGGCCCGCCGCCCGAATCCGCGACGGAGCCGGCGGCACGGTGCGCACGTAGCCGTAGATCGCGCGGGCGTCGGCCTCACTCACCACCTCGGCGGGAAACGCCGGCATCCGCTGCCGCGGCGTCCGGAGCTGCGTGAGAAACGCGGCGAACTCGAGCGGCGTCT
>JAOTWJ010000051.1 GCA_029862925.1 Gemmatimonadota bacterium
AGCACGCGCTGGTCCGCCCGCACCATCAGCCCGCGGATGCCGAGCGGATATCCGAGGACGACCACCTCATCACCCGGCCGCGGCCGGTCGTCGGACAGGGCGAGCACGGGGAATCCGCGGCCCGGCGTGGCGCTGCGCAGCACGGCGAGGTCGGCACTGTCGCTGGTGGCGACGAGCTGGAGGGTGAGCGGCTCCGCCTGGTCCGGCAGATAGGCCACCAGCCGCCGCATCACGGGGGTCCACCCCTGGGCTGCCACGCGAACGGCCGCCTCGTCGAAACGCCACGGCTCGGCGACGTGCCGATTGGTGAGCAGGTAGCCCGGCCCGCCGACGGCGAAGCCGGTGCCCGTGAAGAGCGCCTCCAGCATCGGCTGGCTCGTATCGGTCGTCACCAGGGGCTCGCCCCCGGGGCCGCGCACCGGCGTGCCGTCGGGGCCGACGACGACGCGCAACGGCTGCCCAGTCCGCGGATCGACGAAGCCCCACGATCCCTGGATGAAGACCGTCGAGCGCGTCGCGGCCGCGATCACGAGCCGCGTGGCGGCAGACTGGCCTTCGAGCGCGCGGACCCGGCGGGCCGTTTCGGACAGCGTGGTCTGCACCTCGTCGAGCGCCTGGCCCAGCTCGACCGGGGTGCGCGGGTTCTCGCCGCTCTGACCCGCCAGCAGTTCGGCGAGGCCCGAGACGCGGCCCCGCTCCTCCGCGAGACGCCGCTCCAGCACCACACCGCGCCACGCCAGGCCGACGATCGCCGCGAGAAGGACCGCGAGGGTCGCGAACGCCCCGACCCGCACGAGCCACGACGTCTGGGTCAGCAACTCGCGGGGAACGGCACGGGCGAGGAACGAGGCCCGACCCACGACCCCGATCCCCTGTGAGCTGTCCAGACAGTCGTTCAGCGCTTCGCTCACGCGCTTGTGGCCACGCGCCGATTCGAAGAGGCGGAAGCGAAGCAGTGGACCGCCACGGCCGATCTCGAGCACGTCGCCGGAGGCGAGGACGCGGCGGTCCACGGGATCACCGTTGACGAAGACCTCCTTGCCGGGCGCGACGTCCAGCTCGTACAGCCCTCCCTGCTGGCGCACCAACCCGTATTCCTCGGGCGGGACCTCGCCTGGGCCGGTGGAGAGACGGATTTCCGCACCGGGAAACGTCCCGATCCGGAGGTACTCGCCCGTGAGGCGCTGCGTGTCGCCGCGCCGCCGGCCGGAGAGGAAGGTCACGACGGGAACGAGGGTCTCGTCGGGCGCGGCAGGCGGGTCGGGCGGCGGAGTGTGGCCCATCGTGTGGAACAGTAGCCAGCCGATCGGAGTGCGGTAAGGCCGCCCCGCGCTGAAGCCCTCGGCGGTTCCCTTGCTCCCGATGGAGAAAGGGGAGTATTGTCTGATCCCTCGGAACCCACACGCCGTCAGACCAGGATGCCATGAAACGGTTCCCCGCGTTCGACCCGCCGGAGTACGTCAACTGGGAGGCGGAGCCCGCGCTCGTGGAGGCGTTCGGCCGCGCATGGGCCGGGGACGAGGCCCGGCGGGCCGTGGTGGACGGACTGCGGGCGGAGCAGCTGTTGGCGCTCTACGCGGGCATGGTGCGCACGCGGCTCCACGACGTGATGCTGAAGCGCTGGGTCCGCCAAGGGGTGATCTCGAAGGCGTGGCTGGGCACCGGCGAAGAAGCCACCACGATTGGTCCCGTGCATGCCCTCGATCGCGCGCGCGACGTGGTCGCCCCCATGATCCGCAATGCCGGCGCCTGCTGCGAGATGGGCATGTCCCTGACCGCGATGCTGTGCGGCTACCTCGGCACGGAGGACGCGCCGTCCCGCGGGCGGGACGGGCACGTGGGCGATTTTGCCCACCGCGTGCTTCAGCCGGTGTCCACCATCGGGAACATGCCGCCGGTGGCGGCGGGCATCGCGCTCGCCTCCGCGATCCGCAACGAGGGACGCGTGGTGCTCACGTGGATCGGTGACGGCTCGGTGAACGCCGGGCCGACGCACGAGGCCTTCAACTTCGCGGCCGTGACGCGCCTCCCGGTGATCTTCATCGTGCAGAACAACCAGGTGGCGCTCGGCACACGGGTGGACGCGCACCGCCTGCCGGCGGATTTCCGTGACCTGCACCGCGCCTACGGGTGTGCGGGGGGGTCGTTCGACGGCAACAACGTGCTCGATGCCTACGCCGCCACGACGCTCGCGGCCGCGCGGTGCCGGCGGGGCGAGGGGCCGGTGCTGCTCGACGCGGAGACCTTCCGCATGGGTGGGCACGCGACGCACGACGAACAGGAAGCGCGGGTCGTGCTGGCGCCGGAGTTGTTTGCGCACTGGGGGAAGCGGGATCCGATCGGGCTGTTTGAGGAGTGGCTCAAGGGACGCGGGATCGCGGAGGAAACGCTGACGGACATCGAGCGGCGCGCGAGCGACGAAGTCGACCGCGCGGCCGAAGAGGCGCTCGAGAGCCGCGAGCGGCGGAGCCCGAAGCCGGACACCGCGCTCGAGGGCGTCTATGCGGAGTAGCCGGAGACTCCTCAGTCTCGCTGCTGCGTTGCTCCTGGCATGCAACGCCGGTGACGAGCGGGCCGGAATCGCCCCCGACAGCGGCTACGCGATGCAGCGCGTCGGCGGCAACGCGCTCGTTCTCCCGCGCGGGTTCCGCGTCACCCTCTTCGCGGAAGGGCTCGACGGCGTGCGGTTCCTCAGCGTCGGCCCGGAGGGGAAGATCTACGCCAGCCAATCCCGGGCGGGGCGCGTCGTGCGGCTCGAGGATGGAGACGGCGACGGGCGCGCCGACACGACGGTGACCGTGATCGACGGGCTGCAGAACCCGCACGGCCTCGCCTTTCGTGCCGATACGCTGTACGTGGCGGAGGAGCACCGCGTGATCCGGCTCGTCCCGCCGGACGGCAAGCCCCGGGTGGTCGTGGCCGGCCTGCCGGAGGGCGGGCATTGGACCCGGACCGTGATCTTCCGGGGCGATGCGATGTTCGTGTCGATCGGATCGAGCTGCAACCTGTGCGACGAGCGCGATCCGCGGCGGGCGGCGGTGACGCGGTTCCGGCCGGATGGAACGGGCGAGACGCGCTTCGCCACCGGGCTCCGCAACGCCGTCGGGCTGACGGTGCACCCGGAGACGGGTGAGATCTGGGCGACCAACAACGACCGCGATCGGCTGGGTGACGACCGACCGCCCGATCGTGTGAACGTGCTGTGGGAGGGAGGGTGGTACGGCTGGCCCGTGTGCTATCTCCCGGACACACCCAACCCGGAGTATGGAGCCCAGGCCGCGCGCTGCGCCGACGCGATCGGCCCGGCCGTCGTGCTGCCGGCGCACACGGCGCCGCTCGGACTCGCGTTCTACACGGGGACGCAGTTCCCGGATGCGTACCGCGGTGATCTGTTCGTGGCGCTGCACGGCTCGTGGGACCGGTCGTTTCCGATCGGGTACAAGGTGGTGCGCGTGCCGATGGACGGCGGACGGGCGGCGGGCGCACCGGAGGATTTCATCGTCGGCTGGCAGATCGGGCGGCGATCGTGGGGGCGCCCGGTCGACGTCCTGGTGGCCCCCGACGGAGCCCTGCTGATCTCGGACGATTCTGGGGGGAAGGTGTATCGGGTCTGGTGGGGAGGATAGACGCACAAACGCCCAGACGCCTAGTGGTCGGCGGGGGCAGTGGGGAGGCGGCGCACTGCGCGCGGCCGGGCGCCTACGCGCCTGACAATCACCCAGCAGAGGGGGCATCGATGATTCATCGTATCGTGAAACTGGCCGCGCCGATCGCGGGGGGCCTCGGAGTTCTGGCCGTGGTGCTCGCGGCCGCGCGCCCCGCGGTGGACATCCATGGCGAGTGGGTGACGTACGCCGGTCGCAGCGGCGACTCCGTCACGGCGTACGTCGCCTATCCGGAGCGCGCGGACCCGGCGCCCGCGGTCATCGTGATCCACGAGATCTTCGGACTCTCGGAGTGGGTCCGATCGGTCGCCGACTCGCTGGCCGTCGCCGGGTTCGTGGCGATCGCGCCCGATCTGCTGTCGCGCCGCGGGGGCACGGATGCCCAGGCCAATGCGCGGCAGGCCATCGGCGGCCTGCCGCCCGACTCGGTCACCATCGATCTCGATGCGACGGCCGCGTATCTGAAGTCGCTCAAGGCGGTGCGCGGCGACGCGATCGGCGTGATCGGCTTCTGCTGGGGCGGCGGCCAGAGTTTTCGCTACGCGACCAACAACCCCGAGCTCAAGGCGGCGGTCGTGTGCTACGGCCCTGCTCCCGACCTGGCGACCGTCGCACGCATTCGGGCGCCGGTGTTCGGGGTGTACGGCGAGAACGACGCCCGCATCAACGCCGGCTTGCCGGACGCGGAGCGGGCGATGCAGGCGGCCAGTAAGCGCTACACGAAGACGATCTATCCCGGAACCGGACACGGGTTCCTGCGGACCCGCGAGCCCGCCGACGTCACGGCGGGAGCGTGGCGAGATATCGTCGGGTTTCTCAGGGCGGAGCTCGAGCAGTAGTCGCCGAGCCGCCGAGGGGCGGGCGTGCGGAGGTTGAAGTCGGCGCCGCCTGTATCCTGCGAGCCGTGAAGCGCTAGGCGTCTCGGCGTCGCGCTAGTTGGCGTACGTCACCAACCCCAGTACCGCCCGCCAGGTCGGGGCCGCGAGGAAG
This sequence comes from Gemmatimonadota bacterium, assembly GCA_029862925.1. Taxonomy (GTDB): domain Bacteria; phylum Gemmatimonadota; class Gemmatimonadetes; order Gemmatimonadales; family GWC2-71-9; genus JAOTWJ01. The sequence continues at coordinate 4,656 of JAOTWJ010000051.1, forward strand.
AACAGCACGACGAGCAGCACGACCGGGGCGACGTACCGCACGAGGGTCGCCCAAGCGCCCCGCAGATCGGGGTTCGGGAGCCCCTGGGCGAGTTCGGCGTCGGCCTGCGGGAGCACCTTGTAGCCCACCAGCACGGCGGTGAAGAAGCCGCCCACCAGCAGCAGGAACTGCCCGAACAGCGCGTCCAGGTTGCCGAGGAACGTGGTGTTGAAGGCGGCCGGCAGGCCCAGGACCGCGATCGTGACGCCGGCCCCGACGGCGGCCGGCCGTCGGTGCCAGCCGAGCCCGTCCACGAGCGCCGCTACGACCACTTCCAGCAGCGAGATCGCCGACGTCAACGCGGCGAAGAGGAGCATGACGAAGAACGCCGTGTCGATGTAGTCGCCGGTGCGGCCCAGGAGCTCGAACCCCGCGGGGAGCGAGATGAACAGCGCGCCGACGGTGCTCTCGCCCACCTGACCCAGCAGGCCGAAGTTGAAGATCACCGGGAACACGATCAGGCCCGACACGAACGCGACGCCGAAATCGGACAGCGCCACGATGGTCGCCTCGCGGGCGAGGTTCTCCTTGGAACGGAGGTAGGACGCATAGGTCATCAGCGCGCCCATGCCCAGGCTGAGCGAGAAGAACGATTGGCCCGCGGCGGCGGTGAGGATGTCGCGGTTGAAGAGCTTCGCGGGGTCCGGTCGCAAGTAGTAGGCGTAGCCCCCGCCCCCGTTCGGGAGGGTGATCGCCCACACGGCGAGACCCACCAGAATGAGGAAGAGCATGGGCATCAGCACCAGATTGGCGCGCTCGAGCCCGGCCTTCACGCCGCCCGCCACGACGAAGATCGTCGCGGTCATGAAGATCAAATGGTAGATCGCGGCGTCCGTCCCCTGCGAGACCTCGCCGAAATACGCGCCGGTGTCCGAGGGGATGGCGTTGCGGATCGCGTCGATCGCATAGCGCATGGTCCAGCCGGCGATCACGGAGTAGTAGGCGAGAATGCCGACGCCGCAGAGGATGAACATCCAGCCGAGTGGCCCCCACGCGTTGCCGCCCAAGCGGCGGATGGCCCGGGCCGGTGACTCCTGCGAGAGGCGTCCCACAATGAACTCGGATGTCATCAGGGGCAGCCCGACGAGCGCCACGATGAGCAGGTAGACCAGCACGAACGCGGCGCCCCCGCCCTCCGACGCCTTGTAGGCGAACCGCCACATGTTGCCCAGCCCGACCGCCGACCCGACTGCCGAGAGGATGAAGCCTGCTCGGGTCGCCCATGAACCGCGTGCGCTCGAACTGGGTGTCGTCACGTCGCGTTCTCCACTCTCGGTGCTCCGGGTGACAGGGCCGTCCGGCCGGTGGGCGCGCCGATCGCGTCCCAAGCGGCCTCGATGACTTGTGCAATCGCCGGGTCGTCGGATTTCCAGGTGCCGCGGGCGGTGCGGTCCAGCACCAGCTCGATCAGCCGGAGCCAGAGGTCCGCATGCAGTTCCGCGGCCCCGTGTCGGATCTCGCCGGCCGCCTTCCCGGCGGCGACGAGCTTCTCGAGTTCGGCGCGCAACTCACGCAGGGTGGTCCGGCTCCGCTCGTCCACCCGGGCCGTGAACGCGTCGCTGAACACCAGCCGCACCAACGCGGGCTCGCGCGCCGCGATGTCCCGCCAGCGCTTGGCGACGCCCTCGAGCCGCCCCCGACAACCCCCTCGAGCGTCGCTCTCCTTGAGCGCCGCCACGAACAACCGTACCCCTGCCCGATACACCTCGTTCAGGAGCTCGTCCTTGCTCGCGAAATGCCGGTAGATGGTCCCCTCCGCGACGCCCGCCCGGGTGGCGATCAGGGGAGTGGTGGTCTCGTGATACCCGCGGGTGGTGAACAGCTCGAGCGCCGCGCGCGCGAGGCGGTCGCGAGTGTGGCGCGGGTTGCGCTTCCGGGCGGGAACGGTCGGCGGGTGGGCCAAGGCGCCCCAGGATACACCCGTGGTCGTGCGCGCTCAAGACGCCCATTCCCGGGGTTCGGGCGCCCGTCTATCTTTCCGGCCCGCCCGGAGAGGGGAAAAGCGGAGTAACTCTATGCGAATGTTGATTTTGGGTGCCGGTCTGCAGGGCTCGGCCTGCGCCTGGGACCTGTTGCGCACGACGGACACCGACGTGACGCTGGCGGACCAGAACCCCGACGCCCTCCCTGGGTTTCTCAAGGCCGAGAAGAGCAAGCGGCTCTCGCTCGTGAAGTTCGACGCTCGCGATCTGGACGCCGCCGCGAAGCTGCTGGGCGATCAGCACGCGGTGATGAGCGCGCTGCCCTACTACTTCAACGGGACGATGGCGCGCCTCGCGCTCGAGCACGGCGTGCATTTCTCCGACCTCGGGGGCAACACGGAGATCGTGCGCGAGCAGCAGCAGCTCGACGCCAGGGCCCGCGAGAAGAAGATCTCCATCATGCCCGACTGCGGCTTGGCGCCCGGCATGGTGAACATCCTCGCGGCCGAGGGCATTCGGCGGCTCGACAGCGTCGACGCCGTCCGGCTCTATGTGGGTGGGCTACCGCAGGCCCCGAAACCGCCGCTCAACTACAACATCGTGTATTCCCTCGAGGGCGTGCTGGACTACTACACGACACCGTCCTGGGTGCTGCGAGACGGCACACCGGTGATGGTGGAAGCGCTGTCCGAGATCGAGTCCGTCGAGTTCCCGGATCCGGTGGGCCGGCTCGAGGCGTTCCACACGGCGGGAGGCATCTCGACCATGCCGTGGGATTTCTCGGAGCGCATCCCGACGATGGAGTACAAGACCCTCCGGTATCCGGGCCATGCCGACATCATGCGGGCCATCCGCGAGTTGGGCCTGCTGGATCTCGACCCCATCGCGGTGGATGGCACCACGGTGCGCCCCCGCGACGTCTTCGTCGCGCTCGTCAACCCCAAGTTGCGGCGGCCGGACGTCGAGGATCTCGTGGCGCTCAAGGTGATGGTGGAAGGGACGAAGGGCGGAGCGCCCAAGACGGTGACGTTCGAGCTGGTCGACTACTTCGACGGCGAACACGGCATCAGCGCCATGGAGCGTACGACCGGATACTCGCTCTCGATCACGGGCCAGATGCAGGCCGGCGGGCGCGTGGACCGGTTCGGTGTGACGACCGCGTGGGAGGGCATGCCGTTCGAGCCGTACGTCAAGGCGCTGGCCAAGCGAGGCATCCGGATTCAGGAGCGCTCGTGACGCCTGCCGACGCCCTGCTCGCGGTGAGGTGACGCTCGGCGAAGTGCTCGCGATTCTGGACCGCTCGGCGCGTGAGGCCCGGCCGCTCAGAACGGCCACTTCCAGTGGGCGAAGATGACGGGGCCTTCGGGTCCTGCCGCCGCCGTCAGCCCGAGGATCGCCGTCTCCGAGAGGAACGTCACGAACAGGCCGCCCCCGCCCCCCACCTTGAGATCGTCGGTCGTGAGTCGAAAGTCGCCCGCTGGAAACACCCGCCCGACGTCCAGGAACGCTACGAGCACCGTGCGCAGGCCGTAGGGGATGAGGGCGTAGCGCACCTCCAGGTTGCCGAGCAGCTTGTCGGCGTCCGCGAACCGATTCCAGTACAGCGCCCGGTGGGAATCGGCGCCGCCCAGGCCGGTGAACGGTGCATCGCTCGCCTCGAAGCGGAACAACGACCCGAGGCGCGGCGTCCCGCCCATGGACTCGCCCGCGATCCGGGCCGCCACTCCCCATCGGTCCGCAAACGTACGGTATCCGCGGAGGCTCAGGGTGGTTCGGGTGTACGTCAAGTCGCCCGCCACGTCCTCGTCGGCGACGGCATGCAAGGCCTCGAGCAAGACGCCGTTTTGCGGAGCCGCCTCGCGGTCGCGCGTGTCGACGACGAGTCCCACCCGCAGGCTGACGTCGGCCGTCCCGACGGCGATCCGCGGGTCGGCGGCCGTCGCAAGGTCCGTCGCGAGCTGGCTCGTGGCGCGGAGCGTGTCGAGATACCAGTGCTCGGCATGCCAGCCGACGAGCGCGCGCAGCGGTCCCACGATGGTTCGCTGGACATCGCCGCGGACGTAGTTGCGCACGTGCACCATGTGGTAGAAGAGGTCTTCCCCCGTTGCCTCGTCCTGATCGTCGGTGGTCGTGTTGCCGATCCCGAAGTAGGGTTGTCGGTTCCGATGCGTGGCCGCGAGCGTGAGGCGGAAGCGCCACCCCGGCGCGAGCGCGGGCGCCCACGCGTCGAGCTTGAGATGGCGGGTGCCCGACGCCGCGATCTGACCATCCAAGGACGCGATAAGACGGTGGGGGGCTGCGGTACGATCGGCGTAGCGCGTCGGCAGCGAGACGGCAAAGTAGGCGCCCGCCGTCACGCCCTCGCGGGCGGTCCAGAAGATCTTGGGGTAGACCAGGTCCCGCCAGTCGGAGCCCGGCGGGAAGATGTTCGGGAGCTGGGCCGCCGCGGGTGATACCGCGGCGCCCAGACACAACGCGGCAAGTGCCGAGGCGCGACGGATCACGAACGCTCGAAGAGGTGGGCGGCGTCCCGGATCGCCGCGGCCGTGCCGTCGAAGACCGCGAACCGCGTGGGGTAGAGCGCGGCGGCTCCGAACTGGCCCTCCTTGTTCACCGCGTAGAAACTCAGCTGAAACTGCGGTCGCCCCCGCGGGTCCAGCAGCCGCGCCTCGCTCGTGGCGACGACGCGACGCAGCGTCTCCAGGCAGGCGTCGGTCGGTGCGAGGCCGCGTCGCATGTGCTCCACGGTGAGGAACGCCCCGCAGACCTTGAGGTTGGACTCGCCGCGGCCGGTGGAACCCGCGGCGCCGACGTCGTTGTCGCAGTACTGCCCGGCGCCGATGATCGGGGAGTCACCCACCCGTCCCGGGATCTTCCACGCCAGCCCGCTGGTGGTCGTCACCGAGGAAAGCTCTCCCTTGGGGCTCACGACATTCAGGTTGATCGTGCCGGTGGGACGGAGGCCCATCTGCGCGGTCTCGGGCACGTCGAGCCAGTCGTCATCAGGGCCGCGGTTGGCCCGCCAGCGGAGCCAGCGCTCGCGGCTCTGCTCGGTGAGGAGGTTCTCCTCGAGGAACCCGTACGACAGGGCAAACTGCTTGGCGCCCTCCCCGACGAGCAGGATGTGGTCCGTATAGAGCAGGACGTACTTGGCAACCACACTCGGCGTCTTGATCCCCTCGAGCGCCCCAACGGCGCCGGCACGCCGAGTCGGCCCGTGCATGCACGACGCGTCGAGCTGGACGACGCCTGCTTCGTTGGGGAGCCCGCCGTAGCCGACCGACATGTCGTCGGGGTCGAGCTCCTGGAGCTTGACGCCCTCGATGGCCGCATCGAGCGTGTCCATGCCCTCGCGGACGAGACGGCCTGCGAGTTCGACGCCGCGTAGCCCGTTGGCCGAGCCAACGGCGACGGGACGCGCGGGCGGCCGCACGTGCACGGCGGGGGCAGCGTGGCCAACGGTTGGCGAGCCAAGCATGGCACCGGCGGCGACCCCGGTGGCGGCGCCGAGAAACTCGCGGCGCGAGAGATCGGGCATGAGATGACTCCTCGAACAGGATGGTCGCGGATTTCCCGGCGACGGCGGAAGTTATCCTCCGGTCCCCCGACGGTGTCAACTTGATCCGGGGCCGCGCGGCCCCGTACGTTTTGGGCGGAGCCTACGCCCGTGTCTCACGACGCCAGCCCCGACCGCGTGGCCACCCGCTATCTGCTGCTGGTGGGGGCGCTGTTCATCGTGATCGGGTTCGTCGGGGGCCTCTTGCCGGGCGTGGGCGGCATGTTCGTGTTCTTTCTGCCCGGCGGACTTCTCCTCCTCCTGGTCGCGGCGGGCGTCTTCCTCGTGGAACGCACGGTGGGGGAGGGACTCAGCCGATTGTTGACCCAATTCTATGGGGCCAGTGGAGCCTCCACGCCGGCCCCGCGGGCGTATTCCGCCATCGAGGCACTGGAGGCGCGGGGCGCGTACACCGACGCGGCGGAGGCGTATCGATCCGAAATCGCCCGCACGCCGGCCGACTGGGAGCCGCGCGTCCGACTGGCGGAGCTGCTGCTGCGCCGGCTCGGCGACCCGGCCCAGGCGGCGAGTCTGTACCGCGAGGCCCGGGATCTCGTGCGGGATGAGCGGCGCAAGGTGCTGCTCTCACTGCGTCTCGTGGAGATCTGCCACCGTCATCTGGGTGACCGCGGGCGGGCCGTGGTCGAGCTGCGGCGCCTGATCGACACGTTCCCCTCGTCCCCGCGCATCGCGGCGGCGCGCGCCGAGTTGCAGCGCTTGCTGGCGGAGACGGGCCCGTGACCGCGCGTCCCGACCTGTCGCTCGTGCTACCCGTGCACGACGAGCGCGACACCGTCGCGTCACTGGTGGCGGAGATCTGCACGGCCCTGGGGGACCGGGCCTTCGAGATCGTCGCGGTGGACGACGCGTCGGCGGACGGGTCGCGCGAGGAGCTCCTGCGGGTGGCGCGGGCGGAGCCCCGGCTGCGGGTGCTCGCGTTGCGCGCCCGGGGCGGACAGAGCGCGGCGCTGGCCGCCGGCTGGACCGCGGCCCGGGGGCGGATCGTCGCGACGCTCGACGCCGACGGCCAGAACGACCCGGCGGATCTCCCCGCGCTGCTGGCCCGCCTCGAGGCGGACCCCGGCCTTGCGGCCGTCGTCGGCGCGCGCGCGGGACGGAGCGATTCCCGGTGGAAACTGGTGCAGAGCCGGGTTGCGAATACCTTTCGCGACTGGCTCACGGGTGACCGGGTGCGCGACACGGGCTGTGGGCTGAAAGTGATCCGTCGGGAGGCGCTCGCCACGCTGCCGCAGTTCGATGGCATGCACCGGTTCCTGCCGACGCTCCTGCGGCTGGCGGGTGGCCGCGTGGCGGAGGCGCCCGTCCGGCACCGCCCGCGGAGGGCCGGGCGGTCGAAGTACGGAATGTGGAACCGCGCGACCCGCGGCCTGCGCGATGCCCTGGGCGTCCGATGGCTCACGCACCGCCGCCTCCGGGCCGACGCCGAGGAGCTGAGTCACTGACCATGCCGCGACGACGCCGACTCGACCCCGCCATCTTCCATCTTCCGGTCGAGAGGATGCGCGAGGGGTACTACTCCGACAAGTACTTCGTGCGCGCGCGCGAGATTCTGCTCGCCGACCGGCATCGCCCGCGCGTGCTGATGCAGGTCTTCGGGAAGAGCGAGGCCTATCTGGGCGGGATCGACGAGGTCATCGCCATCCTGAAGCTTTGCGCCCTGCGCTGGGACGAGCTCGTCGTCCACGCCCTCTACGACGGCGACGAGATCCGGCCGTGGGAAACGGTCATGACGATCGAGGGGCCGTATGACGCCATCGCGCATCTGGAGACGCTCTACCTCGGCGTGCTCGCGCGCCGCACGCGGGTGGGGACCAACACGCGCCGCGTCGTGGAGGCCGCGCGGCCGAAGGAAGTGATGTTTTTCCCCGCGCGGCACGACCACTGGCTGGTCCAGACCGGCGACGGGTACGCCGCGCACATCGCGGGCGCGATCGGCGTGTCCACCGACGCCCAGGCGTCCTGGTGGGGGAGCGAAGGGATCGGCACCGTGCCGCACGCGATCATCGCGGCGTACGGCGGCGACACGGTGCTGGCAACCCAGAAGTTCGCCGAGTTCCTTCCGGCGGACGTCCGACTGATCACCCTGGTGGATTTCGAGAACGACTCGGTGCGGACCTCGCTCGAGGTCGCGCGCGCCCTGGGCGATCGCCTCTACGGTGTCCGGCTCGACACGTCACACACGATGGTCGACGCGTCCGTCGTGCCCCAGATGGGGTCGTTCGACCCGACGGGCGTGAACCCACAGCTCGTGTGGAACGTCCGCCGCGCGCTGGACGCCGAGGGGTTCCGCCAGGTGAAGATCGTGGTGTCGGGCGGCTTCACCGCCGACAAGATCCACCAGTTCGAAGCCCTCGCCGTCCCCGTCGACGCGTACGGTGTCGGATCATCCCTGTTCGGAGGCCGGTTCGACTTCACGGCCGACGTTGTGCTGACGGAAGGGAAACCCAGTGCCAAGATCGGTCGCCGGTATGAACCCAACGAACGACTGGAGCTGGTGGAGTGAGGTGAAACGTGAAACGACGACCCCGGGACGCGGGTCCCGGGGCGGACGACCTCGGCACAGGACTTGCGTTTCGCGGCTTCCGTTTCACGTTTCACGCTCCCTGAGCTGAGGTTCATCGTCTCCGATGGTGTCCGTCCCATTTGGCCGTTTTCTCCTCCCTGGTCCCACCGAGGTACACCCGGACGTCCTCGCGGCCATGCTGCGTCCGATGATTGGTCATCGCGGCCCCGCCATGGTGGCGCTCCTCACGGCGCTCGAGGCGCCGCTCCGCCGGTTGTTTCGGACGACCCGTCGGGTGGTGGTCGGCACCTGCGCGGCGACCGGCTTCATGGAGTTGGCCGTGCGGAGCGGGGTCCGAGCCCGCGCCCTGTCACTGGTGAGCGGGGCATTCGGCGAGCGGTTCGCGGCCATCGTGCAGGCCTGCGGGCACGAGGTCGTACGCCTGGAGGTACGGCCGGGCGAGGTGGTGGAGCCCGACATGCTGCGGGACGCGTTGCGCCGCACCGAGGCCGACGCGGTGACGGTGGTGCACTCGGAGACGTCCACGGGCGCACTGGCGCCGCTCGCGGAGCTCGCGCCGGTCGTACGGGAGTTCGATGACGTCCTGCTGCTGGTGGATGCCGTCACCTCGGTCGCAGGCTCGCCCGTGGAGACGGACGCGCTGGCGCTCGACTTCGTCTTCACCGGTTCACAGAAGGCCTTGGCCTTGCCGCCGGGACTCGCCCTCGGCGTAGCGTCCGAGCGCATGCTCACGCGTGCCCGCACGCTGCCGGGGCGCGGCGCCTATCTCGACGTCGTGGCGTATGACGAGGCCTTTGCCGAACGGCAGCCCACCAACACGCCCGCGCTCTCGCTCCTCTATGCGCTCGCCGCCCAGTGTGAGCGCATCGAGGTCGAGGGCGGCGTGGAGGCCCGCTGGGCACGCCACGATGCCATGCGGACCGCCGTCGAGCACTGGATCGAGGGCGCGGGTGGAACGCTGGGGTTTGGGTATCTACCGCGCGCCGACCGCCGGTCGTGGACGGTCTCGTGCCTCCGTGTGCCAGACGGCACGAGCGGGCGGGCCATCGTCCGCCGGGTGGCGGAGGCTGGCTGGACGATCGGCACCGGCTACGGGCCGCTCAAGGAATCCACGCTTCGGATCGGCCACATGGGCGACCACACGCGCGAGGGCGTGGAGGCGGTGCTCGAAGTGCTCGAGGAGGCGGTGCGATGACGTGGATGGTCCTGGTGGCCGACCGCGTGGCGGAGGGTGGCCTGCACCTGCTCCGCGACGAGGCGGACCTCACCGTCGTCAGTGCCGTGGGGAACCCGGAGGCCCTGCGGCGCGAACTGCCGCGGGCGGACGGCCTGCTGGTCCGCTCGGACACCCAGGTTACAGCGGAGTTGATCGCCCTCGGCGCCCGGCTGCGGGTGATCGGCCGCGCCGGGATCGGCGTGGACAACATCGACGTCGTCGCTGCCACCGCCCGTGGCATCGCGGTGTTGAACGCTCCGGGCGCCAACACCGTGAGCGCGGCCGAGCATACGTGGGCCCTGCTGCTCGCCCTCGTCCGTCGCATTCCGTGGGCCGCCGCGAGCATGCGGACCGGAGCCTGGGACCGCAAGACGTTCGCCGGGACCGAGCTGCGCGGAAAGGTCCTGGGGATCGTCGGGCTCGGGCGCATCGGTCAGCACGTCGCCGCGATCGGACGGGGGATCGGGATGAAGCTGATTGCGCACGACCCGTATCTCACGGAGAAGCGGGCCCAGGACCTGGGTGTCGCGCTGTTCCCGCTGGACGACCTGCTGGCCCGGGCGGACGTGGTGACCCTGCATCTGCCCCTCACCGACGACACGCGTCACCTGCTCGGCGCCGATCGGCTGGCGCGCATGCAGCCACACGCGCTGCTCGTGAACACGGCGCGCGGTGAGCTGGTGGACGAGGCGGCGCTGGTCGACGCGCTCGGGGCCGGACGGCTCGCCGGTGCGGCGATCGACGTGTACGCGCAGGAACCGCTGCCGGCCGACTCCCCCTTGCGGAACGACGAGCGACTCCTGCTCACGCCGCACCTTGCCGCGTCCACCGTCGAGGCGCAGGAACGCGTGTCCCGCGAGATCTGCGCGGCGGTGCGCGACGCGCTGCGGACAGGCGACGTGGGGGGAGCGGTGAATGTCGCCGGAGTCTCGGCGGCGGCGATTCGGCGGCTCCGGCCGGTGCTGGAGCTGGCGCGCCGGGTCGGACGATTGGGGGCGACGCTTGCCCACGGGCGCGTGCAGGCCATTGAGGTGCAGTACGGCGGGCCGGACGAGGAAGCCCCGCGCCCCGCGAAGCTCGCCGCCGTCGAAGGCGCGCTCGGCGCCATGGGTGTGGGTCCCGTGTCCATGGTCAACGCGCAGCCGCTCGCCGAGCAGCGCGGCATTGCCCTGGCTCGGCGGGGTGGCGCGCCGCTGGCCGGGTTCGAAACCACCGTGAGCGTCATCCTGCAGACCGCGGACCGCAGGACGAGCGTCGTGGGCGCGATGGTCGGCGAGCGCGGCCGGATCGTTGAGATCGACGGCTACCCGGTGGACGTGCCGGCGGAAGGCCATCTGATCGTGCTGTGCAACCGCGACGTGCCGGGTGTCATCGGGCGCGTGGGAACGGCGTTGGGCGATGCGGGGGCCAACATCGGGGTCTATCACCAGTCGCGCCGGCCCGACTCCGACGTGGCGCTGGCGGCGATCGCGATTGATCAGTCCCCCGCGCGAGATCTGCTCGAGCGGCTTGCCACGCTGCCCGACGTCACCGAAGTCCGCTTCGTCGACCTCGACAACGGCCGCTGACCGGCGGGCTAGTCGCCCACGCGCTCCGTGCTGCTCAGCCGGAACCGGCTGACCTGGGCATTGAGGCGCTCGGAGGCCTCGGCCAGATGCGAGGCCGAGCTCGCGATCTCCTCGGTCGACGCGCTCTGTTCCTCGGCGGCCGCGGCGATCTGCTCGATCGCCGCCACCGAGGTCTCCGTGCCCTCGGCGAGCGCGTCCAACCGGTGCGAGATCTCCTCGACCAGGCGCCGCGCCTCCGCAGCCGCCGTCGAAATCTCGTCCGCCCAGGCGCTCCCCTCCACGGCCTGACCGGTGATGTCCTCCAGCCCGCCGGCCACCTCCACCGCCACGTCCCGCACCGCGGCGCTCTCCTGCGCCAGACGGACGAGCCGCTCCCGCGTGGTCGTGATGCCTTGCAGCACGCGCGCGACCGTGTCCGACGTGGTCTGGGCCGCCTGGGCCGCCTGACCGGCCAGCTTCCGCACCTCGTCAGCGACGACCGCGAACCCCCGACCTTCGGCGCCCGCCCGAGCGGCCTCGATGGCGGCGTTGAGCGCCAGCATGTTCGTGCGGGTGGCGACCGTGCGGGCCTGGGTGACGAACTGCTGGATCTCGGTCGACAGCCCGGCCAGCGTCTCCGCCTCCCCGGCGGTCCGCTCCACTTCCCCGGCGAGTTCCGTGAGCTGTGTGCTCCCCTCGACCAGCCGTCCGCGGTGCCGATCCGCGCCCTCGCGCAGCTCCACGCTGCGCTCGGCGGCAAGCCGAGCCCCGTCGGCGAGCTGCGTGGTAATCGCGAGAATGCGCGACGCATCCTCTGCCGAGCCGCGGACCCGTCCCGCCTGCATGGTCGCTTCGTCGGTGAGCTTCTGGGACGTCGTGGCCATTTCCTGTGTGGAGGCGGACATCTCCTCGGTGCTGGCGGAGATCTGCTGGGCCATGGCGGCCATGTCCTCGGCGGCGCCACGGATGTTCGTCACCAGCACCCGCAACTCGGTGACCATGTCGCCGGTGGCGCGCTGCAGGACCGCCACCTCGCCGATACCCCGGGCCGCCTGCGGCGGCCTGATGGTCAGATCGCCCCCGGCCACCGCCGTCGCGGCGTCCGTCGCCGTCTTGATCGGCCGGGCGATGCGTGTGTCCATCCACTCGCTCACGACCAGCACGAGCACGAGGATCACGACCAGCCCGAGGGCGCCGCCGATCGCGATCGTCCGCCCGACGAACCGGGCCGTGAGCAGCGCGATCGCGTTCGGCTGGGCCACGATCACCTGCCAGCGGCCGTCGAGCACGGGCACGGACGCCAGCGTCGCCGGCTCGCCACCGACGGTCGTCGGTTGCACGGATGGCCCGGTGTCCCGCCGCAGGTCGTCGGCAAACGTGGAACGACGCAGCAGCTGCGTGCGCAGGGCACCGGCGACCGTTCGGTGAAGGGAATCGACGACCTCGACGATCATCCCCTCGCCCCCGGCCAACCGCGCGACGGTTTGGGTCAGCGAGCCCAGCCGGATGACGGCCTGCAGGACCCCGAGCGGGGGGCCGCCCGCTGGATCGGGGATCCGGACGGCCACGGGGAGCGCGGCGCCGCGCGCCGTCTCGTCGAACTCGGGTGCCCCGACGAACACCCCGTCGCGCATCGCCAACTGCCACCACTCCTCGTCCGCCTGAACGAAGTCGGTCGGGAGGGAGGTCGCCAGCACGTTCAGGCCGTTCCGCTCCGTGAACATGATGTCGACGAAGTCCGACCCTTCGAGGAACGTGCGGAAGAAGCCTTCGAGCCCGCGATCGCGGCGCAGAGTGCGCGAATCGGCAAACCGCTGTTCCAGGCTCTCGCGATCCGCCCGATCGAGCCCCCCGCGCACCGCCTCGGCTGCGGCCTCGCGGGCGAGCCCCCCCACCGCGGGCAGGGCGGCCAGGCGGGTCAGGTCCCGCTGCCGGTCGGCAAGATACCGGTCGACGTACTCCGCCGCCCGCGAGCTGGCGGCCACCAGGCGCGTGTGCGCCTCGCGCTCGAGCCGGTTGGAGGTGACGACATACACGCTGATGACGCCGGTGGCGACGGCGACGAGAGCCGCCGGGAACGCGAAGAGGACGGTGCGGGTGCGCAGATGGGCGACGGCGGCCATAACGGCGCGGGTAAACTACGGCCGCCTGCAGGCCGCAGGCAAGCTCGGCTATACTAGTGGGTATGTCCGATTCGCCGACCAACCCGGTTGCGTACGATCCGCAGGCCGTCGAAGCCAAATGGCGCCGCCGGTGGGAAGAGCGCGGCACCAACCGGGTGAACCTCGAGCGGGCCGGGCGCCCGTTCTACAACCTGATGATGTTCCCGTACCCGTCGGCGGAAGGCCTGCACGTCGGCAACGTGTTCGCGTTCGTGGGGAGCGACATCTACGGACGCTATCGGCGCCTGGCGGGCGCCGACGTGTTCGAGCCGATCGGGTTCGACGCCTTCGGGATCCACTCCGAGAACTACGCGCTCAAGGTCAACCTCCATCCGGCGGAGCTCATCCCCCGCAACATCGCGCGGTTCCGCGAGCAGCTGCGGCGCGTCGGGCTGATGGTCAATTGGGACCACGAGCTCTCCACCACGGATCCGGCCTACTACACGTGGACGCAGTGGATCTTCCTGCAGCTCTACCAGGCGGGGCTCGCGTACCGCAAGCAGGCGCCGGTCAACTGGTGCCCGGAATGCAAGACCGTGCTCGCGAACGAGCAGGTCATCAACGGTTTCTGCGAGCGACACCCCGAGACGGCCGTGACCCAGCGGACGCTGGAGCAGTGGTTCTTTGCGATCACCAAGTACGCGCAGCGGCTGCTCGACAACCTGGAAACCTTGGACTGGTCCGACTCGACACGGACGGCGCAGCGTAACTGGATCGGCCGGTCGGAGGGGGCGGAGCTCGTGTTCACGACGCCCGTCGGCGAGTCCATCCGGGTGTTCACGACGCGCCCCGACACCGTGTTCGGAGCAACGTGGGTCGTGCTGGCCCCCGAGCATGCGCTGGTCGACGAGCTGACCGCCGCCGAGCGGCGCGCCGCCGTGAACGCGTATCGGCGCCGGGCGCAGCAGATGGACCTCGTGTCGCGCAAGGTCGGCACCAAGGACAAGACCGGCGTGTTCCTCGGCGCCTATGCGCGCAACCCGGCCACCGGTGAGTCGGTACCGATCTGGATCGCGGACTACGTGCTCATGGAGTACGGTACCGGAGCGATCATGGCCGTTCCCGGACACGACGAGCGCGACTACGAGTTCGCCCAGGCGTTCGGGCTGCCGATCGTACAGGTGGTGGAGCCGACCGGGTCCTCCGAGATCCACCGGGACCCCGAGGGTGGATCCGACACACCGGCGCGAGGGCGAGACCCGGACAGCGGCACGCCCGCCCCGCTCCCGTATACGGGCTGGGACGGCCAGCTCGTGCACAGCGCCCAATTCGACGGGATGTCGTGCCGCGACGCGGTCGGGGCCGTCACGCGGTGGCTGGAGGGCAAAGGACTGGCGCGCGGAGAGGTCCAGTATCGGCTGCACGACTGGTGCATCTCGCGCCAGCGCTACTGGGGACCGCCGATCCCGATCATCTACTGCGACGCGTGCGGTGCCGTGCCCGTGCCCGACCGCGATCTCCCGGTGGTCCTGCCGGCCACGGACGACTACCGGCCCGACGAGAGCGGGGTCTCCCCGCTGGCCCGCCTCGAGGACTGGTATCGTGTGCCCTGCCCGCAGTGCGGCGGCCCGGCCCGGCGCGAGACCGACGTGTCCGACACGTTCCTCGACTCGGCCTGGTACTTCCTGCGGTACCCGTCGACCGGGTTCGCGGATCGCCCGTTCGATCCCGCTCTCACG
>JAOTWJ010000036.1 GCA_029862925.1 Gemmatimonadota bacterium
TCGCACGGGTCCCCGGCGCTTGGGGCACCGGTGTGGCGCCGCCCGGCGGCGTCGTGGGCCCGCCGGGTGGCGGCGCCGCCTCGGGCGCCTGCGGCTGCAAGGTGAGGCGGAGCTGGCGGGCCCGCGTCAACACCTGCTCGATGCCCGCCGGGACGACCGCCCACTTGGCGTCGTCGCGCAGCGCATCGGCGAGGAACGGGGGGACGGTCTGCAGCCGCTTCCGGTTCTGGGAGAGGTCCTGCAAGTAGCTCAGCACGCGCGCGCTGACGAAGTTCCGCCGCGCCTCCACCGGCAGGGCGCGCAAGGCGGCGAGCGAGTCGCTCCGCAGTCCGAGCAGGGCCCCCATCAGGGCCAGCTCCCGGCGCAGATCGTCCGTCATCCGGGCCATGAATTCGGGCGACGCCGTGACGCCGGCGGCGCGCGCCTCGCGCAGCAGCACCTCGTTGCGCAGCAGGCTGCGCACGAGCAACGTCACCTGCGAGTCGGACGCCATCCCCACTTGCTGGCGCACCTCGACGGGCATGGCCTGCAGCCAGCGCGCGAGATCCGAAACCCGAAACCGGCCGCCCTTGAACGTGCCCAGCACCTTGCCCGACTCCTTGGCGCGCAGCGGATCGCGGCCCATCTCGCGGACGGCCGGCCCGATGCCCCGCTTGATGTCGATGTCCCACCGATTCGGCAGGTCCGCCAGGTACGCATCGTCGAACGAATCCTCGAGCTTCCGCTCGACGCCGCGCGCGAACTCCTCGCGGACGTCGGCCAGGTCCGGGCGGCGGAGGATGTGATAGCCGTAGGACGTTTCTGTCACGTCGGAGATCTCCCCCGGCACCAGGGCCCACGCGGTGTTCTCGAACTGCGCGACGGTCTCGCCGTGCCCGATCACCCCCAAACTGCCATCGCGCTCCGCACCGCCCGGCTCGTCGGTGGCGCCGGCGGCGTCCGACCAGGTCAGCTGGCCCGTGAGCAGCTTGCGGTGCACGTCTTCGGCGAGGCGCCGCTTGAGCTGGCGATCGTCCGGCATGGCGTCGGGCCGCACGCTGAAGAGGACATGCTTGATCAGCCGCAGGTCTCCCGCTGCATACGCGCTGTCGAGTTGCGCCGAATCGAGCTTCACCCCGTCGCCGATCAGGCGCTCGTGGTACCGGCTCGCGATCTCCTGTTGGATGTCCGCCCACATCGCCCGGGCCACGAGCTCGGGCGCGAGGAGCGAATCACCCCGCAGGAGCCGGTCGCCGAACAGCGTGAAATCCACCCACAGGACGGCGATCCCCTCCGCCACCTCGCGCTGGAGCGGCAGGCTCTTGCCCTGCGCCAGCAGTTCGGCCAGCGGCTCCACGCCGAACTCGTAGCCCGCCGCGCGCGCGACCACATCCACGCGCGACGTCGCTGCCGTCCCGCACCCCACCAGCGCCACGGTGGCCAGCGCCACCCCAACCTGTCGCATGCAACCTCCTTCAGAGTTCTCGCGACGCCACCGCGCTTCCGGCCGGCGCGTCGCGCTCGCCGAGCGCGGCGCGCAACGCGCGCACCAGCCCCGGCCCCATCGCCAATCCTCCCAACCGTGTCAGCCGCAGGGCGAGCGGCGCGGCCCGCCGCACGTCCGCGGCGAACTGCACCTCGTCCAGGGCGGTCGACAGCGCCGCCAGGCGCGGACTCGCGCCGGCCCGAAACGCCAGCCGCGCGTCGTCGCCGCGCACCAGGATCGTCTCCAATCCCAGCCGGGCGCCGAGCGCGCGGAGCTCGGCCACGAGGAGCAGCCGCTCGGCCTCCGGCGGCAACGGACCGAACCGGTCACGCAGCTCCTCGCGCAACCGTGAAATGTCATCAAGTTCCACCGCGCGCGCCAGCCGACGGTACAGATCGAGCTTGGCGTCGGGATCCGGCACGTAGGCGTCGGGCAGGTGCGCGGCGCCCTCGAACGTCACGTCCGGCGGCACCAGCTCCGCGGCACCGTCGCCCCGCAGGGCCCGAACGGCCTCCCCCAACCATCGCAGATAGGTGTCGATCCCCACCGCATGCGCGTACCCCGACTGCTCCGCCCCCAACAGGTTGCCCGCCCCCCGCAGCTCGAGGTCGCGCAGCGCGATGCGGTAGCCCGACCCGAGGGCCGTGTGGTGTTCGAGCACACGCAGCCGCTCCTCCGCCTCGGAGTCCAGTTGATCGGGCACGAGCAGATAGCAGTACGCCCGCCGGTGGCCGCGGCCCACGCGGCCCCGCAGCTGATACAGCTGGGCGAGCCCGAACTGCGAGGCGTTGTGCACGATCATCGTGTTCGCGTTGGTCACGTCGAGCCCAGATTCCACGATCATCGTGGAGACCAGCACGTCCACCTCCCCGGCCACGAACCGCCGCATGGCGTCGTCCAGCGCCCGCTCCCGCATCTGCCCGTGCGCCACCGCGATCCGCGCCTGCGGCGCCAGCCGGCTCACGCGCTCGGCCACCGCGCCGATGGTCTCGATGCGGTTGTGCACGAAATACACCTGCCCCCCGCGGTCCAGTTCCCGGGCGATCGCCTCCTCGAGCAGGCCGTCGTCCCACGGCTCGATGAACGTCAGCACGGGGGACCGGTCGCGCGGGGGCGTCTCGATCAGCGTGAGATCGCGGAGCCCCGCGAGCGCGAGATGCAGCGTGCGCGGGATCGGCGTGGCGGTGAGCGTGAGCACGTCCACTTCCAGCCGCAGCGCCTTGAGCCGCTCCTTGTGCCGCACGCCAAAGCGGTGCTCCTCGTCCACCACGAGCAGCCCGAGCTGGCGGAACAGCACGTCGGCGGAGAGCAAACGGTGCGTGCCGATCACGATGTCGGCCGTCCCGTCCGCCACCGCCGCCACGACGGCCGTCTGCTCGGCCGCCGTGCGGAACCGCGAGAGCACTTCGATGCGGACCGGGAAGTCGGCCATCCGCTCGGCGAATGTGCGGCCATGCTGCTCCGCGAGCAGAGTCGTGGGCACGAGCACGGCCACCTGCCGGCCCGCCTGCACGGCCTTGAACGCCGCCCGCACGGCGACCTCGGTCTTGCCGTACCCCACGTCGCCCACGACCAGGCGATCCATCGGCCGCGCGCGCTCCATGTCGCGCTTGACTTCGTCCGTGGCGGTGCGCTGGTCGGGGGTGTCCTCATACAGAAAGGCCGACTCCAGCTCACGCTGCCAGGGCGCGTCCGACGGAAAGGCGAATCCCGCGGTCACGGTGCGGCGCGCGTACAGCTCGATCAGCTCCGCCGCCATCTTCCGGACCGCTCGCTCGGTCCTTTCGCGTTGCCGTCGCCAGCGCGTCCCCCCGAGCCGGTCCAGGCGCGGCGGCGGGCGATCGCTGCCGTCGTCCGGCGCCCGATAGCGCTCCAGCTGATCGATCCGGTAGAGCGGGACGTTGAGACGGTCGCCGCCCTCGTACTCGAGCACCGCGACCTCGAGGGTCGTGCCCTCCCCCAGATCGATGGTCTCGATGCCCCGGTAGATCCCGATGCCGTGCTCGAGGTGCACGACGTAGTCCCCGGGGCCGAGGGGGCTGGCGGCGGTCTGCAGCGCCTGGCGGAACCGCCGCGCGCGCCGAATGCGGCGTGCCCGACGAAACACCTCGTGATCGGTGAGCACGGTCAGCCCGGGCAGGACGAACCCGCCCTGCAGGGCCCCGAGCCCGAGCGTCACCGTGGGCGGGAGCCCGAGCGTCGCGTCGCCGCCGCCGGACAGGATCTCCTCGAGCCGTTCGAGCTGTCCTTCGTTGTCGCACAGCACGAGGGTCGGGCCGGCGCGCACCACGCGGAGCAGGCGTCGCATGTCGCGGTCGATCGACTCCGGCGACCCGAGGCGGAAGTCATGCGCGTCGGCCTCGGGGGCGACGACGAGGCGCGCCAGCCGCTCCCACGCGGCCAGCCACGTCTCGGGCGGCACGAAGACCGCCTCGCGCCCGGGCACGTCCTCGCCCCGGCGCCGCGCCACCTGCACGTGGTGCGCCGCCTCGTCCCACACCCGCGTGACGTCCGCGGGCCCCGCCCCCTCATCCACCACGACGAGCGTATCGGCCGGGAGAATGTCGAGGAGCGTTTCGGCGGGTGGGCGGGTGGGCGGGTGGGCGGCGAGCTCCGTGTCCCCAACCGCCCAACCGGCCTTCCGCCCGTCCGCTTTCACCGGCAGCACCGTCACCCGCTCGATCTCGCGCTCGGAGCGCTGGGTATCCAGATCGAAGGCGCGGACCGAGATGACCTCGTCGCCCCACCACTCGATCCGCACGGGTGCCGCCATCCCGAACCCGTACACGTCCACGAGGCCGCCCCGCACGGCCACCTGCGCCACGTCGGTCACCGACGGCACGCGCGCGTACCCCAGCTGTTCGAGCCGCGCGACCACGTCGGCGGGGCGATCGCGGTCGCCGCGGGTGAGTGCGAACCGCCCGCGGGCCACGGCCGCCGGCAGGAGGGTGCGCTCGGCCGTCGCGCGCACGGTGGTCACCACGACGCGGGCCCGGCCGGCGAGGATGGCGTCCACCGTCTCCGCGCGTTCCCCGGCAATCTCGTAGTGCGGCTCCTCCTCGCCGAGCGCCTCCCGCTGCGGGTAGAACCGCGCGGCGTCGTCGAGCAGCACGTTGAGGTCGGCCTGCCAGCTCTCCGCGCGTCCCGGCGAGCGGGTCACGACCAGCACGGCACGCTGCGGCTGGTCCTGGACGAGGGCCGCCACCAGCACCGCACCGCTCGAGCCCGCGAGCCCGTGCACCGCGAGCCGCTGGCGCTGCGCCGGCAGCCGCGGCAGGAGGCCGCGGTACGCAGGCAGCGCGCGCAGCGCTTCCACCAGTCGTGGGAGCATCAGCCGACAGTCCTGCGGGCGCCGCCGAGCGTCGCGACGGCAAGCTCCGCCGCCGCCAGCACGATCGCCGCGGCGAGTAGTGCGGTCGTGAGCTCCGCGCGGCGCGCGGCGGCGAACGCGCGCGACGCCACGGCCCCCTCCGGCACCATCATCGTCCCCGGACCGAACGCCGCCCGGACGGCGTCCCGACTGGCGGGCCGAAGGTCGGACTCACGCGGATCGGGATTCACGGCGAGCGCGCCGACCGTGTCCCCGCGCGCGTCGAGCAGGAAGGCGAGCCCGGGCGCCGCGGGCGCCTCCAGGCGGCGATCGCCGACGACGGGCCGCCGGCCGTCGGGTCCGGCCAGGGCCACGACGCCCGGCGGCAGGAGTACCGCCGCGCCGGGGGTGGCCGAGAGGTGCCACACCTGCGCAGCCGCCACGCGGTTGACGACGGCGTCCAGGAACGGCACGAACCCCGCAGCGGTCGGCAGCGACGTCCACCCGGGCTCGAGCCGGCTGGCCAGCGCCACGGTCTCGCCGGCGCGCACGAGCCACGGCTCGCCGCCGGCGCGCGCCAGCACGGCGAGGTCGCCATCGAGCCGATGCCGTCGCGTGACCGTGGCGCCCGCCACCCCGTCGAGCGCACCGGTCAGCGCCCACTCGCCGAGCTCCAGCGCGCCAAACCGCAGCGGCACGCCGCGCGCCGCGAGCGCGCGGTTCACCGCGCCCACGGCCGCCGGATCGGCGGGGGGCAGAAGCACGGTCGTGCCGGCGCCCGGCCGGTCGTCGATCACCACCCCGCGACCCGAGCGCACCCGCCCGCCGTCCGCCAACACCTCGAGCGCCGCCCCCACGAACGCACCTGCGCCCGCGCCCGCGCTCACCGCCGCGGGAGGGGCGCCACGGAGCGCCAGGTGGTGCACGTCATCGCTGCGGAGCTCATCGGGGTCGAGGACGATCGTCGCCGCATGCCACCCCGGTGTGAGCGCCTCCACCGCGAGGGCCACGGGGGCACCGGCGCTCGCGAGCTCCCGGGCCGCAACGCGGCCGCCGACCTGGAGACTGACCTCCACGGCCCGCGTGCCGGACCCGCCCATGGCGACGACGACGCGGCCGCCGGGAGAGAACGTGGCGGGCTCCGGCCGCGCGGACGCGATGCCCAGGTTCGGTACTGGCGGCGGCGGGGTCCGAACCACCACATCGGCCCCGGACGGCGGCCCCGACGAGAACGCCGTCGCCTGCAGATCGCTCAGGATCACCACCCGACCCGGAAGCGGCTGCCCGGCGAGCACCGCGGCGCCGGCCCGCGCCGCCTCGGTCAGATCGAGGCGCAGCGGCACGGGCGCCAGGGCGTCGAGCGCGGCGAGCACGGTCAGGCGATCCGTGGCCCGCGGCATCCCGTCGGCCGTCACCAGCCACAGCTGATCACCGGCCCCGGCCGCTCGCGCGACCCGCCGCGCCTCCGCCACCACCGCGTCGAGGGTCCGCGTTCCCTCGACCACGACCCCCGACGACAGCGAGTTGTCCACGACCAGCACCAGCGCGGAGGGGGCGTGCGCGCCGCCAATCGGCAGGGGCGCGACCGGCCGCGCCGCCGCCAGCACGATGGCGACGATGGCCAGCGTGCGCAGGGCCAGCAGCAGCAGGTGGCGCAGCCGCAGGCGGCGGCTGTGACGGCGCTCCGCCTCCACGAGGTACCGGGCGGCGGGGAACTCGACGGTGGGGGGCTCGCGTCGCTGCAGCAGGTGCAACAGCGCCGGCACCGCGGCCGCCGCCATAGCCAGGAGCGCGAGTGGCTGGAGGAAACCCACCGCGCTACCCGAGCCGAGCGCGGCGTTGCACCGCGCGGCGCAGCACGTGCCCGAACGGCACGTCCGTCGTGACGTGCGCGTACGCGATTCCGTTCCGTCGGCACGCGGTCCGCCACGCCTCGACGACCTGCCGCACCGTCTCGCCGTACGCCTGCCGAAATTCCCGCGGCCGCACCACGACGCCCGTGCCGGTCTCCGGATCCTCGAAGCGCGCCTCCGCTGGGCCTTCGAGGTCCACCTCCGCCGGGTCCATCACGTGGAAGACCATCACCTGGTGACCGCGATGCCGGAGGTACTGCAGCGCCCGGAGCGCGAGCGCACGGTCGAACAGCAGATCCGACACGAACACGACCAATCCGCGGCGGGTGAGCAGGTCGGTCACGCGCCGCAGCGCGGGCTCGGCCGCGGTGCCACGTCCCGGCGTGAGGGCCGCGAGCGTGGCCAGCAGCGACCACCACTGCTGCCGGCGCACGCGCGCCGGCACCACCGCGCGGATCGTATCGTCGAAGGCGAGCAGGCCGGTCGCGTCCCGCTGGCGCAGCAGGACGAACCCGAGGGCCGCCACGAGTCGCTGCGCGTATGCCAGTTTCGTGAGCCGCCGCTCCGCCCCGCGCCACGCCATCGAGCGGCTGGTATCCAACACGATCATCGCCCGGAGGTTGGTCTCCGCCTCGAACTGCTTCACCGTCAGCCGGTCGGCCCGGGCCAGGACGCGCCAATCCAGGTAGCGCAGTTCGTCCCCGGGCTGGTAGGGGCGATGTTCGGTGAACTCCACCGAGAACCCGCGGAACGGGGACCGGTGCAAACCCGCCAGGAACCCCTCGACGACGCCCCGGGTGGTGAGCTCGAGACCGCCGAGCTGCGCGACCTCGTACGGATCGAGCAGATCGAGCCTGTCGGTCACCACGACCGGCGCCGGTGGGACGTCGGCCGCGGAGTCCCGAGGGCGCCGGGCGTCCTCGAAACAGGACGTCGGCCGCCGGGCGAGCGAGTGGACACTGCGCATAACATCATGTTTCGCTGTGACTTACGATCCGGCGCGCGGTGGCACGACCCCTGCTCTCTCCTTGGGGGTAGGAGCGCCCTACGGTGGTGCTCGGGACGCGGGAGATGTCCGATGCTGACTCCAATCTTAATCGCCTCACTGGCCCTGCCGGGGCTTGCTGCGACCGACCTGCCGATTGGCACGCTCGGCCGGCATCGCGGATTGGCGTCGCCCTACGTCGAAGTGTGGACCAATCGGGACGACGTGTACCACCGCGGCGACCGGATCAAGGTGTATTTCCGCACCGACTTCGACGCCTACGTGACCCTGTTCCGCATCGACACGGACGGGCGGATTCGGGTGCTGTTTCCACTCTCGCCGTGGGACGACAACTTCGCGGTCGGCGGCGTGCGCTATCAGATCGACCCGCGCAACGACGGCTACACGTTCCGCGTCGATGATTACCCGGGCGAGGGCTATCTGTTCGCGATCGCGAGCCTCGACCCGTTCACGTACGCCCGGTACGTCCGCGGCGACCACTGGGACTATCGCGTCATGGCAGCCGGCGGGCGGATTGTAGGGGACCCGTACGTCGCGGTGGGGGACATCATCGATGCGATCGTGCCGCAGCACTACGTGGACTACGGATATGACCTCCTGCCGTATTACGTCGAGGAGCGCTACGCCTATCCGCGGTTCCTGTGCTACGACTGCCACGCGTACGCGGCGTACCCGTATTGGAATCCGTACGCGCACTCGTGCGTGAGCTTCCGGATCGTGATTTACGACGACCCCTACTTCTACCCGGCGCGCGCGGTGTATGGCACGCGGGTGGTGTACCAGCGACCGGTGGACCGGGTGCCGCGCTATGTGTTCAAGGAGCGGAACCCGAACGACGACTATGTCGTGACGGTGCGCGAACGGCCCGTCGATCCGGCCGGCCGACGCCGCATCGCGCCCGGGGCGACCGCGCGCACGCTGCCGGGCGGGACCCAGCTGCCCACGCCCCGCGCCCAGCCGGCGCAGAGTCCGGTGACGGGCCGGCGGACAGTCGCCGGCACGCCAGCCCCCGGCACGCCCGCGCCGGCCACGCCGCGGACACCCACGCTGGAGCGTCGGGATCCGGCCCGGGCGCCGACCTCGACCCCGGCGCCCACCGGGCGGCGCAACGTGCCGACCCGGGACGCGGAGCCGCAGGCGATCCCCGTCCCGCGGTCGCAGCCCGCGCCACGGGCCGAACCGCCGCGCAAGGTGGAGCCGCAACCGGAACGCGGCAGCCCGGAGCGGCGCGCCACGCCGCAGCGCGGCGGACAGCCGACGCAGCCGTCGCAGCCGACGACGCGTCGCCCGACGGAGCCGTCGCGTTCGACGCCGCCGAGCCCCACGCCCACGACGGGGCGGCGGCGCAACGAGCCGACCCCACGGGCGGAGCCGCAGCCGAAGCGGCCCGCCCCCGCGGAGCAGCCGACGAAGAAGGAGGCCCCGCCGCGGCGCAAGTTCTGACGCAGCGGAACTTCCGGACCGACGCGGCGTACGGCACGGGCGGGTGATCGACCCGCCCGTGCCGTTTTGTGCTCACGCTCGTCAGTCGCAGGAGAGTCGTTGCGAGGTCTACTCTCAGCGGGGCTGTTACTGCTTCCCGCCGCTTTGGCGGCGCAGGACGGCGTTGCCGCCGCAGCCGCGACCATCACCCCCAGCGACATCGTCGCGCGCATCGGGATCCTCGCGCACGACTCGATGCAAGGACGGGACACGCCCAGTCCGCAGCTCGACCTCTCCGCCGCGTACATCGCGCGGGAGTTCGCGCGGTTCGGCCTCGAGCCCGGTGGGAAAGGCGGCGGCTTTCTGCAACGCTATCGCATCGAGCGGGTACGGCAGGACACCCTGCACTCGGCCGTCGTGGTGGACGGCGGGCCCACGATCCGATTCGGGCGGGACGCGATCGCCGCGGCGGGCGGCGAGGCGTTGCGCACCATCGCCCGCCCGACCGTGCTGCTCACCGGCGGCATGGCCGGTCCCGACGCCGCGTCCCCCCCGGTCGCCGGCAAGGTGGTCGTGGCCGTGCTTCCGACGGACGGCACCGGGCGCCCCACCCGTGGGACCCAGGCCGTACTCCGCGCCGCCCAGGCGGGACGGCCCGCGGCGCTGCTCGTCCTGGTCGAGTCACCCGATGTGGTGTGGGACGAGCTGGTGCGGATGGACATGCGCGAGCGGCTCGTGGTGGGCGAACCACCCGAGGCCGGCGTACCCGTCGTGCTGGTGCGCGAGCGCGCGCTGGGCCCCGTGCTGCGCGCCGCCGGCGTCGATCTCGCCGCGGCCCGCGCCTACACCGGCCGGCCCACGCTGCGGCCGCTCCCGCGGCTCGGCTTGACGGTCCGGCTCCGACCCGAAGTCCGCGACACGCGCTCGGCCCCCAACGTGGTTGGGATCCTGCGCGGCAGTGACCCCGCGCTGCAGGCGGAGTACGTCGTGGTGCTGGCTCACATGGACCACGTGGGCACGGCCGCGACCGGTCGCTGTCGGCCTCAGGGAGCGGACTCGATCTGCAATGGGGCGGACGACAACGCATCGGGCACGGCAGCCGTCGTCGAGTTGGCCGAAGCGTTCGCCCAGCTCCGGCCGCGTCCCAAACGGTCGTTCCTGTTCGTGACCGTGAGCGGTGAGGAGCACGGGCTCTGGGGCAGTGCGTACTTCACGTCGTCCCCGCCCGTGCCGATCGACCAGATGGTCGCCGCCCTGAATCTCGACATGGTGGGCCGCAACTGGCCCGACTCGGTAGCCGTGATCGGCATGGAGCATTCGGATTTGGGCGCGACGGTCCTGCGCGTCGCGGCGGCGCATCCGGCGCTGCGCATGACGCCGATCCCCGATCCCTGGCCGGCCGAGCGGTTCTACTACCGGTCCGATCACTACCACTTTGCGCGCCGCGGCGTGCCCGTGCTCTTCTTCTTCAGTGGCACACACTCCGACTATCACCGGCCCGGCGACGAGCCGGCCAGGATCGACGCCGAGAAGCAGGCCCGGCTGACCCAGCTCGTGTTCTACGTCGGCCTCGAGGTCGCCAACCACCCCCACCGGCCCGTCTGGGGCCGCGAGAGCTACCGCCGCATCGTCACCGACCAACGGTAACCGCCGTGCGGGGGAGGGGGCGGCAGGGTTCGCTCCGGTCCGGGTTATATTCTCCGCACCATGCGCCAGGCCCGAATCCGCAATTTCTGCATCGTGGCTCACATCGACCACGGCAAGTCCACGCTCGCCGACCGGCTGATCGAGGCCACCGGCACGCTCGAGAAGCGGCGCATGCGGGATCAGGTCCTGGATACGATGGACCTCGAGCGCGAGCGCGGCATCACGATCAAGCTGAATGCGGTGCGCATGACCTACCGTGCCGCCGACGGCGACGACTACGAGCTCAACCTGATCGACACGCCCGGCCACGTGGACTTCACGTACGAGGTCTCCCGGTCGCTGGTCGCCTGCGAAGGCGCCGTGCTCGTGGTGGACGCCAGCCAGGGGATTCAGGCGCAGACCCTGTCGAACCTCTTCCTGGCGCTCGACGCCGGCCTCGAGATCATCCCGGTGTTGAACAAGATCGACCTGCCGGCCGCCGAGCCCGAGCGGCGCGCCCGAGAGCTGTTCGACCTCATCGGCACCCCGATCGACGAGATCCTCATGGTCTCGGCCAAGGAGGGGCGTGGCGTCGACCGGCTGCTCGAGGAGATCGTGCGTCGCGTGCCGCCGCCCGCCGGGCAGCCCGAAGCACCGCTGCGCGCGCTCATTTTCGACTCGTACTACGACCGCTACCGCGGGGCCATCCCCAGCATCCGGGTCGTGGACGGCAGCATCCGCAAGGGCACGCGGATCGTCTTCGGCGCGCACCCCGACGACGAGTACGACGTGGACGAGGTCGGCTACCTGCAGCTCGAACAGAAGGCGACCGACGTGCTCGAGGCCGGCGAGGTGGGCTACATGGTGGCCAACGTGCGCGGCGTGGACGAGACCCGGGCGGGCGACACGGTGCTCGACGCCCGCCGGCCCGCGCCCGTGCTGCCGGGCTACCGGGACATCAAGCCGATGGTGTTCGCCGGACTGTACCCCACGGACGCCAGTCAGTACGAGGAGTTGCGCGACGCGCTCGCCAAGCTCAAGCTGAACGACGGCTCGCTGCACTACGAGCCGGAAACGTCGGTCGCGCTCGGGTTCGGCTTCCGCTGCGGCTTCCTCGGCCTGCTGCACATGGACATCGTCCGGGAACGGCTCGAACGTGAGTTCAACCTCGGGCTCATCTCCACGGTGCCCAACGTCGAGTACCACGTGTACCGCGCCGACGGCTCGATGGAGCTGATCGAGAATCCCACGCGCATGCCGCATGGCTCGGGCGTCGAGCGGGTCGAGGAACCCTACGTCAAGACGCGCGTCACGGCGCCGGCCGAGTACATCGGGGCCATCATGAAACTCGGCCAGGAGCGCCGCGGCGAGTACCTGGGCATGCACTATCTGGATCCCACGCGGGTGCAATTCGAATTCGACTTCCCGCTCGCCGAGATCGTGCTCGACTTCTACGACAAGTTGAAGACCGTCACGCGCGGCTACGCGGCGATGGACTACGAGGTGAGCACGTATCGCGCCAGCGAACTGGTGAAGCTCGACATGCTGATCAACGGCGATGCCGTGGACGCCTTCAGCGTCATCATCCACCGCTCCAAGGCGCACGAGTGGGGCAAGAAGATCGCGGAGAAGCTGCACGAGCTGATCCCGCGGCAGCTGTTCGAGGTGGTGATTCAGGCGGCCATCGGCAACAAGGTGATTGCGCGCGAGAGCATCCGTCCGCTGCGCAAGAACGTGACGTCGAAGTGCTACGGGGGCGACATCACCCGCAAGCGCAAGCTCCTCGAGAAGCAGAAGGAGGGAAAACGGCGGATGAAGCAGGTGGGCGTCGTGGAGATCCCTCAGGAGGCGTTCCTGGCCGTGCTGCAGGTGGATTAGCGGTGGTCTCCGCCGCGGAGGCGTCATGCGACTGATCGTTGGGGTGGATCTGGGCGGCACGAGCATCGTGGTCGGCACGATGGCGGAAGACGGCAGCGCGCTGTGGGGAGAGGTGAGCGAGCCCACGCCCGTCGCGCTCGGGCCCGATGCCGTCATTGGGCGGATGGTGGCGATGGTCGGTGAGTCGCTCGCCCGCACGCGCCAAGCCCTCGGGACGGACCGGCTCGACATCGCCGGGGTCGGCGTCGGCGCGCCCGGCCCGCTCGACACGGACCGCGGCATCGTCATCGTCGCACCCAACCTGGGGTGGCGGGACCTGCCGCTGCGCGACCGCATCGCCGACGGGACCGGGCTGACCGCCACGCTCGACAACGATGCCAACTGCGCCACGCTCGGCGAATGGTGGCAGGGGGCGGCGCGCGGCGGGCGGGTCGTGATCGGGCTCACGATCGGGACGGGCATCGGCGGCGGGATCGTGCTCGACGGACAGATTTTCCATGGCGCCTCGGACGTCGCCGCGGAGTTCGGCCACATGACCGTCGACGTGACGGGGCGGCGCTGCAAGTGCGGCAACTACGGCTGCCTCGAAGCGTATGCGTCGGGCCCCGCGATCGCGGCGCGGGCCGTCGAGGACCTGGAGGCCGGCACCCCGTCGGCCATTCCGACCTATGTGGACGGCGACCTCACCAAGGTCACCGCGCAGACGGTCTATCAGGCCGCGCACGACGGCGACCCGTTTGCGCTCGACGTGGTGCGCGAGACCGCCCGGTTCCTCGGCGCCGGCATCGCGAACCTGGTGAACGTGCTCAACCCGGACGTGGTCGTCGTCACCGGGGGCGTGACCAAGGCGGGCGACCGGCTGTTCGGCCCACTCCGCATCGACGTGGCCCGCCGGGCGTTCAAGCCGGCCGTGGATGCCTGCCGCATCGTGCCGGGCACCCTGCCCGGCACCGCCGGCGTCGTCGGCGCCGTGGCCGCGTTCAAGGTCCAGCACTGGGGCGCGGTGTGAAGCGACTGGGCGTGATCGGCACGATGGTGTGGGACACGATCTACGGGCGGGGCCCCACCGCCGAACCGATCGAGGAATGGGGCGGGATTGCGTACGCCCTGGCGGCGCTGGAAGTCGCGTTGCCGCCCGAGTGGGAGATCGTCCCGCTGGTGCGGGTCGGCAGCGACATGGCGCCCCAGGCCAACGCGTTTCTGCATCAACTCACGCGCCGCTCCGCAGCCGCCCGGTTCATCGAGGTCCCGACGCCCAACAACCGCGTCGTGTTGCGGTACGCGTCGGCCGAGCGCCGGGCCGAGCGTCTCACCGGGGGCGTGCCGCCGTGGACGTGGGAGGCCCTGGGATCGATGGTGCGGGACCTGGACGCGCTGTACGTCAACTTCATCTCCGGCTTCGAGCTCAACCTCACGACGGCCCGCCAGCTGCGCCAGGGATTCCCCGGCCCGATCTACGCCGACCTCCACGCGCTGCTGCTCGGCATCACGCACCACGGCCAGCGCTTTCCCCGTCCCCTTCCCGATCTGGACGCCTGGTTTCCGTGCTTCGACGTGCTGCAGATGAACGAGGACGAGGTGCACATGCTGGGCGCCGCGCCGATGGAAGTGGCCGCCGGGGCCCTGGCCGCCGGCGTCCGGCTGCTGGTGGTGACGGTGGGACCGCGGGGCGCGGTGTATTTTACGGTGCGCCCGTTCGTCTTCGTGCACGCGCCGCCTCCGGTGCCGGGGCCGATCGAGACGGCGCGGATCGCGGCGCCGGCCATGGCGGACGGCGATCCGACCGGGTGCGGGGACGTCTTCGGGGCCACGCTCGTCGCGGGGCTCCTGGCCCAGCGCGAGGTGGGCGACGCGCTGGCTGCCGCCAATGCCGCCGCCGCCCGCAACGTCGCGCACCGGGGTGCCACCCGGCTGCAACACCATCTGCGGGGAGAGATCGCGCCCGGATGACACGCGTCGTGGAAGTCCCCGTCCAGTTCGACGACCGCGCCTTCGACCAGTTCGCCCGCAGCTACAGCGCCGGTGACGGGGCGCGGGTGCTGTTCGACGCGCACGCAGCCCAGTGGGCCTCGCCGTACGGGCTGGTGGGTCTGCTCACGGCCGGCCAGGCCCTCGCGGAGCAGGGAGCGGAGCGGCCGCTCCTCACCCTGCCCCAGGATCGGGACGTGGTCCACTACTGGGCGCGGGCCGGGTTCGTGCGGCAGGCCGACGCGTACTTCGAGCTGCACGGCAAGGCGCCGAAGCTCACGCCGCGGGGCGAGTCCGACGTCCTGCTCGAACTCACGCCGGTGCGCGGCGCTGACGACGTCCACGAGGTCGTCAATCACATCCAGGAACGCGCCGCCGCCATCCTGACCCACGAGCTCAAGCTCGAGGCCGCCGCCACGATGGGATTCGGGATGGCGCTTTCGGAAGCATGCCAGAATATTGTAGAGCATGCCGGCACCGGCGGCTGGGTGGCAGTGCAGACGTACACGTGGCGCAAACGGCTCGGCCGCCGCGTGGTCGTGATCGCCATCTCCGATGCCGGTGTGGGATTCCGCCGCTCCCTGGAGGCAACGCAAGCCAAGCGGTTTGGCGACCGCTGGGGCGATGCGGCCGCCTTGGAGGCCGCTCTGATCCAGGGCGTGAGCCGCTTCCGCGACCCCGGCCGCGGTCAGGGACTGGCCGGCATCCGGCGCTACCTGAACCGCTGGCAGGGTAAGCTGTCGGTCCGCAGCGGGGCCGCGCGCATGACCATGATTCCCCCGTGGGATGATGACGTCCCGCTCGCCGATCAGCTTCCCTTCTTTCCGGGCACGCAGGTGTTGATGATCGTGCCCGCCCATAGCGAGTGAGGCAATGGCCTGGATCGACCTGAAGGACATCCTGCAGCACACGGTCTCCAGCGTCTACGGAGACCTGGTCACGCGCCCGACGGGCCAGGCGGTCCGCACCAGCATCGAGGCGCTCCTGCCCGCCGCCGACGAAGACCTCGCGATCATCGACTTCAGCACCGTGCGCCTGATGGACTTCTCGTGCGCCGATGAGATCGTGGGCAAGCTGCTCCTGCGGTACGGCCGGGCCCGGTATTTCCTGCTGGTCGGGGTGCACCCCGGACACGAGGACGCCATCGAGCCGGTCCTCGAGCGGCATCGCCTCGCCGTCGTGGCGCAGGACCGTTCCGGCTCGCTCAAGCTGCTCGGCGCGATGCCTGAGCACGCGCGCCAGGCCTTCACCGTGTTGGCGGATTCCGGCCCCGCGCTGCTGGCCGACGTCGCGGCGAAGCTCGCCCTCTCGCCCGATACGGCCCGCGAAGCCCTGGAAGTGCTGCGCGAGCGGCACGTCGTGCGGGAGAGCGGCGGACACTACCAGGCCGTGCGCAGCGCATGACGCGACGCCGGCTGGGGCCCTCCACCCGCGCGATCCACGGCGCGCCCGCCGCGCGGACGCCGCGCGATCCGGTGGCCACCCCGATTTACCAGAGCAGCACGTTCCGCAATGTCGTGGGCAGCACCGAGGAGGTGCTGTACACGCGGTACGGCAACAACCCCAATCAGGTGGAGATCGGTCGGCGCCTGGCCGCGCTCGAGGGCGCCGAGGCGGGGATCTTCGTGGGCAGCGGGATGGGGGCCACGGCGCTGGCACATCTCGCCATCCTGAGCCCGGGCGATCACCTCGTCTCGAGCGAGTGGATCTACGGGGGGACGCGGCGGCTGTTCGAGCACGAGTTCGCGCGGCTCGGCATCGAAGTCACGTTCGCCGACCCGTTGCAGCCGCGCAGCTGGAAGAACAGGCTCCGGGATACGACGCGGGCGATCTTCCTGGAGACGCCCACCAATCCCCTGGTGCGCGTGCTCGACCTCGAGCCCATTGCCAATCTGTGCCACACGGAGGGAATCGCCCTCCTCGTGGATTCGACGTTCGCCTCGCCGCTGAACTTCCGGCCCCTGGAGCACGGCGCGGACGTCGTGATTCACAGCGCCACGAAGTACCTCAACGGGCACAGTGACGTGATCGCCGGGGCCGTGGCCGGCACCGAGGAGATGGTCGAGGAGGTCCGGCACCTGCTCCAGGTCTGGGGACAGGCACTCGACCCGCACGCGGCGTGGCTGATCGAGCGGGGCCTGAAGACCCTGGCGGTCCGGATGGCCCGGCACAACGTGAACGGCGAGGCCTTCGCCGCGTGGGCGGCCACGCACAAGGACATCGCGGCCGTGCATTACCCCGGCCTGCCGCAGCATCCCGATCACGCGCTCGCGGTGGCGCTGCTCGACGGGTTCGGCGGGATGGTCGGGCTCGAACTGCGGGGAGGCGCGCCGGCCGCCGAGCGCATGCTGCGTCGGCTCCGCGTGGCACAGCACGCGCCCAGCCTGGGGGGGGTCGAGACGCTCGTGTCGGAGCCGCGCCTCACGTCGCACGCGGCCCTGTCGCCCGCCCAGCGGTCGGCGCAGGGCATCCCCGACGGGTTCGTGCGCGTGAGCCTCGGGATCGAGGACGCGGACGATCTCATCGCCGACTTCGCGCGCGCCCTGCGGCGGACCGGCGAGCGCGGCCGCTGATCGGGCCGCGCGTGATCAAGTTCGCCAAGGTCTTCAAGGCATACCCCAAGGGCACGCTCGCCCTGCGCGATGTCTCGTTTCACCTCTCCAAGGGCGAGTTCGCCTTTCTCACGGGCCATTCGGGCGCAGGGAAGTCCACCATTCTCCGGCTGATCTACGCCGAAGAGCTGCCCACGGAGGGCGAGGTCCGCGTCTCGGGGTTCGCCACCCGCACGCTCACGCGCCGTGAGGTCCCGCGTCTGCGCCGCCGGCTCGGCATCGTGTTCCAGGATTTCCGCTTGCTCGAGCAGCGGACCGCCGAGGAGAACGTGGCATTTGCGCTCGAGGTGACCGGGGCGCGCCGCACCACGATCGGCCCCAAGGTGGCGCGCGTGCTGGCGCAGGTCGGTCTCGCGGCGAAAGCGACGGCCTACCCGCACGAGTTGTCGGGCGGCGAGCAGCAGCGCGTGGCGATTGCCCGCGCGCTCGTGAACGACCCGTTCGTGCTGCTCGCCGACGAGCCCACCGGCAATCTCGACGAGCGGGCCACCCGCGGCACGTTCCAGTTGCTGCGGGACATCAACGCCAGCGGCACGGCCGTGCTGATGGCCACGCACGACCTCGACCTCGTGCGCAGCGCGAACTACCGCACGATCGAGCTGCAGGAGGGGGCCGTGGTGTTCGACTCGGCGGACGCCGACGGCGCCGATGCCGCGGGCGCCGACACCGCGGGGGGGGCGGCGTGAGCCTCGTCGTGCGGGAAGCCCTGCTCTCCTTCCGCCGGGCGCCGGCCCTCTCGCTCCTCTCGATCACCACGATCGCCTTCGCGCTGTTCGTCGTGAGCCTCGTGGCCCTGGTCGGCATCAACCTGCGGGACGCCCTCACCCAGGTCGAGGAACGCGTCGAGATCGCCTTGTACCTCCGGCGCGGGACGCCGGTCGAAGTCGCCACCATGGCGATGGGCGACGTCCTGGCGTTCCCGGAAGTGGAAGACGTTCTCTACGTCACCGAGGAGGACGCGCTCGTGCGGGCGCGCCGCGAGCTGGCGGAATTCCAGGACGTGTTCGACGACCTCACCCAGAACCCGCTGCCGGCGTCCCTCGAGATCCGGCTCCGGCCGGGGTTCCGCGACAGCCGCCACGTGCGCGACGTGGCCGACCGCGTGCGCGGGTTCCGGTTTGCCGAAGACGTGCGGTACGGACGCGACTGGGTGGAGAAGCTTGACCGGCTGCGCTCGATCGCCGGCGCCGTCGGCCTGCTGATCGGCGCCGCATTCGCGGCCGCGTCCGTCATCATCATCGGGACGACGATCCGGATGACCGTGCTCCAGCGCGGCCGCGAAATCGCCATCATGCGCCTCGTGGGCGCGACCGCCGGCTTCGTGCGGCGCCCGTTCCTACTCGAGGGTACGCTCAAGGGCGCGCTTGGCGGGCTCGTCGCGCTCGCGCTGAGTTACGCCGCCTACCTGGTCGTGCACCGCTTCCTGTTCCAGGGGAGGTTCTTCGCCGCCGCCGAGGGCGCGCTCATCGTGATCTTCGGGACGGCGCTGGGCCTGCTCGCCAGCGCCGTGAGCGTCGGGCGCCACCTGCGGGAAGTGTAGTGCGCGCCGCGCTCGCGCTGCTCGCCCTCGGTGTCGGCGCGCCGCTCGCCCTGTCCGCGCAGACCCCCGTCGATCGGCAGATTCGCGAGAACCAGGCCCGCCTCGATTCGATTCGCCGCGAGCGGCAGGACCTGGAGAGTCAGCTCGAACGGCTGCGCGGCCGCGAGCGGAGCTTCGCCACGGAACTGCTGAACCTGGAACGCCAGAAGGTGGCGACCTCGCGCCTGGTGAATGAGCTGGACCGCCAGATGTCCGCGCTCGGGAGCCAGCTCGACTCGATCACCCTTGACCTGCTGATCGCGCAGGACGCCCTCGCCGAGAAGCGGGCGGTGGGCGAGCGCCGCCTCGTCGAGGTCTACAAGCGGGGCCCCCTCTGGGCCCTCCAGGTCCTGCTCTCGGCCGCGAACTTCGGCGACCTCCTGAGCCGGTACAAGTACCTCTATCTCGTGAGCCGGCAGGATCAGGCCATCGTGGGTGAAGTGGAGGAACTGCGCGACCGCATCGCCCTCGAGCGTCGCCAACTCGCGCTGGTGCAGGGGGAGGTGGGCCGGAACCGCGAGGAACGGTCCCGGGAACTCTCGCGCTACCAGCGACTGGAGCTCGAGCGCGCGCAGGGGCTGCGACAGACGCGGGTGACCGCCGAGCGCGCGTCGGAGCGGCTCACCGCGCTCGAGCGCACGGAGCGGGACATCAACAACGTGATCGCGGCGCTCGAGCGGCGGCGGCGCGACGCCGCCACCGCCGGCCGGGCGACCTTCCCGGCGACGATCACCGAGGCCAGCCTCGCCAGCCTCGAATGGCCGGCGACCGGACCGCTGCTCTACCGCTACGGCCGCACGACGGGCCCCGGCGGCACGGTCATCCGGCGCGACGGGATCGGCATCGGCGCGCCCGTGGGGAGCGAGGTGCGGGCCGTCGCGGGGGGCGAGGTGGTGCTCGCCGGCCCGGTCGGGACGTACGGGCCGAGCGTGATGGTCGACCACGGGGGCGGGTTCTACACCCTCTACCTCTACCTGTCGTCCCTGTCGGTCGTGGCCAACCAGCAAGTCACGGGCGGCACGGTGATCGGCCGATCCGGCGGTCAGGGGACGGAAGAAGGTCCCCACATGGAGTTTCAGATCCGGCAGGTCCCGGGTGGCTCGGGGCAGCCCCTGCCACTCGATCCGCAGAACTGGCTCCGCCCGCGCAACTGAGCGACAGCAACCGTGCACCAACCCCCTCTTGCGGGGTGACGAGCATCCGCTATCATACAAACGTATGAATCAGGATATCGACACCAGCGCGCGGCTCGAGCGTGAATCGCTCAAGCTCTTTGCTGACAAAGGGTTCCGTGGCGCTACCGTCCGCGAGATCACCCGCGCGGCCCACGCCAACCTGGGGGCTGTCACCTACCACTTCGGCTCCAAACGGGCCCTGCACCACGCGGTGCTCGATCGCGTGCTTGGTGGACTCGCCCTGCGGGTCGAGGCGGCCGCAGCCACCCCGGGCACGGCCCCCGCGCGCCTCGGCGCCATCGTGCGCGCCTTGTTCGCCTTCTTTGCGGAAGTGCCGGACGCCCCCCGCCTCGTGATGCACGAGCTCGCGGTGGGCGGCCCGCCGCCCGAGCCATTCCTCCGGCTGATGCGACGGGTGATGGCGGCCGTGCACGCCGTGGTGCGGGACGGGCAGGCCCGCGGCGAGCTGCGGCCGGTGGATCCCCTGTTCGTCGCCTTCACCCTCACGTCGCAGTCCGTGTGGTTCGCCCTCGTAGGTCGGCACGTGATTCCGACCGCCCTTCCGGAGCTCGACCCGGTCACCCTCGGGCCGCGCTTTGCGGACCACATCACCGAGACCGTCACTCGCGCACTGCATCCCGAGGCAGGCCCCCCATGACTCCGCTCGTCGCGCTGGCCGTCGCGCTGGTGGCGCAGCCGGCCCCGCCGCCCGAGGACAGCCTCACGCTGGCCGCCGCCGCCCGACGGGCGCTCGCCGTCCACCCGACCCTGCGCGGGGCGACGGCCGCCGCCGCGGGCGCGGCGGCCAGCGTGGGCGAGGCCCGCAGTCGCTGGTTCCCGCAGGTCGCCTCCCAGGTCGCGGTCACCCGGTTCGAGGAACCGATGATCGTCTTCCCGCTGCACGGGTTCGACCCCGCCCGGACCGCCGGCATCGCGTTCGAGCAGACGCTCATCCAGGGCACCCTGAGCCTCAGCTATACGCTGTTCGATGGCGGGGCCCGTGGGGCCCGGATCGGCGGTGCGAAGGCGGAGGCCGGTGCCCGTGCGGCGGAGCGGGACGCGACGGCACTCGACCTGCTGGCCGACGTGACGCGGCGCTACGTCGCCGTCCTGACGGCGCGCAGCATCTTGACCGCGCAGGATGACGGGGTGCGGGCCCTCACCGCCGAGCGCGATCGCGTGGGCCGACTGGTGGACGCCGGCGAGGCGGCGCCGGTCGAGCGCCTGCGTGTCGAGGCCGCGCTGGCGCAGGCGCAGGCGGAGCGCGTGCGCGCCGCCACCGACCTCGACGCCGCCGCCCGGGCGCTCGCCCGCACCATCGGCGTGCCGGCCATCGACCCGGCGGCGCTCACCCCGACTGCCGGCGTGGCGGTGGACTCGACCGACCGCGCATCCCTGCGGGCGCGCGTCGAGGCGGCGAACCCGCTCCTCACCGAAGCCGACCGCACGGTGGAGCGCGCGCGCATGGCGCGCCGCACCGCCCTTGCCGCGTGGTTCCCGCAGCTCGACGCCTTTGGCGGCCTCTTCGGGTACGGCAGCGGCGCGGGCGAATTCACCACCGAGTGGCAGGCCGGGGTGCGCCTCTCGTATCCCCTCTTTGCCGGCGGGGCACGCAGCAGCGGCGTAGCGCGCGCGGGCGCCCTGCTCACCGCCGCGGAGGCGCAGCGCGAGGCCGTCCGTCTCGAGTTGGCGGACGCGCTCGACCGGACGCTGGCGGCCCGCGAGGCGATCATGGCGCGGGTGGTGGCGCTCGACGCGGCGGTGGTCCACCTGGGCGAAGTGGCGCGCGTGGAGCGGCTCGCCCTCGAGACGGGAGCCGGCACGGAGGCGGAGTTCCTCCGGGCCGAGGCGGAATGGCGACGGACCCGCGCGCAGCGGGCCGAGGCGCGGGCAGCCGCGGTGACCGCGCAGGTCGACCTCGCGCGTCTGACCGGCGACCTGTCGCTCGACTGGCTGACGCAGAACGTGGAGAACGAACGATGAGACATCGGATTCCGATGATGGCCGTCCTCGGGCTCGTGGTGGCGCTCGCGCTCTGGCTGCTCGTGTTTCGCGGGAAGGCCGACACGGCCGTCGTGAGCGCCGGCACGGTGGAGGTGACCGAGGCCGAGCTCGGCTTCCAGCTGCCGGGCCGCGTGGACAGTATCGCCGTGCGCGAAGGCGACACGGTGACTGCGCAACAGCCGGTAGCCTGGCTCGACCGGGCCGAGCTGATCGCGCGGCGCGATGGGGCGGTGGCGCAGCGCGCCGCCGCCGCTGCCCGGCTGCAGGAGCTCGAGCGTGGCTTCCGGCGGGAGGAAGTCGCGCAGGCACGCGAGGCCCTGCGTGCCGCCGAGGAGCGGCTCGCCGAGGCGCGGCGGGAACGCGATCGCGCCGAGCGGCTGTTCGCCGGCGGCGCCATCAGCCAGCGACAGCACGAAACCGCCGCCACCGCGGTGGAGGTCGCCGACGCGCGGGTCGCATCCGCCCGCGATCAAGTCCAACTGCTCGAAACCGGCCCGCGCCAGGAGCAGATCGCCGCGCAGCGGGCGCTGGTGCGGCAGGCGGAGGCAGCCGTCGCGCAGGTGGAGGCGGCGCTGGCGAACGCGGTGGTCCGCGCCCCGTTCCGCGGCCGGGTGACGATCCGGCATCGGGAACCGGGAGAGTCGGTGGGGGCCGGCACGCCCGTGCTCACCGTGGCGAACTTCGACGATCGGTGGGTGCGCGTCTACGTGCGCGGGGACGAGGTGGGCCGGCTCGGGCTGGGCACGCGGGCGACCATCACGGCCGACGCGTTCCCCGACCGCGCGTACGAAGGCGAAGTCGTCTTCATCGCGGACGAAGCGGAGTTCACGCCCCGCAACGTGCAGACGACGCAGGAGCGCGTGAAGCTCGTCTACCGGGTCAAGGTCCGCATCGTGGGCGACAGCGCCCTGGACCTCAAGCCCGGGCTCCCGGCCGACGTGCGGCTCACCCCACCCGTGTCATGACGGGCGGCGACGCGGCCGTCATCGTGGATGGCCTGTCGCGCGCGTTCCGGGCCGTGCGCGCCGTGACCGATCTCCACTTTCGCGTGGAGCGCGGCGAGTTGTTCGGCATCGTGGGGCCCGACGGCGCGGGCAAGACGACCACGCTGCGCATGCTGGCCGGCGTCCTGCGGCCATCGGGCGGGGACGCGCTGGTCGGCGGCGCGAGCGTGGCGCGCGACCCCGAGGCCGTGAAGCGCCACATCGCGTACATGTCGCAGCGATTCGGCCTGTACACCGACCTCACCGTCCGGGAGAACCTCGACTTCTACGCCGACCTGTATCGCGTGCCTCGGGATGAGCGGGCGCGCCGCCTCGAACGGCTCTACGCCTTCTCGGGCCTGGCCCCGTTCGAGCAGCGCCTCGCCGGGCAGCTGTCGGGCGGCATGAAGCAGAAGCTCGGCCTGTCCTGCGCCCTGATCCACCAGCCCGAGATCCTCCTGCTCGACGAGCCCACGTTCGGGGTCGACCCCATCTCGCGGCGGGACCTCTGGCTCATCGTGCACGAGATGGTCGCGAGCGGGATGACGACGATCGTCTCGACCGCTTATCTCGACGAGGCCGAACGCTGCGATCGGGTCGCGCTGCTGCACGACGGGCGCCTCGTCGCCCTCGATCGCCCGGCGGCCTTGCAGGCGTCCTTCGGCCGGACCCTCGTCGCCGTGCGCACCGACCGGCCGCGCGCCGCCCGCACCGTGCTCCGCGGGCACCCCGCGGTGCGCACCGCCACCCTGTTCGGCGACACCGTGCACGTCACGGTCGACGAGCACCCCACGAGCTGGTCCGCCGCGCGCGACGCCCTCGTGCACGCCGGCATTACCGTCCTCGCCGAAGAGCGGGTCGAGCCCACGCTCGAGGACGTCTTCATCGAGCTCGTGGGGCAGCACGAGGCCGCCGATGCCTGACGCCATCGCGGTCCGCGAGCTCACGCGCACCTTTGGAACGTTCACCGCCGTCGACCGCGTCTCGTTCCGCGTCCCGGAGGGCGAGATCTTCGGGTTCCTCGGGCCCAACGGCGCCGGCAAGACCACCACCATCAAGATGCTCACCGGCCTGCTGCGTCCCACCGCCGGCGAGGCCTCCGTGGCCGGCCTGGATCTGCATCGCGCACGTGGGGCCGTCAAGACGCGCATCGGCTACATGTCGCAGCTGTTCTCCCTCTACGGCGATCTCACCGTGGAGGAGAACATCCGGCTCTTTGCCGGTCTGTACGGCGTCACGGGATCCCGCCTCGCCGCCCGC
>JAOTWJ010000012.1 GCA_029862925.1 Gemmatimonadota bacterium
GCGGCGCCTCACGGCCGAGCTGCCGCTGGGATGGAAACAGCGGCTCGCGCTCGGCTGCGCCGTGCTGCACGAGCCGTCAGTCCTGTTTCTGGACGAGCCCACCTCGGGGGTCGACCCCATCTCCCGACGCCGCTTCTGGGACTTGATCTACGAGCTGGCCGAGGGCGGTACGACCGTCCTGGTGAGCACGCACTACATGGAGGAAGCGGAGTACGCGCAGCGGCTCGCGCTGATGAACCGCGGACGGCTGATCGCGCTCGACCGGCCCGATCGCCTGAAACGGGACCTGCAGCAGCCCGTGCTCGAGGTGCAGACCGACGACCCCTCCCGCGCGGTCGAGGCGTTGCGGGGTGCGCCCGGGATCCAGGAGGCCGCCATGTTCGGCCGGGCGCTGCACGTGATGGTCGACGACGCGGAGACCGGCGCGCGCGCGGTGCGCGAGCGTCTGGCCGGCGCGGGCCGCGCCGTCACGCGGGTGGAACTCATCGCGCCCTCACTCGAGGACGTCTTCGTGGCGCTGGTGCGCCGCGAGGGCGGCGCGCCCGTCGGATGAACGTCCACCGGCTGCTGGCGGTGGCCCGCAAGGAGGCCATCCAGCTGCGGCGGGATCCCCGCAGCCTGGCGCTCGCCTTCGCCCTCCCGCTCGCGCTCGTGCTCTTCTTCGGCTACGCCATCAGTTTCGACGTCAAGAACATCGAGCTGGGCGTTCTCGACGAGAGCCGCAGTACGGCCAGCCGGGCGCTCATCGAGGCCTTCGTCGGGTCCGGCTATTTCACCGTCGCCACCCGGCTCGACCGCCTCGACGACGCCGGGGCGGTGCTGGGCGGCCGCCGGGCCACGCTCGTCCTCGTGATCCCACCGGACTTCGCCGAGCACCTGGCGGCCGGGCGGCCCGCACCGCTTCAGGCGCTGCTCGACGGCAGTGACGCGAGCACCGCCTCCATCGCCCAGAACTACGCGGACGCCGTCGTGGCGCAGTTCAGCACCACCCACGCGGCGGGCGCCGGCGGGCGCGCGCTGCCGCTCGACAGCCGCATCCGCATCTGGTACAACGAGACCCTCCAGAGCCGGAACATGGTGGTGCCGGGCCTGGTCGCGGTGATCATGTCGATCATCGCGGCGATGCTCACGGCGCTCACGATCGCCCGGGAGTGGGAACGCGGCACGATGGAGCAGTTGGCCGCCACGCCCGTGCATCGCCTGGAGGTCGTGCTGGGTAAGCTGCTCCCCTACGTCGTCATCGGCCTCGTGGACGTGGCGCTGGCAGTCGTGGCCGGCGTGTTCGTGTTCGGCGTCCCGTTCCGGGGGAGCGTCCTGCTGCTCGCCGGACTCACCCTGCTGTTCCTCCTCGGGGTGCTCGGGCTCGGCATGTTCATCTCGGCGGCGGTCAAGTCGCAGCTGCTCGCCACCCAGGCCGCGATCCTGACCACCTACCTCCCGGCCCTGCTGCTCTCGGGGTTCGTCTTCGCGATCGCGTCGATGCCCGCCGCGCTGCGCGGGATCACGTACGTCGTGCCGGCTCGGTACTACGTCGCCGTCACCAAGGGCATCTTCCTCAAGGGGGTCGGCGTCGACGTGCTGTGGGTGGACGCCGTCGCCATGATCGTCTTCGCGTCGGCGGGGATCGCGCTGGCGGTCGCGGCGTTCCGCAAGGAACTGGCGTGAGCCCCGCCGCGCTTCGCGTGCGCGAGATGGTCGCCAAGGAGCTGCGGCAGTTGTTCCGCGACGTCCGCACGCGCGGGATGATGTTCGTGGCCCCGGTGGTGCAGCTCGTCGTGTTCGGCTATGCCGTCAACTCCGACATCCGCGACACGCCAACCATCGTGGTGGACCGTGACCGGACCGTCGAGTCGCGCGCCCTGCTCGACGCCTTCACCGCGTCCGGGTACTTCGAGATCGTCGCCATCGCCGAGACGCCGGCCGCAATCGTCGCCGCGCTCGACCACGGCCACGCCATGGTCGGACTCGAGATCCCGCCCGGCTTCGCCCGGGATCTGGCGGCGGGCCGGGCCACCGTGCAGATCGTCATGGACGGAACGCAGTCCGACGCGGCGACGACCGCCCAAGGGTACGCGCAGCGGATCACGCGCGCGTTCGCCCGCGACCGGGTCACGGGGGGGGTCACGCCCGCCGGCCCGGACCTCCGGCTGCGAGCGTGGTACAACCCCAATCTCGAGAGCCGCGTCTACAACGTGCCCGGCGTGATCGCGATCGTCATTCTGCTGATGGCGCTGCTGCTCACTTCGCTGGCCGTGGTTCGCGAGCGGGAGATCGGCACGCTCGACCAGTTGCGCGTGAGCCCACTGCGCCCCGGCGAGCTGATTCTCGGGAAGACACTGCCGGTGGGCCTGATCGCGCTCGCGGATCTGGCGCTCATCTCGGCCATCGCCGTGTTCTGGTTCGAGATCCCGCTGCGCGGCTCACCCGTCGTGCTGCTGCCTGGCGCCATCCTCTACATCCTCGCCGGGCTCGGGTTCGGGCTCCTGATCTCCACGGTTTCGAATACGCAGCAGGAGGCCTTCATGGCCATGTTCCTCTTCCTGCTGCCGGCCATCATTCTGTCCGGCTTCTTCTATCCGATCAGCAGCATGCCGCTGGCATTCCAGCACCTCACGCTGCTCAACCCGGTGCGGCACTTCCTCGGCATCGTGCGGGCGGTGTTCCTCAAGGGGGAAGGCTACGCCACGCTCTGGCCCCAATTCGTGGCGCTCACAGCGTTGGCATCGGCGAGCCTCGGCGTGGCCGTGTGGCGGTTTGCCCGACGCGAGGCGCGGGGCGACTGAGCCGCCCTGCCTGCGTGGCCCATCCCGGGCTATCTTGCAAGATCATGACCGGTCGTCTCTTCACGCTGCGCGCGGTGGCCCGCGAGCTCGGGCTGCCGGAATCGACCGTGCGCTACTACCGCGACGCGTTTGCCGACGTCCTCCCCACGAGTGGCGAAGGCCGCCGCCGCCGACACCCGGCCGCGGCGTTGCCCTGCTTTCGGCTCATCGCCGAGGGGTTCGCCGCGAACCTCACGCGCGACGAGATCCGCAGCGACCTGGTGGCACTCCAGGATGGCGCCGCGCCCGCCGTCGAGCCGCCCGACCGCCGACCCGTCGTGATCGCGCCGCTGGTGCCGCACGCCCAGGAGTCGCCGCAGGAGCTGGTGGCCCTGATCCTCGACGGTGAGCGGGAGCGCCGCGAGGTGATGTGGCAGATGGCGCGCGAGATCGTGCGCCTGGGCGAAGCGATCGAGCGACAGCACGCGGTGCTGAGCGAGCTCGTGCGGCAAGTGGAGCGCCAGGCCACCGCGCAACTGCTGCCCGCGCCCGACCCCGACGCCCCGGACGGGGCACGGATGACCGGCGAGCTCGACGCGCTGCGCGCCGAGCTGGCCCGTGAGCGCGAACTCGTCGACCGGCTGCGGCGCTCGAAGCTCGAAATCGAGCGGCGCGCCGCCGAGGCCGAGGCGGCCCTGGGGGATGCCGACCCCGGCGGGCGGCTCCGGCGGGCCTTCGGGGTAAATCGGCCCGGGGCTAGACCGGGGTAGCGCCGTGTGGTTCACGCGCGCCTCGGAGCGCCGGCGGATGGTCCGGCGGCAGCTCGCGGCCCGCGGCATCGCTGACCGGCGGGTGCTCGCGGCGATGGCCGCCGTCCCGCGCGAGGAGTTCGTCGGGCCGGCCCAGGTCCGCGACGCGTACGGCGATCACCCGCTCGTGATCGGCTCCGGCCAGACCATTTCCCAACCGTACATCGTCGCCCTGATGACCGAAGCCGCCCACCTCGGACGGCGGAGCCGCGTGCTCGAGGTCGGCACCGGGAGCGGCTATCATGCCGCGATTTTGGCACGCCTCGCGGGCCACATCTGGACGATCGAGCGCCTTCCCGAGCTCGCGGCGACGGCGCGACGCCAGCTCGCGGCGACGGGAGCCGACAACGTCACCGTCCTGGTCGGCGACGGCACCGCCGGCTACCCGCCAGCCGCGCCGTTCGACGCGATTCTGGTCGCCGCCGCGGCCGCCGCCCCCCCGCCCGCCCTGCTGCGGCAACTCGCCCCCGCCGGGCGGCTCATCATCCCCGTCGGGCCCCTCGACGTCCAGGACCTCCTCGTCTACGAGCGGACCCCGTCGGGAATCGCCGCGCGCTCGCTGTGCGCGTGTTGCTTCGTCCCGCTGATTCCGAGCGGCGCCGGCACCCATGGCGGGGCCGCTCCACTGGCCGTATGATTACCGACCGCCCCAGTCGCGAGCCGACACTGCCGATCCACGCATCCTCCCGTCGCCATGGCTTGACCGTCGCGATCGTGGCCGGCGCCACCCTCGGCGCCCCGGCCGTGAGTGCGGCTCAGGTCACCGTCTCGGCCCGACTCGGTCTCGTCGCCAGCACCGCCCTGCTCGAGGATTCGATCGTCGAGGCGATCAGCCTGCGACCGAATCCCGCGCCCAGCGTGGGGATCGCGATCGACACGCGGCTCGACCCCCACTACGCCGTCGGAGCCGGGATCGCGGTGAGTCGGAGCGACCTCCGCAGTCGCGCGGCGAGCGGCGACGCGTCGGTGACCACCCTCACCCTCTGGCAGCCGTCGATCTTCCTGCGCTACGGGGCCAACCCCTGGCTGGGCCTCGAGGCGCGCGCCGGCGCGCTGATCTACGACCCCAGCACGACCGTGGGGAACCTGTTCAGCGGGGGCGCACCCGTAGCCCCCTCGCTCGGCCTCACCGCCAGCGCGGAACGGCCGCTCGGCGGTCGCCTCCGCGCGGGACTCGCGCTCC
Source organism: Gemmatimonadota bacterium (assembly GCA_029862925.1). Taxonomy (GTDB): domain Bacteria; phylum Gemmatimonadota; class Gemmatimonadetes; order Gemmatimonadales; family GWC2-71-9; genus JAOTWJ01. The sequence goes on from JAOTWJ010000012.1 coordinate 4,755, forward strand.
AGTACGACGTGCATCGGTTCACCACGTCGACGCTCGAGAACCGTGGCTACAGCGGCAGCACGGTCGTCCATCGCATCGGAGTCGCCGTGACCCTGCGCCACCAGATGACCCATGCGCGCTCGCCCGCTCGCTGAGGGCGTGCTGCTCGTCGCGGTCTGCGGGCTGCTCGCCTGCGACGTCGCCACGGGGCCGCGCCGTCAGTCCACCTATCCGTTCGACCTGGCGGCCACCGGGCTCGTATTCCACTGGCCGACCGACCGGCTGCCCGTCCGGGTCTGGGTGGATCCCGCGGCGGGACCCGTCCGTGCGTACGTGAGCGACGGCCTGCAGGAGTGGGCCGCCGTCTTCTTGTATGGAGAATTCCGGGGCGTCCTCGTGGGGGACCCGGCGCAAGCCGACGTGCTCGTGGAGGTGAACGGCGCGACGCCACCGGACGTGCCACGCACGAACGACCCGCCCGTCGGCGCGTGCAGCGGGGTGACGAGCAACGACCGGACCCCCGACAACCGCCTCACGGGTCCTTTCCGGGTGACGCTCACCTGGGACGGGCGCTTCTCCGCGACCGACGTGGCCAACTGCCTGCACCGCGTCGCCGCGCACGAGCTCGGACACACCATCGGACTGCTGCAGCACAGCAGCAGCACGCTCGACCTCATGTTCGCCTTTCCGGAAGTGGCGTCGCCCTCGCCAACCGATCGGGCGACCGTCGAGATCCTCTACCACACGCCCGCGACCCTCGCGCCGGCGGCGCGCCCCGAATGATCCGCGGCGGGACGATCCTGCTCGTGGCGCTCGTCGCCGCCTGCGGCGACCTCGTGCCGCCGGCGCGCCCCGACCCGTACGACGTCGGGATCCGACTCAACGACGGGTTCGAGCTGCGGTTCCACTGGACGCCTGCCAGCTTGCCGGTGCGCTTCTGGATCGAGCCCGAGGCCAACCTGCCGACCGACGCCGCGGAGGCGATCCAGGCATGGGAGGCCGTCGCGTTGCTCGGGGAGTTTCGCGGGGTCGTCGTGGCGGACTCCGACGCGGCCGACGTGCTCGTCGTCCGCGCGGAGCCGATCGACATCAACGGGAACGGCGCCACGCGGCTCGACTGCCTCGGCCAGACCGAGATCAGCGTGGAGCTCGACACGACCGTGACCCTGCCGTTCGTGATCGAGCTGTTCCCGCGCCGCGGCGCGAGCCCCACGTCGCTCCGTTCGTGCCTCCGCACGACGCTGGCCCACGAGATCGGCCACACCCTGGGGCTGTTCCAGCACAGCGACGCGCCGGACGACCTGATGTACGCCCCGCCCCGCGTCGGCCGTCCCTCCGAGCGCGACGTGGCCAGCTTCGCCGCCCTGTATCACTCGATCCCGAGCGTGCGGCTCCCGGCGGGACGCTAGCTGGCGCGCCGATCCGCCGCCCGTCAACAACCCCGATCCGGTATGTTACACTTACAGCCCCGCCAGTCGGGCGGGATCGGCAATTCCCGGACGGACGTATGACCACACTCGACACTCGGACCATTTACCCGGGCCTCGAACCCCGCCAGCCGGTGCACTGGAATCTCCGCACCGCGGCGCTCTACGAGGCCGCGATCTCCCGCGGCGAGGGACGCGTGGCGGCGGGCGGGCCCTTCGCCGCCGTCACTGCGCCGCACACGGGTCGCTCGCCGAACGACAAGTTCGTGGTGCGGGAGCCGGCGTCGGAGTCGCACATCTGGTGGAGCAAGGTGAACCAGGAGATGAGCCCCGCGCACTACGACGCGCTCAAGCGGGACGTGCTGACGCATCTCGGGGGCAGACCGCTGTTCGTGCGCGACGTGTTCGCCGGCGCGGAGGCCGCGCAGCGCCTCGCGGTCCGGTTCGTCACCGAGAGCGCGTGGCACGGCCTCTTCGTGTACAACATGTTCCTGCGGCCGGGTGCCGGCGAGCTCGACGGCTTTGCCCCCAATTTCAGCGTGCTCCACGCGCCCGAGCTGCAGGCGGACCCCACCCGGCACGGGACGCGCTCCGGAGCGTTCATCGTGCTCAACCTCGCCGAACGCACCGTCCTGATCGGCGGGACGCGGTACGCCGGGGAGATGAAGAAATCGATCTTCACGCTGCTCAACTACGTGTATCCGCGCCGCGGCATCCTGTCGATGCACTGCGCCGCGAACGTCGGCCGGGAGGGCGACGTCGCCATCTTCTTCGGGCTGTCGGGCACCGGCAAGACGACCCTGTCGGCCGATCCGACGCGCGGCCTGATTGGCGACGACGAGCACGGCTGGAGCGACGAGGGCGTGTTCAACTTCGAGGGCGGTTGCTACGCCAAGGTCATCCGGCTGTCGCCCGAAGGCGAGCCGGAAATCTACGCGACGACGCGGATGTTCGGCACGATCCTCGAGAACGTCGTGCTCGATGCCGACACCCGGGACGTCGACCTCGACAGCTCGGAGATCACCGAGAACACCCGGGCCTCCTACCCCATCCAGTCCATTCCCAACCACGTGCCCGGCGGCCAGTCCGGCCACCCCTCGAACATGGTCTTCCTCACTGCGGACGCGTTCGGCGTGCTGCCGCCCATTGCGCATCTGACGCCCGAGCAGGCGATGTACCAGTTTCTCGCCGGCTACACCGCAAAGGTCGCCGGCACCGAGCGGGGAGTGACCGAGCCGCAGGCGACCTTCAGCGCGTGCTTCGGCGCGCCCTTCCTCCCGCTCCACCCCGGCGTGTACGCCAAGTTGCTCGGCGAGCGTATCGCCAAGCACGACGTGAAGTGCTGGCTCGTGAACACGGGGTGGACCGGCGGGCCGTACGGTGAAGGCCATCGGATGCGCCTCGGCCACACCCGCGCGATGGTGCACGCCGCGCTCGAGGGATCGCTGCAGGAGGTGCCCACCCGCGAGGATCCCGTGTTCGGCTTCGCCGTACCAACGGCCGTGCCCGGTGTCCCGGCGCAGGTATTGAATCCCCGCGCGACGTGGAAGGACCCGGCGCGGTACGACGCCCAGGCGAAGAAGCTGGCAGCGATGTTCCGGGAGAACTTCGCCAAGTACGCCGACGAAGTGAGTGAGGCCGTCCGCGGCGCCGGCCCCCGTCTCTGAGCGGCGGCATGGCCTCGATGAACGGTTTCGAGGTCGTCCGCGACCCGCTGTGGAACAACATCGGCATTGACGCCCAGGCGCTGGCCGTGCTCGACAGCGAGCCGTTCCAGCGCCTGCGCTACGTGCGGCAACTTGGCCACGCGTTTCTCGTCTACCCCGGCGCCACACACACGCGGTTCGAGCACGCGCTCGGCACCTTCCACCTGGCGTGCCGGGCTCTCGCCCTCCTCGGCGAGCGGGGAGCCCTCCGCGCAATCTCCACGGCCGACGCGACGCTCGTCCGGCTCGCGGCCCTGCTGCACGACATCGGCCACTACCCGTTCTCGCACGCGCTCGAAGAGGCGGGGCTCCCCCGGCACGAGACCCTGGCCCGGGAGCACTTCGCGCATCCCGAACTCGCCGCCGCGCTCGCCACCACCGGGATTCCCGACGTGGCCGCCCGCCTCGAGGCGCTCATCGCGGGCACGAGCACGAGCCCGTGGCAGGCACTGATCTCCGGCACGCTCGACCTCGACAAGCTCGAGTACCTCACCCGGGATGGCCGCATGTGCGGTGTGCCCTACGGCACCGTGGACGTGGACCGGCTGCTCCATTCCCTGACCCTGGTGGAGGGGCCGGCCGGGCTGGCCGTCGGCCTGCACGAGAAGGGCGTGAGCGCGCTGGAGTCGGTCCTCTTCGCCAAGTATCAGATGTACCGGAACGTCTATTGGCACCACGCCGTGCGCAGCGCCACCGTGATGTTCAAGCGGGTGGTGCGTACCGCGATCGCCCGCGGCGCCCTGCAGGCGGCGTGGATCGCGCACAGCACCGATGAGGCCCTGATGGAGGCATTGCGGGCAGACCCCGATACGCCCATCGCCGCCCGGCTCCGGCGGCGGCGCCTGTACAAGCGGGTGCTCGACGTGCCCGCCTCGGAACTGCCGCCCGGGGCGGGCGGGTGGATTGCCGAGGATCCCGACCTGGTGGAAGCCGTCGAAGACCGGCTGGCGGAGGAGCTGGGCGGCCCGCCCGGCAGTGTGCTGCTGGACTTCCCGGCCAAACCGGAGATGCTCGGGGGCGACGTGCCCGTGACGAATCGCCGCGGCGACGTGGTGCCGGCGCGCCTTGGCCTGCAGCAGGTCGCCGACGAGTTCCACACGGCGGCACGGCGGTTCCGGGTGTACGCCGCGGAGCCGCGCACGCTGCCGCGCACCGCCCTGCTCGACTTGGCCGAAGCCTCGTCCAGTGGCGTCCGCAGCGGGTTGTCGGAGAGCCGCGCGCTCTTGGGCTGAGGCGTCAGCCGGCGTCGCTGGGCCGGCCGCCGGCGTCGGCCAGCTGCGCCGCGAGGGACCGGTAGTACCGCGCGTCATCGGGCCGGGCGGCGGCGTCCATGGACACCGCGCAGACCTCCAACGCGTAGAGAATGGCAGGTAGCTGATCCGCCGCGACCCGACCCACAGCCTCCACGTTCGGGCCGCGCGTCACGTGCCCGGCGCCCCGCCCTCCGGTACCCCGTCGATGCGCACGATGATCGCCGTGATGTTGTCCAGCCCGCCGAGACGGTTGGCTTCCGCCACGAGCGTGTCCACCAGCACCTGCGGGTCGTCCGTGGACTCCAGCACCCGGTGCAGCTCCGGGTCGTCGAGCATGCCCGTCAGGCCGTCGGACGCCAGCAGGAAGAGATCGCCCGTCCGCACCGTGCCCACGTACGTATCCGGGGCGACGTCGTCGTTCGCCCCGACGCAGCGGGTAATCACGTTGCTGTAGGGATGCGTGCGGGCTTCCTCGGCGGAGAGGTAGCCGGCATCCACCTGTTCCTGCACGTACGAATGGTCCTTCGTGAGCTGGGCGAGGGTGCCGTTGCGCAGCAGGTACGCCCGGCTGTCACCGACCTGGCCAATGAGGTAGCGCCGGCCGTGCAGCAGCAGCGCCGTCGCGGTGGTGCCCATCCCGCGCTTGTCGTGTTCGGTGAGCGTCCGCTCGAAGATGGCCGCGTTCGCCTCACGGATCGCGTGGCGCAATCGGTCCGCGGCGGCCCGGTCGTCCTCGCCTTCCACCGCCCCGACCGCCCGGGCGATGATGCGCACCGCCATCTCGCTCGCGACCTCACCGGCGGCATGGCCCCCCATGCCGTCGGCCACGATGAACAGCGCGCGATCCGGGATCATGAGGTAGTTGTCCTCATTCCCGGACCGGACGATACCCACGTCGGTCCGCCCAGCGCAGCTGAACTGCATGGTCTCGATCAAGCTAGGGGTTGTCCGTTGGCAGGCGGACAGACTGAATCAGCTTCGTGGACCCGCCCTTGACGGGCTCGTCCCCCTCGGCCGGTTCGAAGAACGCGCGCACCTCCCCGAAACGCAACAACGCGCCCGGCGCGAGTGCCGTCTCGCCGGTCACGCGTTCCCCATCTACAAACGTGCCGTTCGTGGCGTTGAGATCGACCAACATCCAGATCCCCTCGCGCCGCTGCAGCTTGGCGTGCACCGTCGACACGCTGTCCTCCGGCAGGACCACGTCGTTGTAGTCGGCACGCCCGATGTTCGCCAGCGGCGTGCGCACAGGAACCCGTTGGCCCTTGAGGGCCCCGCTCCGCACGACCAGATGGGCCAGGGCCCCGGGACTCGCGCCGGCGCTCGGCGCGGCCGCCGCCGGCTCCGCGGGGGCGCGCGGCAGGGGGGGCACCGGCGCGGCGGCGGGCGCCCGGGCGGGCGGCCGCATCCCCGGCGGCAGCTGCACCCCACGCACCCCGAACAGCGTGTCCGCCAGTCGGCGAATGGCGCTGGGCGGTGGCGTGGGAGGCGCCGCCGCGGACGGCGCCGACGCCGCGGGCGGCGACGGCACCGCGGGCGGGGCCGGTGCCAGGTCCGCGTAGAAGCGGAATTCGTCGGTGCCCACGCGAATCACGTCGGCCCGCGCCAGAATCACCTGGCCCGTGACACGCTGGCCGTTGACGAACGTCCCGTTGGTGCTGCTGTCGACGAGAACGTAGCCATTGGGGGTGGCGAGAATCTCGGCGTGGCGGCGCGACACATCCTTGTTGGTGACGACCACGTCGCATGCCGCGTCCCGGCCCAGTACGAGCGAGCCCTCCGCCGCGTACTCCCGGCCGTCGGTGAGACTGACCAGCCGCCCGCCACTGGAGATCGTCGCCTGCGGTGTCGGCGGCGCCCGCCGCTCCAGGTCCGGAGGGGGAGGCGCTCCCGGCGCCACCGCGTGCATGAACTGCGTGCTCCCGCTGCGCCGCTCATCGACGAACAGCAACTCGTGCCCGCCGATTTCGACCTTGTCGCCATGCAGCAGGGGGCTGGGCTGCGCACCCAGCCGCACGCCGTTGATCTGGATCTCGGCCCGGTCGTCACCGCGCCGGATCGCCACCTGGCCGTCATGCCCCGCCTGAAGAATCGCGTGGCGCGGCAACACCCCGGGGCCGCGGACGACGACCGCCGCCTCGGGATCACTGCCCACCGCCGACTCACCGGGGGCGATCGCCACGCGCCGCCCCGCTATTTCCAGAAACGACATGCACCTACGCTCACTGCGCTGGTTTGGACAAGCTAGTCCGCGCCGGGGGACCGTGCAACCGACGCTCCTTCCACCACCTCGGGCAGCTGGTCGGCGCCTTCGGCGCCCTTGAGCCAGTGCCAGAACACCGCCGAGCCGAATCCGACCGTCAGATACGACACGAGCAGACGCCAGAGCAGAATGTAGGACGGCGTCAGCTCGCGCGGCACGTAGACGGACATCACCGCGGCCGACACGAGCTCCGCAAGTCCGGAGCCTCCGGGCGTGGGAGCGAAATACAGCAGGAACGTGATCAGGGTCTGCAACAACAGGACGTCCACGAACGGCGCGGGGATGCCGAGCATCTTCAATACGATGTAGCCGGCGACGAGCTTGTTCGCGTGCGCGGCCGCCGAGAGCACCACGGCGCCGGCCATGGCCAGCCATCCCGAGGGGCTCGCGAACCGCAGGACCGCCGCGTGCGCGCGATCGACCCCCTCCTCCAGCTCGGTGATCCGCTCGACCCACCGTGTGTGGCCGCGCCGCTCGAACCGACTCCTGAGGGCGCGCGCCAGCGCGCGCGCGATGCCGGGAAACGCGATCAGGATGACGATCGACAGCCCGATCGCGACGAACCCGCCGAGGCTCAGGCGGAACAGGTCGTACAGGTCGAGCGCCTCGCCGATGACGCCGTGCTGGGCGAGCGAGCGGCCGGCCCCGAGGAAGATGGCCAGCGGCCCCGCGACGCCGAAGAAGATGATCGTGGCCACGAACGTCATCAGGCTCGCCACCATGCCCTCGGGCAGCGGCGTGCCGTAGCGCTTCAGCACGTAGATCATCATCGGGCCGCCACCGGTCTGCGATGGCGTGAGGTAGCTGGCCCAGGTGTTCAGCCCCCCCGCCAGGATCGCGCCCTTGAGCGACTGATCCCGGTAGACGTGCCGGGCCACGACGTACAAGCGGAGTCCGCCGCCCAGCCAGTCGAGCGAGGCCAGGGCCAGCCCCACCAGCAGCCAGCCGAAACGGAGCGACACCATGGCCGACAGGAACCGCTCGAGGTTGTTCCCATAGAGCAGGAGCGCGGCGAACCCGAGTATCGAGATCGCGGCGAACACCTCGAGCCCGCGACGAAGCAGGCGGGGAGCCAGGACGGCCATGCGGAGAGCCAACCTACGCCGCCATCGGGCTGCGAGCAACCGACGCCTTGTAGGCGCCCGCGGAGCCCGGGTAAGCTTCGCCCATGACGGCCGACGCGCTGATCCTGCGCAACGCGCGCCAGCACAACCTCAAGGGTCTCACGGTGACGATCCCGCGCCGGGCGCTGACCGTAGTCACGGGACCGTCGGGATCCGGCAAGAGTTCACTCGCCTTCGACACGCTGTACGCGGAAGGGCAGCGGCGCTACATCGAGTCCCTGTCCACCTACGCCAAGCAGTTCCTGGAGCGGATGCCGAAGCCGGCCGTGGACCGGATGGAGGGGATCTCGCCCGCGGTGGCGATCGAGCAGAAGAACCCGACCACGTCGAGCCGCTCGACGGTGGGCACCGCGACGGAGATCTACGATTACCTGCGCCTCCTCTGGGCGCGAATCGGCCGGGCCCATTGTCACCGCTGTGGTGCCGCCGTCACCGTGGATTCGCCCAGCTCGGCGGCCGACAAGGCGCTCCACGCGGCGGGCGGGCGGGACGCGCTCGTCGCGTTTCCGCTGCCGCAATCGGCGCACACGACCCACGAGCTCATCGTCGACAACCTCACCGCCATGGGGTTCGTGCGGGTGATCGTCGAGGGCGCCGGCGGGGATCCCGTGCGCCTCGACGCCCTGCCGGCCGGCGTCGCCCTCAACGAGCGCGAGGTGCTGGTGGTCGTGGATCGGCTCCGCCTGGAGGACGCACAGCGGACCCGGCTGGTGGATTCCCTGGCAACGGCGTTCGCCGAAGGCGAGGGGACCGCGCGGGTGCTCGCGGACGGGGCCGAGTCGCTCGCGTTCTCCCGCCACCCCCGCTGCCTCCAGTGCGGGACGCCCGCACCCCGACTCACCCCCGCCTTGTTCTCGTTCAACAACCCCGCCGGTGCCTGTCCCGCCTGCAACGGCTTCGGAGCCGTGCTGGAGTACGACGAGTCGCTGATCGTGCCGGACCCGGGCAAGAGCCTCGCCGAGGGCGCGCTCGACCCGTGGACCAAGCCGCGCTATGACGGGCGACGCCGGCTGCTGCGCGAGGCGGCGCGGCGTCGCAAGATCCCGTTCGACCGCCCGTGGCGGGCCCTGTCGGCCGCGCACCAGCGCCTGCTCCTCCACGAGAAGCAGGGACGGTTCGTGGGCGTCTTTCCGTTCCTCCGCCACCTCGAGCGCAAGCGCTACAAGCAGTACATCCGCGTCTTTCTGCGGCAGTATCAGCGGGCGCTGCGCTGCCCCACGTGTGCGGGCGCCCGGCTGCGGGCCGAGGCTCTCGCGGTGTTCGTGCACGGGGACCCCATTGGCACCGTCGCCCAGCGCAGCGCCGACGAGTTGGCGGCGTGGCTCGTCTCCCTCAGCCTCACCCCCCATGAACACGCCATCGCGGCCACGGTGCTCCGCGAAGTCGATGCGCGCGTGAGCTACCTGCGGGACGTGGGGCTCGGGTATCTCACGCTGGACCGGCAGACGCGTACCCTCTCCGGCGGCGAGGCACAGCGCATCGCGCTCGCCAATGCGTTGGGGTCGCGCCTCGTCGAGACGCTCTACGTGCTGGACGAGCCGACCATCGGCCTCCACCCGCGCGACGTCGGCCGGCTGCTCGAGTTGTTGCTGCGGCTGCGGACGGCAGGCAATACGGTGGTCGTCGTCGAGCACGACCCGGCCGCCATCCGGGTCGCCGATCACATGCTGGAGCTCGGGCCGGGAAGCGGGGAACTGGGTGGCGAGCTGGTCTACAGCGGGTCCGTCGCGGGCGCGGTGAGCGCCGGCACCCTCACCGGCGACTACCTGGCCGGACGCCGCTCCATCCCGGTGCCGGCCGAACGGCGCCGCGTCGGCCCCCGGTGGCTCGCGCTCCAGGGCGCGACCCTGCACAACCTGCGCGACGTGGACGCGCGGGTCCCGCTCGGGACGCTCACCGCGGTCGCCGGCGTATCCGGCTCCGGCAAGTCCACGCTGGTGCACGACGTGCTGTACCGCCAGCTCGCCGAGCGGCTCAAGGGCTCGCACGGCGCCAAGGAACACCTCGGCGAGCCCGTCGGCACCGTCCGCACGCTCACGGGGTGGGAAGCCCTCGACGACGTCGTGCTCATCGATCAGTCGCCGATCGGTCGTACGCCACGATCGAATCCCGTCACCTACATCCGCGCGTTCGACGACATCCGCGCGCTGTTCGCCGATCAGCCCTTGGCACGCGCCCGCGGGTACGACGCGGGCACGTTCAGCTTCAACGCCGTCAAGGGCGGCCGCTGCCGGGCGTGCGAAGGCGCCGGGCACGTCCAGGTCGAGATGGTGTTTCTCGCCGACGTATTCCTCCCGTGCGACGCGTGCGAGGGCTCGCGCTTCGAGCGGGAGGTGCTCGATGTGCGCATCAAGGGCCGGTCCATCGCCGACGTGCTCCAGCTCACCGTGAACGAGGCGATCACGCGGTTTCGTCATCAGGAGCGGCTCGGCAAGGCGCTGTGGTTCCTCCAGCAGGTGGGCTTGGGATACCTCCGCCTCGGCCAACCCGCGACGACGCTGTCCGGCGGGGAGGCCCAGCGCCTCAAGATCGCCCGGCAACTGGTGGCCGGGACCAAGAAGGGCGTGCGGCGGCTCTACATCCTCGACGAGCCGACCACGGGGCTCCACCTGGAGGACGTCCGGACCCTGCTCCGCGTGCTCGACCGGCTCGTGGACCAGGGCCACACGGTCGTCGTGATCGAGCACCATCTCGACGTCCTCAAGCGGGCCGACTGGCTGATCGAGCTGGGACCTGAGGGCGGGGCGAATGGCGGCCGGATCGTGGCCGAGGGACGGCCGGACGAGGTGGCGACGGCCGACACGCACACTGGCCGGTATCTCCGCGAAGCCCTCGCGGCCACCCGCCCGCCCGCGGCCGCCGAGGCCTGAGGACCGCGGGAGAACGGAAGCCGCGGCGTCTGGCGGCACCCCGAAAACGGCCCGCACATTCCGTTGCCCCAGCCCGGGCACTTGCGTAAGATGAAGCGCGCCCGGGCCACGCCCGGTGCCCATTCCGGGGTAGCTCAATGGTAGAGCATTCGGCTGTTAACCGAAGGGTTGTGGGTTCGAGTCCCACCCCCGGAGTTGCACGAACTCTCCGCGGGCGGGCCATTGGCCGGCCCGTTTCCGTCTGGTCCCCGTGCGTGCGCCGGTTGACCGGGTTCGCGCCGCACATGACATTAGGCGCCATGCGACCCCTCATCGCCGCCCTCCTCCTCGCCGTCGTCCTGCCACTCCATGCCCAGGAGCCCGAGCGCCTGATGACGGCGTCCACCGGCGCTCAGCAACTGCGGCCCGGCGATGTCCTCGAGATCCGCGTCTGGGGACGGGACGAGTTTTCGGGCAAGTTCCAGATCGACGAGAACTGGCGCATCCAGTACCCGGTGCTCGGCGAGATCAGCATTCAGGACCTCACGGTCAACCAGGTGCGCGAGCGCGTCCGCAGCGGACTCGAGCAGATCTTCCGCTCCCCCTTCGTCACCGTCACGCCGCTGTTTCGTATGGCCGTGCTGGGCGAAGTCAAGGCGAGCGGGCTCTACACCGTCGATCCCACGCTGTCCGTGCTGGACGTCGTGGCGCTCGCCGGGGGGCCCACCCCCGACGGCAACATCAAGAAGATCCGGCTGCTGCGCGCCGGCCAGGAAATCCGGCTCGACTTCGAGCGCGAGACGCTGCGCGGGCGCACGCTGTCGGAGATCGGCGTGCGCTCGGGCGACGAGATCGTCGTCCCTCGAAAGTGGTTCACCCGCAGCGACTTCCTCGTCGTCGCGGCATTGCTGCAGGTGGCCCTGTCCATCGCGATTTTCATCAACACGACCAACTGACGGCCCACCCCTCCGCGCGCCGCGCGGCATGAGGTCCCGCGCGTGCCGTGAAGGAATCTTCACCTATAAATTAGTATATTGCTATATATACATGTTAGCTTCCCCATCGCAGCGCCCGCGCCGGTCTGGGCGGGCCAACGCAGAGCCAGGAGGGGGGCAGCAGTGAACCGCATTGTCATTCTCGGGGCGGGAACGGCCGGCACGATCATGGCCAACCGCCTCTCCAAGCGCTACCGGGCCGAGCTGCGCGCCGGTGACATGTCCATTGCGGTGGTGGATCAGGACGACCGGCATGTCTATCAGCCGGGCTTGCTGTTCATCCCGTTCCGGACGTACGACCCCAGCGACACGATCAAGCCGCGCCAACGCCAACTCGGCGAGCACGTCACGTACGTGCAGGCCGCCATCGACCGCGTGGAGCCGGACGAGGACCGCGTGTATCTCGCGGAGGGCCGCACGCTGGACTACGACGTCCTGATCGTCGCCACCGGCACGCGGATCGCACCCGAAGAGACCGAAGGGCTCACCGCCGAGGGGTGGCAGGACACGATGTTCGAGTTCTACACCCTCGACGGCGCCATCGCGCTGCGCGATGCGCTCGATGATTGGGACGGCGGTCGGATGGTGGTGAACATCGTCGACGTGCCGATCAAGTGCCCCATCGCGCCGCTGGAGTTCGTGTTCCTGGCCGACGAGTACTTCACCCGCAAGCAGATGCGGGACCGCGTCACGATCACGCTGGTGACACCGCTCGACGGCGCCTTCACCCGTCCGATCGCGGCCAAGTCGCTCGGCGACCTGTTGGCCGAAAAGAACATCGAGCTCGTGCCCGAGTTCGCCACCGGCGAAGTGGACGGCCCCAACCGCAAGCTGATCTCCTGGGACGACCGGACGATCGACTTCGACCTGTTGGTGACGATCCCCGCGCACATGGGGGCGGAGTATATCGGCCGCTCACCCGGGCTGGGGGACGACATGCAGTTCGTGCTCACGGATCCGGGCACGCTCCAGGCCAAGCGCAAGCCTAACATCTTCGCACTGGGGGACGCGACCAATCTGCCCACCTCGAAGGCGGGCTCGGTTGCGCACTTCGAGGCCGAGGTGCTGGAAGACAACGTGCGGCGCTTCTTCACGGGCGAGCCGCTCGAGGCCGCGTTCGACGGCCACGCCAATTGTTTCATCGAGACGGGCTTCGACAAGGCGGTGTTGATCGACTTCAACTACGACGTCGAGCCCCTTCCCGGGAGGTTCCCCTCCACGCTGGGCCCGATGCCGCTCCTCAAGGAGTCGCGCCTCAACCATTGGGGGAAACTCGCGTTCAAGTGGGTCTACTGGCACCTGCTGTTGCCAGGCCGCGACCTCCCGGGTATCCCCGCGCGCATGAGCATGCGCGGGAAGCGCCGAGGCGACCTGCCTCGGCTGCAGCGCCATCACGTGCAGGGCGGCGCCCCGGAGGCAGCCGCATCGGACGAACCCGAAGCGACGCACGTCGCGTGAACCATAGGGGGGAACGATGACCGCAGTCTTTGCAGGACGGCGGATCGAGGTCGACGCCGAAAGCTTCATGCAGAAGCCGGAACAGTGGACGCGCGAGATCGCCAGCGAGATCGCCGCCGGCAACGGGGTCGACCCGCTCACCGACCGCCACTGGCTGGTGATCGACTTGATGCGCGCGCGATATCTCGAGACCGGCAGTGCGCCGTCCATCCGCTCGCTCGGCAAGGAATCCGGCGTGCCCATCAAGGAGCTGTATCAGCTCTTTCCGAAGGGCCCCGCCAAGCTCGCGGCCAAGATCGGCGGCATCCCCAAGCCGCGCGGCTGCGTCTGACCGCGCCCGAGGAGAACCACCCATGACTACCGCAACGCTGGACCGCCCGACCGTCGCGCCGGTGGACGCCGCGCAGACGATCGGCAAGGTGTCCATCATCGTCTCGAAGGGATCCCTCGAGGGGATCTATCCCGGCCTCATCATGGCCAACGGCGCCCGCATGGAGGGCATCGACGCCAACGTCTTCTTCACGTTCTTCGGGATGGACGCGATCGTGAAGCAGCATCACGACCGCATCAAGGTGGCGACCGTGGGTAATCCCGGCCTGCACATCGCCACGTGGCTGGGCGGCGTGCCGGGCATGTCGGCCTTCGTCACCCGCATGATGCAGAAGGAAATGGACAAGCTGGACATTCCGCCAATTCCCGAGTTCATCGAGATGATCGCCGACAGCGGTGCCGGGATCTACGCGTGCAAGGCGTCTGTGGACATGTTCAAGCTGAAGCGGGAGGACTTCGTCGAGCACGTAACCGACATCATCACGGTCGGCGACTTCTACGGTCTCGCAGCCGGGGGGCACATCATCTTCACCTGAGCGGGACCAACGCAGACCCACGGCCCGGTCGGTCCGTCTCCGCCCGACTTCCGCCCCCCGGAGTCGTGGATCGCGAGGCGGGTCGCCGGGCCGATCCGCTTCCCCGCGTGGCGGGAGCCAAGCGACGCGGGCGGTGCCTCCCGGCACCGCCCGCGCGCATCCGTCGGTTGGTCCCGCTGTTACTTGGTCCGGATTTCCACCCGGCGCGGCTTCGCCGCTTCGGCCTTGGGCAGGGTCACGGTCAACAGACCGTGCTCGAAGCGCGCCCCGATCTTCTCGGGATCCACCGTCCGCGGGAGCGTGAAGCTCCGCTCGAACCGGCCGCAGCGCCGCTCCACCAGGTGATACTCCGAGTCGCCGCTGTTCTCGGCGTACTCCTGCTTCTTCTCACCCGAGATCGAGAGCACGTTGTTCTCGATGTTCACTTCCACGTCTTCGAGCCGCAGCCCGGGCAACTCGGCGATCACCTCGATTGCGTCCTTCGTCTCGCGCACGTCCACGACCGGCGTCCAGGGACCGGTCATCGAGCCCGCCTGACCGAAGAACCGGTCGAACACGCGGTCAATCTCGCGACGGCTCGCGAACACGTCGTTCCAAGCCGCCGGGACATCGGCACGCCACAGGGTCGGGAAAGCCATAAATCCTCCTCATGCTGTTCTGGCTCCGCGGATTGGAGCCGCGTTCTGAGTGCAATGACCGGTCGCCCATCGACCGGTTCGCGGCTCGAAAATGCAGAGGCCATGCCAATCGGATCTGCCAGAATTGCAGATCTCATCTGCCTACGGGACAACGGCTTGCGTCGTTTTGGCCGACGCGCTTTCTTAGAACGCTATTGGTGTTCCCCACCTCCGGATCGAGGAGCCGCCATGACCATCCGCACCCTCGCGCTCGCCGCCGTCCTGGCCGTCCCCGGCCTGCCGGCGCAAGCCCAACAGCCCGCGCCGAATCGGCCGTTGGGCACCCTCCGGGCGCAGACCGCCCTCGAGCAGCAGTGGCTCGCGGAGCGGCTCGAGCAGGTGCTGCCGCGGGTGATGCGGACCCACGGCATCGACATGTGGGTGCTTGCCATGCGGGAGTACAACGAAGACCCCGTCTTCCCCGCCCTGGTCTCCCCCACGACGTTCGCGGCCCGCCGCCGCACGATCTACGTGTTCTTCGATCGCGGCCCCGAGCGGGGCGTGGAGCGGCTCGCCCTCGGCGGCTCGTCGCAGGGTGGTTTGTACGAGGCGGTGCGCGACACCGAGCAGGCCCCCGACGGCCGGCCCCGCGAGTTGTGGGGCGCGGCGCAGTGGGAGTTCTTCGCGCGCGTGGTGCGCGAGCGCAATCCGCGTCGCATCGCCGTGAACATTTCGCACGAGCATCACTTCGCCGACGGCCTGAGCGCCGGGGAGTGGGAACAGATGCGTGCGGCCCTCGGCCCGGAGCTGACGGCGCGCGTGGTCCGCGCCGAGCGGCTCGCGATCGACTACCTGTCGCTGCGCGTGCCGTCGATGCTGCCCACCTATCGCCAGCTCCAGGCACTGGCACACGAGATCATCGCCACCGCGTTTTCCAATACCGTGATCACGCCCGGCGTCACGACCACCGAGGACGTCGTCTGGTGGATGCGCCAGCGGCTCACCGACCTGGGCCTCGGCACGTGGTTTCAGCCGTCCGTGGACGTCCAGCGGCGCGGGGTGGACCTGCGCGATTCCGTCGCGCCGGTGATTCGACGGGGCGACGTTCTGCACTGCGATTTCGGGATCACCGCCCTCGGCCTCAACACCGACACCCAGCACATGGGGTACGTGCTGCGCGCGGGCGAGTCGGCCCCGCCCGCCGGGCTGCAGGGCGCGCTGACCGCGAGTAATCGGCTCCAGGACATCGTGATGGAGGAGATGCGGCCGGGGCGCACGGGCAACGAGGTGCTGGCGAGCGCGCGCACGCGGATGCGCGCGGCGGGCATCGACGGCACCGTCTATACGCACCCGATCGGGGACTACGGACACGGCGCGGGACCGCTGATCGGGCTGTGGGACCGGCAGGACGGCGTCCCGCACCGGGGGGACGTGCCGTTGCTGGCGGGCACGTGGTTCTCGATCGAGCTGCAGGCGGCGACGACGGTGCCCGAGTGGGACGACCAACTCGTCCGCTCGCTGCAAGAAGAGGACGCCGAGCTTACCGCCGAGGGGACGATGCGCTGGATCCTGCGGCGTCAGACGGCGTTCCACCTGGTCCGCTGACGCGTGACGGACCTCGACGCGCTCCCGACACCCGTGCTGCTGCTCGACCTTGAGCGGCTCGAGCGCAATCTCGCCCGGATGGCCGAGCGCTGCCGCACGCTGGGCGTGACGCTGCGGCCCCATCTCAAGACGCACAAGTGCGTGGAGGTCGCCGAGCGGCAGCGGGCCCACGGCGCGCGGGGGGTGACCGTCGCGACCCTGCACGAGGCCCGGGTCTTCGCGGACCACGGGTTCGACGACATCACCTGGGCGTTTCCGTTGGTGCTGTCGCGGCTGGACGAGGCGCGGGAACTGGCGAGCCGCGTGACGCTGCGGGTGACGATCGACAGCACCGCGGCGCTCGACGCGCTCGAGCGCACCGGCCACCCACTGCACGTCTGGCTCAAGATCGATTGCGGGTATCACCGCGCCGGGCTCGACCCCGCCGACCCGGCCACGCTCGACCTCGCCCGCCGGCTTGCCGCCTCACCCCGGCTCCGGTTCGACGGACTGCTCACCCACTCCGGCCACGCCTACCACGAGCCGGATCCGGCCGCACGCCGCGGGATCGCCGACGCGGAGCGCCGTGCGGTGGCCGAGCTGCGGGAACGACTCGCCGCCGAGGGGATCCACGTCCGGGCCTCGGTGGGGTCCACGCCGGCGATGGCGGTCGTCGAGTCGCTCGCTGGCGTGCAGGAAGCCCGCCCGGGGAACTACGTCTTCCATGACGGCACACAGGTCGCACTCGGCACCTGCGCCGCCACCGACTGCGCGGTCACGGTGCTCGCCAGCGTCGTGTCGGCCCCGGCGGGCCGGACGCACTGCGTCACCGATGCGGGCGCGCTCGCCTTGTCGAAAGACGTGGGGCCGTCGGGGGGCGGGACCGGGATGGGCCAGGTGTACGACGACTATGCGGCTGGCACGTTGCGCGCGTCGGCCCGCCTTACGGCGCTCAGCCAAGAACACGGCATGCTGTCCAGCCGTCTCCCGGTGGGGCACCGCGTGCGCATCCTTCCCAACCACGCGTGCCTCACGGTCGCCTGTTTCGACGAGTACGCGGTCGTGCGGGGTGACCGTGTGGTGGAGCGGTGGCGGATCTGGCGGGGGCGCTGAGGCGCTAGTCGGGCCGGCGCCGGCGGGACTCGAGCTCGGTGACGACGGCGCTGAGCGGCAGGTCCCGCGCCACCAGATCCACGAGCAGGTGGTAGAGCAGGTCGGCCACTTCGTGCCGGACCTCGGCGCGCGTGCGCGCCTCGATCACCTCGTTCGCCTCTTCGAGGATCTTGGCGCGCCGGGCGACCGCGTCGGCGAGCAGTCGGCGCGTGTAGCTCCCGTCCTCGGTAGCCACGGCCCGCGCCCGGATCACGTCCTCCAACTGCCGCAGCGAGAACGTCCGGTCCCCGAAACACGACGCCGTGCCCCGGTGGCACGTGGAGCCCTGCGGCTCGACCAGGAACAGGAGTGCGTTCCGCTCGCAGTTCACCTCGACCCGCACGAGCCGCGGGCTGGGGGTGGCCGTGTCGTCCGGACGCCACCACCCCCGTCGGCGAGACGGCAGGACGGCCTGGCCGCTTTCGATCGCCTCCGCCAGCGTCGCGCGCGTGGACTCGGTCACGAGCAGGACACGGCCGTCACGGACATCCTGCACGACGGTCGGGACGGTCCCATCGCCCCTGGCGAAATCGATGACCGCCGCGAACCCCGCCGCCAGCGTGAGCGTGCCCTTGTAGAGCGCCATGCCGACCTTGGCGTCCACCCCCAAGCGGTCCAGTTCGGCGATCTCGCCGGCGGTGACGATGCCGCCCGCGGCCGTGACCGGTTTCGCGACGGCCTGCGCGAAGGCCCGGATCCGATCCAGATGCGCGCCGTTCTCCATCCCTTCGCGCTCGACCAGCGTGTAGAGAAACCCCGAGACGTGCGGCTCGAGCCGACGCGCGCGGTCGAGGGGATCCTCCGGCTGCTCCGCCGTCCACCCCTGATCCAGCACCCGGTCGTCGCGCGTGTCCACGGCGGCCACGAGCCGCGCCGCGGGGAATTGTCCCAGAAACTCCGGCTCGGCGCGCGTGCCGATGATCAGCTTGCGCGCGCCGGCCCGCAGCAGACGCTGCGCGCGCTCGGTGTCCCGGATGCCGCCCCCCACCCGGCACGGTGCGAGCGCGCACAGCTCTTCGACCAGGTCGATGTTGTCGCCTGTCCCGCGTGCCGCGTCGAGATCGATCAACGCGATGTCGCCGACCCGCGCGAACTCGCGGGCGAGCTCGCGCGGGTCGGTTTCCGCCACGACCTCCAGCTCCCGACCCTGGCACAGCTGCACGGCCTGGCCCTTGGCGAGATGGATGCTCGGAATCAGCACAGTCGACCCTCCCACACGTCCGGCGGCGCCCGGGCACACGGCACGCCCGGAACCCCGGCTTGGCGCGCCTCTCAATATGCCGGCCGTTCGCCGAGGGACTGTGCCCACGCTCACAGGCCCCGGTCTCGGTGACTTCGGCCCGTTCCCGAGGGTATGACCGGTACCACCCGTTTGGAGCCTGCTGATGCGACGCGCCCTCCTGGCCCTGCTCGCCGTCGGTGCGACGGCCACGGCCTGCGACTCACCCGGAGTGGATCCCATCACGGCGCTGCCCCGCGCGCTCACCACCGCGGAAACGGATCTCATTGCCGCCGATAACCAGTTCGCCTTCAAGCTGCTCCGCGCCGTCGCGGCGGAGGAGTCGGGCGCCAACCTGTTCATCTCCCCGCTGAGCGTCGGGATGGCCTTGGGGCTGGCGTACAACGGCGCCGCCGGAGCAACGCAGGACGCCATGCGGGAGACGCTCGAGCTGGCGGGGCTCACAGAGAGCGAGATCAACGCCTCCTATCGCAGTCTGATCGACCTGCTGCGCGGCCTCGACCCGACCGTCGAGTTCGTCATCGCCAACTCGGTGTGGTACCGCCAGGACCTCCCCCTGCTCCCGGCCTATCTCGACCTGGCCCGCACGTTCTTCGACGCGGAGGTCGCGGCACTGGACTTCGGCAGCCCGAACGCCGTGACGACCATCAACGCGTGGGTGAACACCCAGACCCGCGGGCGCATCACCCAGATCGTCGAGCCGCCGATTCCGGGCGACGCGCTCGCGTACCTGATCAACGCGATCTACTTCAAGGGCGACTGGACGTATCAGTTCGACCGCGGGAACACCGCGCCGGCGCCCTTTCAGCTGGCCGACGGCACGACGCGCCAGGTGGCCACGATGCGGAGCACCGAGCCGATCCCCATCCGCTACGCGCGCGTGGGCACCGTCACGGTGGGGGAGCTTGCCTACGGCGGGGACGCGTATCGCATGACCATCGTGGTGCCCGACGATCCGAGCGACCTGCGCACGCTGGCCGCGAATCTCACCGCCGGCCAATGGGACGCGTGGCTCGCGGCGGTCGACACGCTATCGCTCCTCGTCCACCTGCCGCGCTTCCAGCTGAGCTACGAGCGATCGCTCAAGGACGATCTGGCGGCCCTCGGGATGGCCATCGCCTTCTGCGATGACCCCGCGCAGAACTTCGATTTCACCCGGATGTTCGCCGGCCCGGAGAGGGCCTGCATCACCCAGGTCCGGCACAAGACGTTCGTGGACGTGAACGAGGAAGGGACGGAGGCGGCCGCCGTCACGTCGGTGGAGATCGGGGTCACCAGCGCCCCACCGATGTTCCTGGTGGATCGGCCGTTCCTGTTCGCCATCCGCGAAGCGCTGTCGGGCACGATTCTCTTCGTGGGCGCGATCGGCGATCCGCCCGCCTGACCGGCCCACCGGCCGTCACGGCCGGCGGTACACCACCTCGCCGTGCACCATGGTGAGGACCACGGGCACCTGATCGATCCGCTCCGGATCGATCGCCAGGATGTTCTCGCCCAGCACCACGAGGTCCGCGTACTTCCCGGGCTCGAGGGTTCCAAGGACATCGTCCAGGTAATCGGCGTAGGCGCTGTGATGCGTGTACGCGGCGAGGGCTTCCTCGACGGTGATCTTCTGACTCGGCACCCAGCCGTCGGGGTTGGCACCGTCCAGGGTGCGGCGCGTGACCGCCGCATAGATCCCGTACAGCGGATCGAGGGGCGCCACCGTCCAGTCGCTCCCGAATGTGAGGCGCACCCCGTGATCGAGCAGATCGCGGAACGCGTACGTCGTCTCGAGGCGTTCCGGCCCGATCCGTTTTTCCGCCCAGCGGCCGTCGTCGATCGCGTGGTAGGGCTGCATGGAGGGGATCACGCCCTCGGGCCCGAAGCGCGCGATGGCCGCGCGAGTGAGGTGCTGGGCGTGCTCGATGCGGAAGCGCTGATCCGTGCGCCCGCTGGCGGCCCGGGCAGCCGCGAACACGTCGAGCAGCCAGTCATTCGCCCGATCACCGATCGCGTGCACCATGACGTGCAGCCCCGCCGAGTCGGCGGCGAGAATCTGGCGGCGCAGGGTCGCCGTGTCTTCGACCATGAGCCCGGTGGTCGCGGGCGCGTCGGCGTACGGTTGGTAGAACCAGGCGGTCGTCGAGCCGAGCGAGCCGTCGACGAACCCTTTCACGGCCCCCCAACGGAGCCGGTCGTCGCCCCGGCCGTGCCGCGCCACGTAGGTGGCGAGCCGTTCCCAGGTCGCGATCGGCACGGCGGCGTACACCCGCAGGGGCAGCCGCCCGGCGGCCGCCGCCCGCTGGTAGGTCTCCAGGCCTTCCCAGCTCCCCATGTCCGTCACGTGCGTCACCCCGCGGGCAACGGCATGCCGGAGGGCGGCGTCCAGGGCGCGGTCCAGGTCGGTCGGCGACGGCTCCGGAACGACCCGGAACACGAGGAGCTGGGCGGCATCCTTGAGGATCCCGGTGAGCTGGCCGTCCGCCGCTCGCACGATGGTGCCACCGGGCGGGTCGGGGGTTTGCGCCGTCACCGCCGCGAGCTCCAACGCGCGAGAGTTGGCGAGCGCCATGTGGCCATCGAGCCGGCTCACGAACACCGGCGTCTGCGGCGTCACCGAGTCGATCCACTCGCGCCGCGGCAGCTCCCCACCCCACAGCTCGTGGTCCCACGTGCCGCCCAGGATCCACTCGTCGGGGTGCTGCCGCGCGAACTCGGCGATCCGGCGCACGAACGCCGCCGGGGTCGCCGCATCGCGCAGCTGCACGCCCGCCAACTCAAACCCGCCCGCGATGAAGTGCGTGTGGTTGTCCATCAGGCCCGGCACCACGAGGCGGCCGGCGAGCGCCACGCGCTCCGTGGCCGGACCCGCGAGGCGCTCGATCTCGCCATCCGTCCCCACGGCCTGGATCCGGCCGTCGCGCACGGCGACGGCGGAGGCCGTCGCCCCGGTTCCCGTCCAGACGGCGCCGCCCGTGAACACCACGTCGGCCGGCTGCCCGCATCCGGTCAGCGCTACCATCGTGACCACCACCCCACGGCGTGAGCGTGACATGCTCCCCTCCCCGGGGGCGAAAGATGCCCGAGGCACGCCGGCCCCGCCACGGTGCAGACGTGGCGTTTTGCGACTGCCGGTTGTTACGAACTGAAACTGATCAGGTTCTGTCGTTGATGTAAGACACGTGAGCGCTCACTTTCATCTAGAATCGTCGCATTGACCCCTCGACACTCCAGTCGCCTGCGGTCCCGGAGTCATATTCTAACGCAATGAATTGAAACGACTTGCGGTGTTCCCACTACCACTTGCCCCTGGGACCTCCTACCTTTGTCACCGATGCCTTTGACCCCCGTGTACGGGCACGAAGGCCTGCTCGCCCGGCTGGAAGCCTCGCTTGCTTCCGGCCGGTTTCCGCAGGCGGCCCTGTTCATCGGGCCGGCTGGTGCCGGCAAGCAACGTCTGGCCCTCTGGGTGGCGCAGGCGTTGCTGTGTGAACGGGGAGCCGGGCGGCCCTGCGACGAGTGTCAGGACTGTCGCCTGGCGCGGGGGCTGGGGCACCCGGACCTGCATTGGCTGGTGCCGATCCCCAGACCCAAAGGGAGCGACCCGGCCAAGCAGATCGACGAGGTCCGGGAGGCGCTGGCGGAAGTGTGGGCCGAGCGGCGGGCGCAGGGGCACTGGACGGCGCCGGACGGGGCGGCAAGCCACTCCCTCGCGTCGGTACGCTGGCTCCAGCGAGTGGTGAGCCTCACCCCCTTCCGGGCCCGGCGGAAGGTGATCATCGTGGGCGACGCCGAGCGCCTGGTAGTGCAGGAGGCCAGCCCGGAGGCAGCCAACGCGCTGCTCAAGATGCTGGAGGAGCCGCCGGCCGACACGACGGTCATCCTGACGGCGGCCGAGCCGCAGGCGCTCCTGCCGACCGTGCGCTCGCGCGTGGTCCCGCTCCGGGTGGGCGCGGTGGGGGACGACGTCGTACGCACGTTCCTGGAGCGCGAGCTGGATCCGCCGCCCAGGGGGAAAGCGTTGGAGCGGCGGGTCGTGCAGGCCGAGGGCCTGATCGGGCGGGCCGTCGCTGGGGACGAGGCTGGAACCGAAAGGGCAGCGACGCGCGCCCGGACGTTCCTCGAGGCGGTGAGCGGCGGTGCGCCCGAATGGGCCGCTGTGGCGTTGGGCCAGGCGCCGTGGGGCGCCCGCGGCGACTTTGCGGCCATGCTGGACGCCCTGGCGATCGCGCTGCGCGAGCAGGCGGCCGCATTGGCAACGGCGACGGACCGCGACGGGCTGAGGCGCCGGCTGGCGGCGTTACGTCGGGTAGACGAGGCCCGCGAGGGCGTCGGCACGAACGTGAACCCCCAGCTGACGTTGGCCACGCTGGCGCGGGAGTTGGAGCCGCTGGTATGACGACGCTGTCGCACCTCGATGCCGAGGGCCGGGCACGCATGGTGGATGTCAGCGGCAAGCCGGAGACGGCCCGGCGGGCCACGGCGGAGGGCACGATCATCCTCTCCCCAGCGGCCTGCGAAGGGATCCGCGCGCACGCCGGGCCCAAGGGCGAGGTGCTCGCGACGGCGGAGCTGGCCGGAGTGATGGGCGCCAAGCGCACGGCGGAGCTGATCCCGTTGTGCCACCCCATCGGGCTGGAGCACGTCGAGGTACGCGCGATGCTGGATGACACCCTGCCCGGCGTGCGCGTCCGGGCCACGGCCCGCGCGATGGGCCGCACGGGGGTCGAGATGGAGGCGCTGACCGCTGCCGCGGTGGCGCTGCTCACGGTCTACGACATGGTCAAGGCTGCGGGCCCCGAGTTCCGGATCGGCGACATCGTGCTCGTCGAGAAGTCCGGCGGGAAACACGGAGACTGGAAACGGAGTGAGACGGATGGATAGATCGAACGGACCGCACGGGCACACCACGCAGCGTCTGATGCTGCGGGGGCTGGGCCTGTTTGCGGTGCTGGTCGCCACGGGGGCGGCCCTGAGCGCGTTGCCGCACGGCGCACGCGCCAGTCGGGATACCGCACCCTACACCGGGACCGTGGCCGAATTCGGCCGCCTCCGGACGTCGCTGGACGCGGTCACCGGGGAGGCCGAGCTCTATCGCCTCGAGCTGGAGCGCACGCAGAACATCATCGAGCTGTCAGCCGCGTTTCAGGTGCCCGCGGACCTCGCCACGACCGTCTACGACGAGGCACTGCGGGCCGGGCTCGAGCCGAGGCTGGCCTTCGAGATCGTGCGCATCGAGAGCCGGTTCAACCCCAACGCCGTGAGCGGCGCGGGCGCCATCGGTCTGGTGCAGGTGATGCCCCGCACCGCGCTGTTCTACGATTCCACGGTCACGCGGGAGCGGCTGCTCGATCCGGTCACCAACCTGCGCATCGGGTTCCGGTTCTTCCGGGATTTGCTGCGGCGCTACGACGGAGATCTCCGGCTCGCGCTGCTGGCCTACAATCGGGGGCCGGGACGGGTGGGGGATCTGTTGGCGCAGGGGCGCGATCCGTCCAACGGGTACGCGCAGCAGGTGCTGATGGGGTATAAGGTGCGCGGGCCGCAGCCGCAGTAAACGCTACGGCGCGCCGACGCGCAGCCGCTGGCCGACCTTCAGGACGTCGTCCTGGAGGTCGTTCCATTTCCGGAGGTCGCCGACGCCAACGCCATACCGGCGGGAGATGGCCCACAGCGAATCCCCGGCCCGCACGGTGTAGACGCGACGTGCGCTCACCGCCGCGGAGGCGACCACGGGCTTCGGCACCCGGCCGCTGGCCGTCTCCCGCCGGGCAGCCGAACTGAGGGGCACCGTCAGCCGCTGCCCGATCCGGAGCCGGGTCGGCTTGACGCCGGGATTGGCGGCGATCAGCAGCGACGTCGCGATCCCGTAGCGCTGGCCGATCCCGGAGAGGGTCTCGCCCTTCGCCACCCGATGCTCGAGGAACGACACCCGCTCGTTGGCCGGCAGCTCGGCCCAGCGCTGAGCGACCAGCGGCCCCAGACCTGCCGGGATCCGCACGATCGCCTCCCGCTTGGGCGGGGTCACCCCGCGGACGAAGTGCGGGTTGAGCTCCACCAGCGCGCGCACCGTCGTGTCGGCCAGCCGGGCGAGGACGTCGAGGCCGGTGGCATCGGTCACGCGCACCTCGTCGAACACGAGCGGCTCCAGCGCCACGATGCTATCGAACCCGTAGCGTCCCGGATCTTTGGCGATGAGCGCCGCGGCGATGAGTTTGGGCACGTAGTCCCGGGTTTCACGCCGCAAGTAGCGCTTGTCGGAGAGGGCAAAGAACGTCGAGTCACTGGCGCCCTCGGCGCCCGTCCGCAGCCGGCGCAGCCCACGGGTCACGCGTCCAGGGCCGGCATTGTACGCCGCCGCCGCCAGGTACCACGACCCGAACGCCCCGTTGAGGTCCGCGAGATGGCGCGCCGCGGCGTCCGTCGCTTTGAACGGGTCGCGCCGCTCATCCAGCCAAACATCCTGCATCAGTCCGTAGCGCCGCCCGGTGCCCGCGATGAACTGCCACATGCCGACCGCATGCGCCCAGGAAACGGCCGTGTTGGAGTAACCGCTCTCGATCAGCGCGAGGTACACCATGTCCTCGGGCACGCCGTACTGCCGCAGGCGTTCCCGGATCATGCCCTCGTAGCGGGGCAGCCGGGTGAGCCAGATGGCGAACCGGTCGCGCGCCTCGCCCAGGAAGAAATCGACGTAATACTGCACTCGAGCGTGGTTGGCGAACGATTCCACGTCGATGTCGTAGGTGGGTCCGGTGGCGCTCGCCGTGCCTCCGCGGGAGCCGAACAACCGAGCGGTCTCGTCGGTCACGTCGCCCGTCGACACCGCGGCATCGGCCGGGTTCGCTCCCCGCACGGGGCCGGTCCGGCCGAAGTTCCCGAATTCGAGCGCCGCGAGGGCCTCGAGGGCCGCGAGATCGGCGGCGGAGTCTTCCGGCGAGCTCTCGAGCCCCGGCACCCCCATCAGGGCGCCCAGGCCCGAGTCGGTGCGCGACGCGAGCGCGATGGAGTCGGCGGCCCGTCCGTCTCCCGCCACCGGCGCCACGGCCGCGGGCGGGTGGGCGGGCGCGCAGGCCGCCGCAGCCAGCAACAGCCCGCCCGCCATTTGCCGCAATGCCCGCTGCTTGCGCCCTTGCACCCTCATGCGACCTCCCGCCGGAACATGTTCCCCAGCAGCCGGTTGGTCGCGTTGAGGACCGCGACCGCCGCGCCCCGGGCGGTATCATGATTCGCAAGGAACGAGCCAACGAGGCGATGCGTGGTGTCGTCCCCCTTGGACACCACTGAGACGATGAGCACGATCGTGTCGAACGCCCGGACGGCCTTGACCCCGAGCAGCTCGAACGCCACGCGCTGGCGCACGGACTGCTCGATGGCTCGGAGCGTGGCCTCGGCCGCGCAGCGCAACTCCCCGGTGTCGGACGCGACGCCCTCCGCCGTCCCGACCCACCGTTCGCCGGGGCCCAGCTCGAGCGTCACCTCGGCCCGGCACCGCCCGCTGGGCAGCCGGTCGAAACTGAAACCGACGAACCGCAGCCGTTCCCGGCGCAGGCCGGTCAGGGACTCGACCGGCGGAACCTCAGGCGTCATCGGTCAGTCCGCTCCGCCGAACTCGACTTCGAGCTGGTTCGTGGCGGCTTCCTCGGGGCTCCGCAGGAGGTCGGCGTCGAGCCGCGGCCGGCCGGCCTCATCCGCCGAGACCGTGATCAGCAGCACCTGCCCGTCGTCGAGCCCGAGCTTGAGCTGCCGGCAGTCGGACCGCAGCACGATGTCCTGGACCTGGCGATCGCGCAGGTGGCCCACCGCATCGGCAATCCGGCGGAGGTCATAGACGGAAGCGAGCGACACCGGGACCCCCGTTGGCGGGGAGCTAGGACAGGTGCTGGCTGAGGAGTTCCTGCAGCGCCTCGTCGGGAATGCGCTCGGCTTGCAGGAACAGCGACGACTTGGAGGACGACTCCAGCGGGAACGACGCCCAGAACGAGCGCCGCGGACCCTGGGCGGAGTTCCGGAAGGAGAGCATGAGCTGCCACGTCGCCTGGTTCGCCCGGCGCTCCGCAGCCGGATGGACATGCCAGACCTCACCCTCTCGCGACAGGATTCTCCAGGCCATGCGGTCGCTCCTCACAACGACGTCTGAATTGGCGGCGGGCCGTGAAAGATGGGCCGGATCGATGACACGGTCAAGAGACGCGAGAGCCCGAGCGACCGGTCGTCTCCACCGTCTCTCCGCATCGCAGGCGGCATGCGCCGCCACCGCCCAATATCGGGCGTCGGCACGTCGGGGAGTGTGACTGGTGTCACCCGCTACCGGTGCGGAGCGGTCATCTCCCGGGGGGCTTCTGGTTCCAGGGCGCGTTGGGGTCCGCCGACTGCCGCCGCTGCTGCTGCTGGGAGGCCCCGGCGGCCTCGGTCGTGTCGCAATGCGGGTTCTGCGGGCATTTCTTGCTGGCGCTCTCCCCCTGACCCAGGAGGTGCCGCGGCGCGGCGAGGGAGGCCACGACGGGCGCCGTGTACACGAGGCCGGCGGCCAGCGTCTTCAAGAAGCTGCGGCGATCGTCCCTCGTCATGGACCGTCCTCCCGGCGTGCCGGCGTGGCGGTGCGGTTCCGGAGCGTCTCGCCCACGAGACGGAGCGCCTCGTCGGGGGTCAACTCAGGATAGGACGCGCGGAGCCCTGCTGCAATACTGGCAACCGTGCGCCGGCCATCCGTGAGGTGGAGCACGACGGCCTCGATCTGCGTGCGCCGCGACAAGTGCGGGGTCCCCTCCGGGGAAACGGCCGCCAGGTCCGCTAGGGCCGCGGGCACCGAGGCAAACTCGTGTCCGCGCCGCTCGGCCGTGCCCGCCGTGACGGTCCAGCCGAGCCACCCCGGCGCTCCGCCCGCCAACACGTCCGGCCCCACGTCGGCGATCAGCCGCGCCCCCGCGGCCACCGGGAGGGGCGGATCACAGGGAAGGAAGAGGTGCCCCCACGATCCGGGGTCCGCGCCCGGGCCGTTGGACAGCGTGATGCCCTCCGCCAGCTCGAGATCGAACCAGTACGCGAGCCCGTGCACCGCCGTGTCCCGTTCCAGGGTCCACACCGCCCGCCCCCGCAGCGCAGCCACGTTCGTCGGCGTGGCAAACTGCAGCTCCGCAAGCGGCGCCGGTAGCGCCGCCAGGGCGTCGGGCGGGATCGCCACCTGGAGCGGCGCGTTGACGACGTACTCGCGCACGCAGTCCCAGCGAATGCCGTACGCCTGCTCCGACGGTCCGAACGGGGCGATCTCCGTGTGGAGGCTCTCGGACGATACGGGCGCCACCCAGAACCTTGCCGCCGCGGGGACGAAGCGGCATGCGGGCGCGGCGTAACGGGCGTGCAGGTGAGCCAGCAGATGAAACACGCGCGTGTCCAGCAGGCGCGACGGGAAGTCCTCGAACACGACCACGTCGGCCGGCTCGGGCAGCTGCACGTCGGGCAGCCAGCCGCGGATCCACTCGATCCGGTCCGCATAGTCGTTGCGGCGGGCCACGCTCTTGGCGACGTGCACGATCGGGTCGCCGTCCACGGCCCAGACGCGGCTCGCGCCCGCGTCGGCGGCGAAGAACGCGAACGTCCCGACCCCCGTGCCGATTTCCAGCACCCGGTCGCCGGGACGGACCACGCGGCGCAGCGCGGCGCGAAACGCCTCGATGCGGGTCTGCTGGGTGAGGAGGTTCCGGTAGTATTTCGCGCTCACTCGAGCAGCCCTTCCGTCCGGAATCGCTCGACCATCTCCGCCACATCGCGTTCTACGGCGGAGAGATCGCCACCGTCGGCGAACGTCGCATGCACGGCGCGGGCGATGTCCTGGAGCGTGAGCTCGCCGGTGCAGTGCTCCCACACCAAGGCCGCGGTCAGGTTCATGGCGTGCAGCCGCTGCGCCACGGGATCGAACGCCACCCATTCCTCGTCGAGTTGGCGGAAGACGACGTCGCTGCGGACGCGCGGCTTCACGGGTGTGGCCATGAGAGCAAGATCATGTGGCCCCCGGCGCGCGGCAAGCCGGACTCAACGCGCCACCTTGCGCCCCACACTCCCCCAGTGGCGCGCCAGGGCGCCGAGCCGCGTCCGGGCCTCGGGCCAGCGCCACCGCAAGTGGGCCTGCGGCGGCCAGAGGGCGTCCCACACGACTCCCGCCCCGTTCCACACGTGCTCGACCGCCAGCAGCCGGCGGCCGACCCGTCCTGGCGTGATCGCGGCGCGCGTGGACGGACCGGCGGCGGCCGCCCACGCGAGCCAGCGGTCGAGCCGCAGCGAGGCCGCGAGCCGGCGCGCGCGCCAGTCGGAGGGGGCGGCCTCCAGGCGTGGCGGTCGGGCCAACCCGAGATCGCGCGCGAGCACGTCGGCGACGATCCGGGCGACTCGCCCCGCCCGGAGCGCGCGCGCGGTGGCAGCAAACGTCGTCCCCTCGTCGGCGAGCACCTGCGGCCACAGCACCGCGAGGTCCACCAGGCTCACCACGTGCAGGAAGTCGTGGTGCACGAGGTGGTGCACCAGCAGGGCGGCGTGGTCACCGGGGCACGGGGCGGGCAGCCGGCCCTGCCTCGCGCGGTCCCACACCCCGCGAGGGAGGGGCGTGCGATCACGCGGCAGCAGCGACGTGAGGGGCTCCACGCCCCAGTGGAGATCCACGACGGCGGACTCGACGTCCGAGGTCGCCGCGCGCACGAGCGTCAGCCCGGGCCGGAGTGGGGACGGGCCGCGGTCCGGATCGTCGGCTTCGACGCGGAACCCCAGGGACTCGAGCGTCGCCCGCGCCGCCGGCGCGGCGTCGCGCGCGACGTACACGTCGATGTCGGCCAGTTCGCGGGCGCCCGGCGGGTAGAGATCGTCGACGAAGACGATGCCCTTCACGAACACATGGGGGAGGCCGGCCGCGCTGAACGCGGCCGAGATCGTCGTCGCCGTCTCACGCAGGAGTTGGCCGTGCAGGGCGCCGAGCAGACGCGGGACGTCTCGCGCGGGGGCCGCCGCCGGGGTCACGATGCCGGCAACGCCGAGCCGCTCCGCCACGCGCCGTGCGCCCTCGGGCGCAGTGTCCCCGAGCGTCTGTGCCGCGCGCGCGCAGGCGTCCCGGAGCCGCGCGACGGTGTCGGGGTTCACGCGAGGAGGTCCTCGAGCGCGCGCACCGCGTCGGCGGCCGCGCCGAAGGTGAGCGCCACGGTCTCGGCCGAGCGCGCGATCTCGAAGAGCCGATCGAACGCCTCGGCCGGTGAGCGACCGCTGCGCAGCACGCTCGTCAGGAGCGCGTTCAGTCCCTCGCGGCGGGATCGGGGCCGGACGTGCACCTCCGCGTCGCGCGCGAACGTCGGGAGCACGAGCAATCCCACCGGCGTCGGGTCCGCCCAGGCGGCTGCTCCTTCCGGTTCGTACCACGCCTCGGCGCTCCCCGGGGCCCAGAAGGGTGTGTCCTCGGGTGCCACGCCCGCCGCCGCGAGTGCGCGTGGGTCCAGCTTGAGGAAGCGGCGCACGGCGCCCGCCCGTCCCGACGCATCGAGCACCACCACGTCGTCACCGAGCACCGGGTGCCCGCGCCGCGACCACGCGAACGCGAGGCTCGACTTGCCCGTGCCCGCCTCCCCCGGAATCAGCGCGGCGCGGTCGTGCCGCACGAGTCCGGCGGCGTGGACGTGGACGTGGTGCGCGAGCGCCGCGAGCAGGAGCGTCGTCAGCACCCACTCGCACCCCTCGATGGCCTCGAGCCGCGTGCGGCACACGACGGGCGCGCCCGCTGGACCCTCGATCACGTACCCGCCCCCCTGCGTTCGCACGTCCACGCGGCGTGCGTCCGGGGCGCGGGGTGCCGCGGGGTGCACCGCGTACGACCGGAACAGGCGGCCGACGTCGGCGAGCAACGCCGGATCCCGCACGGCGACGGTGACGCGGCTCCCCGCGAGGTCGTACTCCAGCGGCGGTGTCTCGATCGCTATCCTCCGATTCGGTCGCCCCTCGACAACACGGAGTCCCGATGAGCAATCTACGTTGGTCTTCGACCTCACACCCGCGACGGGCGCCACCATGGGCCGGCGAAACTTCCGCGGTCAGTCGCTCGTCGGGTCTGAAGAGGAGGATACGATGCTCGAATTCCTGATGGCCGCCGGCACCGGCGCGGTCACCCTGGTGGGGTACCTGAAGGCCCGGCACTTCGTGCGCGACCGGCTGCGGTTCGTCGATGCGGCCCACCGGCCCATCGCCCCGATCATCGCCGGCTCGGCGGCCGCGGTCATCGCCGCCCCCGTCGTATGGCTGCTGCCCATCATCACGGCGCCGGCGGCCTTGATCTTCGGTGTAGGCGTGGGCTGGGGCGTGCATCACGGCTCGCGCGACGCGCGCAAGCGGCTCTCCGGAGGGTAGTCCGGCGGAACCCGCGGCGCGGCCGCGGTGTTCCAGCATCCGATGCACCCCAGCACCGGTCTCTCCCGCGGTTGTGCTCTGATCCTGCTTGGCGCCTGCTGGCTCGTGCAGCCGGGCGTCGGGTGCGCGCTCCTGTGCGCGCTCGGCGGGCATGACCAGCCCGCGGGGGCCGAGCACGGCGCGCACCCGCCGGCGGCCAGTACGTGCCACACGAGCCTACGCGCGTCCTCACCCATCTCCTCGGTGGCCCTCTCCCCGGCGCTCCCGGCAGTCCGCAGCCTCGTCTCCACCTCCGCGATGGTGACGGACGTGGCCCCTTCCGCCCGTCCTGGTCCCCACCCTAGGATCGTCGTCCTGATCGAGCCGCCTCCACCGCGCGCGTGAACGGAGTCGCACGCCCAGCGATCTCGTTTACGACACTCGGAGGGAGCCATGGACACCCGCGCGTTCGCGCTCTGCGCCGTCGGCGCCTGCCTCGCCGTCGGCCCGCTCGCGGCCCAGCATGCCGACCACGAACACGCCGACGTGCATTCCCATCGGGGACCGGGTCCCCACTTCATCGATGCGTTCTTCACGGAGAACGCGTACGTGGAGCGGAAGATCCGGCCCGACTTCGCATTCGCAACCGGCCCCGAGGGCGATCGCCTGCTGGGGAACCTCGAAGTGGAGTGGGCGCTATTCCCGCCCCTCTCGCTGATCGTGCATGCGCCCTTCCAGCACCTGCGCCCCGACGCCGGCGACACGCAAACTGGGATCGGCGACGTGAGCGTCGGGGCCAAGTACGCGCTCGTGAACGACCGCGCGCGGTTCATTCTCGCGATCGGGAGCGACGTCGCGCTGCCGACCGGCGATGAGGCCCGCGGGCTCGGCGCGGGCCACGCGGCGCTCGCGCCGTTCCTGCTCGCGTGGCTGCCCTTGGGCCCCGAGCGACGCTTCCTGCTCCAAGCCGGCGGCCATCTCGAGCTGCCGCTCGCGGGCGATGAGCCCGAGCACGCCGAGGTCGGCGCCGCGATCTCCTGGACCTCGCCCGTGGGACTCAGTCCCATTCTGGAGGGCCTCGTCGAGGTCCCACTCGACGGGGGGTCGGCGAGCTGGTTCGTCGCGCCAGAGACACGCTGGGAATTCTTGCCCGCGTGGGAGGCGGGCGCCGCCCTGCGCGTGCCCGTGGCCGGCCCGGAGGGCGACGAGGAGGACTGGCGCATCGTGGTGGGGCTGATCCGGCATTTCGCGCTGCCGGGTGGATCCGCGCGGCACTGACGTTGGGGAGGGGGGTCGGCGCGCACACGCTGCGCGCCCGACCCGTGGCGCGTATGCATGACCGGGGTGGGTCTCGACGCGCTGGCGCAGCCAAGCGCACGGCACACGCCGACAGGCGTGTCACCGTGAACCCACGACCGTCCAAAACGGGACAGGCGCTTGGAATCTCAAAGAGCTGAGGATGACCGGGGTGGGTCTCGAACCCACGACCTACGGATTAAAAGTCCGTTGCTCTACCAACTGAGCTACCCGGTCGTCGCAGCGAAAGGTGGTTCCGTCGCGGGCGGGAGACAAGCCGCGGCGCCCGCGCCTATACTCCCCCCATGCAGCTCGCCGCGCTCGGCCCCGAGGGCCGCTACCACACGCGTCTCCTCGCGCCCCCCGACCTGCGCGCGCTCCAAGCGCTGTTCGAGCGGGCCGCGGACTACTTCGCCATCGCCACCGGCGGGCCGCCGGCCTCCGACGAAGCGCCACGCGCGTTCGTCGCGGGACCGCCCACCAAGGACGTGAGCGCCAAGCGCGTCGTAGGTGCATTCACGACACACGACACGCTCATCGGCGTGCTCGACGCGCTCACCGACTGGCCAGACGACGGCACGTGGTCCATCGGCATGCTGCTGCTCGACCCCGCCCATCGAGGGAGCGGGCTGGGCGGGAGTCTCCTCGAGGCGTTCGAGCGGTGGGCGGCCGCCGAGGGCGCGTCCCGCCTGCGCACGGCCGTCGTGGGGCACCACACGGCGGGACTCGCCTTTCTCGAACGCCGGGGCTACGCCCGGGAATCCGCCCTCACGGACTACGACGCCGGGGGCCGCCGCGCCTCGGTGGTGTTCCTCGTGAAGCCGGTCCCGCAGGGCGCTCCCAGAGGGAAATAGGGCCCCGGACACGGACAAAACGGGGCGTCTTTTCAGAGGGAAATTCACGGGCTTTCAGAGGGGAAAAACGCCCATTTCGGGCGCAAACCGGCTTCCCGCCGAGGGGAAACGGCCCCTCCCCAGAGGGGGAACCGGGGGCTCCCCGAGGGGAGACCGGGGGTTCTCAGAGGGAAAACCCTCTTGTCTCAGTGGGAAAAACCCTTACTTTGGGTCGCGTGTAGAGGCTGGAGCATCGACTTCCCCCATTCTCGCGAGGTGAGCATGAGCGCGAAGAAGAGCAGACGGCCCGTCAAGAAAGCGGCCAAGCGCAGGAAGAAGCGGAAACCCAACCCGGCGTTCATGCGCCCGGTGAAACCGGATGCGGCGCTGGCAGCCGTGGTCGGCAGCAAGCCGTTGCCCCGTACGCAGCTGACCAAGAAGCTGTGGGCGTACATCAAGCGCAAGAAGCTCCAGGACAAGCGCAACCGGCGGATGATCAACGCGGACCCGGCGCTGCGCGCCGTGTTCGGCGGCCGGTCGCAGGTGAACATGTTCCAGATGACCAAGCTCGTCAGCAAGCACGTGAAGTAACCGCCGGGCTCGCCTGGCGCGTGTAGGTGCAGGTGAGCGAAGCGGAGCGTCGCAGTGCAGTCTGTCGTGCACGCAGTCAGCAGCATCACCAGCCCTACATGGGGGTCGGCGCGCTCGCCGACCCCCAACTTGCCCGGGGGTGAGTGGGGAACCTGACGAGTCGCAGCACGGGACGGCGTGAGCATACAGCCTCGCCATCCTGTCTCACGTCCTCGCGTCCATCCCCACCGCCGCAAACAACTCCAACTGCCCCACCGGCTCGAAGCTGCGGCGATGATGCGGCGTGGGGCCGGCGAGATCGAGTGCCGCGAGATGGGCCCGCGTGGCGTAGCCCTTGTTCGTTTCCCAGGCGAACGCGGGGTAGCGCCGTGCGAGCGCGGTCATGAGCCGGTCGCGCGCGACCTTGGCGAGGATGGACGCGGCGGCAATCGACAGGCAGCGCGCGTCGCCCCCCACGATGGCCTCGTGCGGATACCCCAGGTCGCGGAGCGGGAGGCCGTCCACCAGCACGAAGTCCGGTGACACGGTGAGCTGGGCGAGCGCGCGCCGCATGGCGCGCACGCTCGCACGCAGCACATTGTGGCGGTCGATCTCGCGCACCGACGCGGCACCCAACCCCCACGCCACGGCGCGTTCCCGTATGAGAACGGCGGCCGCTTCCCGCTCGGCCGCCGTCATCAGTTTCGAATCGCGCAGTCCGCGAAAGCGGGCCCGCTCGTCCGGCAGCACCACCGCCGCCGCTACGACCGGCCCCGCCAGCGGGCCGCGCCCTACCTCATCGACGCCCGCGACGCAGCGCAGCCCCGTCGCCCACAGCGCCCGCTCGCGAGAGAGCGTGGGGGCGCGCACGGCTCAGGACTCGCGCTTCTCCCGAATGCGCGCCGCCTTGCCCGACAGCGCGCGCAGGTAGTAGAGCTTGGCGCGCCGCACCTTGCCGCGCCGCACCAGCTCGATGGTCGCGATGCTCGGCGAGTGGAGCGGGAAGATCCGCTCCACGCCCACGCCCGCCGAGACCTTGCGCACGGTGAACGTCTCGCTGATGCCGCCGCCGCGCCGCCCGATGCACACGCCCTCGAACGCCTGCAACCGCTCCTTGTCTCCCTCCCGCACGCGCACCTGCACGCGCAGCGTGTCGCCCGGGAGGAAATCCGGCAGGTCGTCCCGCAGACCCTCGCGCTGTAAGACGCTGAGCTTGTCCATGATCGTCATCCTCGTCAGTCGGTCCCGGGGGACCGGTGTTCCGCCTCGAAGCGGGCCCAGAGATCGGGCCGTCGCTCTCTCGTCAGTCGTTCCGCCTGAGCCTGCCGCCAGGCGGCAATGCGCGCGTGGTCGCCACTCAACAATACGTCGGGCACCGCCAGCCCGCGATACGTCGGCGGGCGTGTGTAGCTGGGCGGGCTCAACAACCCCTCGTAATGGGAGTCCCCCGCCGCCGACGCGTGGTCGCCGAGCGCCCCCGGCAGCAGGCGCACGACCGCGTCCATCACACAGAGCGCCGCGAACTCCCCGCCCGACAGCACGAAGTCGCCGACGCTCACCTCTTCGACCCCCGCCCGCTCGGCCACGCGCTGATCCACATCCTTGTAGTGGCCGCAGAGCAGCGTGACCTCGGGCGCCAGACTGTACCGCACCGCGTCTCCGTGCCGAAACGGCACGCCGCGCGCGGACAGCAGCACCACCGGCCCCTCGGGCGCCAGGGCCTCCAGCGCCTCGTAGAAGGGCTCGGGCTTCATCACCATGCCGGCCCCGCCGCCGTACGCGGTGTCGTCAACGGTCCGGTGCCGGTCGTGCGTGGAGTCGCGCAGGTCCACCACGCGGTACGCCACGAGCCCTGCCCGCCGCGCGCGACCCATGATGCTCGTCTCGCACGGCGCCCGGAACAGCTCCGGGAAGATCGTCACCACGTTGATCGTCAACACCGCTACGGCTCCAGCAGCCCCGGCGGCGGATCGATCTCGATCTCCCGCCGCGTCCGGTCGGTGCGGACCAGGATGGGCGGACGGAACGGCACCAGCACTTCCCGTCCCTCGCGCTCCATCACCAGCACCTGTCCGCCCGGCACCGGCAGCAGCCCCCGCGCCGTTCCCACGACCTCTCCGTCCACGAGCACGGTCGCCCCGGGCACCTCGTACTCGTAGAGCCGCGTGTCGCGGTCGTCCGCGATCGTGGCCGTCGGCACGCCAAACGCGCGCTGGGTGGGCCACCCCTCGAGCGCCGAGCGCTCGTCGAGCCCCGCGAACTTGAGCAGCCAGCGCCGGTGATAGGGGCGCGCCCGCTCCAGCGTCAGGTCCGGTCCCAGCGGCTGCCCCGCCTCGTCCACGGGCGTCAGCACCCTGCCCGGCACGAAGATCTCCGCGGGCCGGTCGGTGAGGACAAAGACCGTCGCCTCACCCTTCAGCCCGTGCGGTTTGGCGAAGCGCGCCACCAGCAGGTAGCCCGCTTCCACCGCCGCCCGCTACTCCGTCGCGGCGGGCGCGGCAGGCGCGGCGGCGCCGGGCGTGCCGAAGACGCCGGCCTGCTTGAGCAGCGAGCGGACCGTCTCGGTCGGCAACGCGCCCTTGGCCAGCCAGGCACGTGCCCGCTCGGCGTCCACCTGAATCACCGCCGGCTGCTCCCGCGGCTTGTAGTGGCCGAGCGTGTCCACGAACCGCCCGTCGCGCGCCGCCGTGCTCTCGGCGACCACGATGCGGTATTCCGGCTGCTTCTTCCGGCCGACCCGGCGCAATCGAATGCGTGTAGCCATGTGTCGTCTGTCCCTGCTGTGAGTCACTGCAAGCGGAGCTTGCCCATGCCCTTCATCACCTGTCGCATCTGCTCGAACTGCTTGAGCAGCTGGTTCACTTCCTGCACGGGGCGCCCGGCCCCGCGCGCGATCCGTGCGCGGCGCGAACCGTTCAGGATCTGCGGCCGCTGCCGCTCCGCGGGCGTCATCGAGAGGACGATCGCCTCGGTGTGCTTGAGCCGGCGCGGATCCACCTTGGCCTGCTTCAGCGCCTTGGCGGGCACGCCCGGCAACATGCCCAACAGCCCTTCGAGCGGGCCCATCTTCTGCACCTGGCGCATGGCGTTGAGGAAATCCTCGAGATCCATGCCCTTCTTCGACGTCGCCTTCCGCGCCAGCTGCTCGGCTTCCGACGCGTCCACCGCCTCCTGCGCCCGCTCCACCAGCCCCACCACGTCACCCTGCTGCAGAATCCGCCCGGCCATCCGCGTCGGATCGAACACGTCGAGCGCGTCGATCCGCTCGCCCGTGCCCACGTACTTGATGGGGGCGCCGGTGACGCCGTAGATCGACAGCGCCGCGCCACCGCG